>JALGVA010000010.1 GCA_029820295.1 Candidatus Zipacnadia bacterium
TTGGCCGGGCCGCCACCGCCGCCCGAGGAGGCACAGTACGCGCCCGCGCCCCAGGAGCCGCCCCATGCCGGCGGCCCGCCGCCGGCGCCGCCGCGGCGGCGCGGGACCAACTGGCTGCTGGTCGGGGGCGTCGGCTGCGTGGTGCTGATCCTCCTCGGTGGCGTCATGCTGTTCCTCATCGGCGTCATGGCGATGGCGGGCGCGAGCGGCGGTCCGTTCGGCGGCTTCGGCGAGCATGTGGGAGTCATCAGCGTCAGCGGTGTCATCTCCGCCTCAGGCGAGCAGACGCTGTTCGGCGCCAATGTGGGCGGGGCGCGCGCGATCATGAAGCAACTGCGCGACGCGGCCGAGGACGACAGCATCCGGGCGGTGGTGATACGCATCAACAGCCCGGGCGGCAGCGCCGCGGCCTCCCAGGAGATCTACGAGGAGGTGGCGCGGCTCGCGGCCACCAAGCCGGTGGTGGTGTCGATGGCCGACGTGGCCGCCTCAGGCGGCTACTACATCGCCGCGCCGGCCGACCGCATCGTGGCCAGCGGTTCGTCCGTGACCGGCAGCATCGGCGTGCGCATGGAGTACCTGGAGCTGTCGGAGCTGATGGAGAAGTACGGGGTCGAGGCCGGCAACCTGACCACGGGCCGCTACAAGGATACCGGCTCGCTCTACCGCCCGATGCGGCCCGATGAGAAGGCGCTGATCCAGGAGCTGCTTGACGACATGTACGACCAGTTCGTGACCGCGGTGGCCGAGGGCCGCGAGATGGACGAGGCCGAGGTGCGCAAGCTGGCCGACGGGCGCATCTTCACCGGCGAGCAGGCGCTGGAGCTGGGCCTGATTGACGAGGTCGGGAACTTCTACCGTGCGGTCGAGATCGCGGGCGAGCTGGGCGGCATCGAGGGCGAGCCGAAGCTGAAGGAGATGGGCACCAGCCTCGGGCTGTGGGACTTGATGGGCGCGATGTCGGAGCTGGGGCGGCGCTCGGCCCTGGACTACCTGCTGCACGACGAGCGGCTCGAGGGCGTGGACGAGGTCATGCGCCTGCCCGACATGGGGCGGTAGAGCCCGGCCACATTGAGGATGGCGGAGATGGCGGAGAAGGTCCTGCTGGTAGACGGCCACAGCCTGTTCCACCGCGCGTTCCACGCGCTGCCGCCGCTGAGCACCCGCGACGGGCAGCCGACGAACGCGATCTACGGCTTCCTGCAGATGCTGCTGCTGCTGTTGGAGGAGGAGCAGCCGGACTACGCAGCGGTCGCGCTGGACCTGCCCGGCCCGACCTTCCGCGACGAGATCTACGAGCCCTACAAGGCGCACCGGCCGCCGACGGACGACGCGCTCAAGGCGCAGGTTCCGCTGCTGGATGACGTCATCGACGCGCTGGGCATGGGCCGGGTGGCGCTGGAGGGCTTCGAGGCCGATGACGTGATCGGCACCCTGGCCGCACGCGCGCGCGATGCCGGCCTCGAGGTCACCATCGTCACCGGCGACCGGGACATGCTGCAGCTCGTGGACGACGGCGTCGAGGTCGTGGCGACGCTGCGCGGCATCAAGGAGACGAAGCGCTACGACGTCGAGGCCGTGCGCGAGGAGTACGGCCTCGAGCCCAGGCAACTGATCGACCTGAAGGCCTTCGCGGGCGATAGCTCGGACAACATCCCGGGCGTGGCGGGCATCGGCGAGAAGAGCGCGCTGGAGATCCTGCGGCAGTTCGGCTCGGTGGAGGAGGCGCTGAGGCGCATCGATGAGATCGAGGTCACGCGCATCCGCAACCGCCTGGAGGAGGAGCCGGAGGCGGCGCTGGTGAGCCGGCGGCTGGCGGAGATCCGCACCGACGCGCCGGTGGAGACCGAACTGGAGGAGATCGCGTGGGAGGGCCTGCCGGTCGATGAGCTGCGGGCGCTGGCCGCGCGGCTGGAGTTCGCCAGCCTGCTGGATCGCCTCCCCGCCGGGGAGGCGGCGCAGCGGGAGGTGCGTGTCGAGCCGGCGGCCGACCAGGCCGACCTCGATGAGGTGGTGACGCGCGCGCGCGAGGCGGGGGAGATCACGGTGGCGCTGGCGGAGACGGAGGCGGGGCCGGTGCTGGCGGTGCCGGCGGGGGCGAACCGCGCGCTGCTGGCGCCGCTGACCACGGCTGCGGCGGACGCTGGAACACTGTTCGCCGAGGAGAGCGCGGGGGAGCTGGACCTGGCGGGTCTGCGCGAGGTGCTCGCCGACGAGGAGGTGGGCGTGAGCGCGGCGGACCTGAAGGGCCTGGCGCGGGCGCTGGCGGAGCATGAGATGACGGTGCGGGGCGGGCGCTTCGACCCGGAGATTGCCTCGTACCTGCTGGCGCCGAACCGGCGCGATCACTCGATCGGCACGCTGGCGAAGGAGATGCTGGGCTACGCGCTGCCCGAGGCCGACGGCGAGGCACAGGCGGAGCAGGACCCGGGGGCGCTGCGCGCGGCGACCGAGGTGGTGGCGGTGAGGGAGCTGGGCGAGCCGATGCGCGGGCTGCTCGAGCAGGCCGGAGAGCTGGCGCTGTTCGAGGACGTCGAGATGCCGCTGACGCTGGTGCTGGCGGAGATGGAGCTGGCGGGCATCGCGATCGATGCGGAGAAGCTGGAGGCGCTGGGCGAGCAGCTCGGGGAGATGACCGGGCGGTTCGAGGCGCGCATCTGCGAGATCGCGGGCTGCGAGTTCAACGTGGGCTCGCCGCAGCAGCTCGCGCAGGTGCTGTTCGAGCGGCTGGAGCTGCCCAGGGGCCGGCGTACCAAGACGGGGTGGTCCACGAGCGCGGCGGTGCTGGAGGAGCTGGCCGAGGACCACGAGATCGCGCGCCTGGTGCTGCAGCAGCGCGAGTACGCGAAGCTGCGCTCGACCTACGTGGACGGCCTGCTGCGCGAGGTGAACCCACAGACCGGGCGGGTGCACACCACCTTCGAGCAGACGGTGGCGGCGACCGGGCGGCTGTCGAGTCGGAACCCGAATCTACAGAACATCCCGATCCGCAGCGAGTGGGGGCGCGAGATTCGCAGTTGCTTCGTGAGCGCGGAGGGCTGCGAGCTGGTGTCGGCGGACTATTCGCAGATCGAGCTGCGCATCCTGGCGCACATCAGCGGGGACAGCCGGCTGGTGGCGGCGTTCCAGGCCGGGGCAGACATCCACGCCGAGACGGCGTCGGCGGTGTTCGGCGTGCCCGCCGACGAGGTCACCTACGAGATGCGCGGGCGCGCGAAGACGGTGAACTTCGCCGTGCTCTACGGCCAGGGGCCGACGGCGCTGGGCAAGCAGCTTGGCATCAGCAGGGAGGAAGCCGAGGCCTTCATCGAGAACTACTTCCGCGCGCTGCCGGGCGTGCGCAGGTACATCGACGAGATCGTGGCGACGGCGCATGCGCAGGGCTACGTGGAGACGCTGCTGGGGCGCAAGCGTCCGCTGCCGGAGATCAACAGCTCGGACAGCCGGGCGGTGTCGTACGCCGAGCGAGCCGCGGTCAACACGCCCATCCAGGGTACGGCCGCGGACATCATCAAGGTGGCGATGCTGAGGCTGGCGCCGCGCCTGCGGGAGGTGAGTCCGGAGAGCCGGATGCTGCTGCAGGTGCACGACGAGCTGGTGCTGGAGGTGCCGGCAGATCAGGTGGCGGCGGTGGGGGGGCTGGTGCGGGAGGTGATGGAATCGGCGTTTGACCTGAACGTTCCATTGGCGGTGGACGTTGCAGTCGGAACGAACTGGCGTGACATGCAGACTGTGTCGCGGGACGTAGCAGACGCATCCGAGTAACCGGGACCAATCAACCGAAACGCGACGTGTGCCGCCCGATCGGAGCACGGGCATGCGCCCCTCCGGCGGGCAAGGAGGACCTCGAGATGTCTGCCTGGGAGACCGACGAACGCGACGACGCCGACGCCGTGCCGACGCAGGAGCGGAGCGACGACGTGGCCGAGCGGCGGGCTCCGGACACCGCGATCCCGAGTGAGAGCGCCGAAGACGAGCCGATGACGATGGACGACGTGGACCTGGACGAGGCCGGGCCGGCGAGCCCGAAGCCCGGCGACATCGTCAAGGGCATCGTGGTGTCGGTGACCGAGGACGGCCTGCTGGTGGACGTGGGAGGCAAGGCGGAGGGCGTTGTGCCGATGTACGAGTTCCTCGATCGCTCGGAGATGCCGGAGTGCGACTCGGAGATCGAGGTGGCCGTGGTCAAGCTGGAGGACGACGAGGGGACGACGATCCTGTCCAAGAAGCGCGCTGACTACGAGCGCGTGTGGAACCGCGTGATCAGCGCGATGGAGACGGGGGAAGTACTGGACGCGATGGTGACCGACCGGGTCAAGGGCGGCCTGCGCGTGGACCTGGGCGTGTCGGGGTTCGTGCCGGCCTCGCATGTGGCGACGCGGGATGTGCGCAACCTCGACCGCTTCGTGGGGCGCTCGCTGCGGCTGAAGGTGCTGGAGGCCGACCGGGAGCGCAAGAAGGTCGTGCTCTCGCATCGGCTGGTGGTGGAGGAGGAGCGCAAGCAGCGCCGGGACGAGACGCTGGCGAAGCTGCACGAGGGGCTGGTGTGCGAGGGCAAGGTGCGCAACATCACCGACTACGGCGCCTTCATCGACCTGGGGGGCGTGGACGGGCTGCTGCACATCTCGGAGATGTCATGGGGGCGCGTGGACCATCCGTCGGATGTGTGCAGCGTGGGGGAGACGCTGCGGGTGGTGGTGCTGGAGATCGACCACGAGCGCGACCGCATCTCGCTGGGGCGCCGGCAGATCCTGCCGGACCCGTGGAAGGAGGTCGGCAAGCAGCTCAGGCCGGGGTCGATGGTCAAGGGGCGCGTGAACCGCATGGTGCGCACCGGTGCCTTCGTGGAGCTGCCTGAGTTCGAGGTCGAGGGGTTCCTGCCCATTGGTGAGATGTCGCAGCGGCGCATCGAGAACCCCGCGGAGGTGCTGCAGGAGGGGCAGGAGGTGCAGCTCCAGGTGCTCAAGCTGCGGCCGCAGGCGCGGCGCATGACGCTGTCGCTGGTGGCCGCGATGGAGGAGAAGGAGCGCCAGGAGTACCAGCGGTACATGGCCGAGCAGGAGACGCCGCGGGCGACGCTGGGCGATCAGTTCGCCGATGTGCTGGGCGCCGTCGCCGCGGAGCTGGATGGGACAACCGGCGAGAGCGAGGAGGTCCGCGAGGTGGAGGCGGCCGAAGAGGTCGAGGAAGCCGAGGAGGCCGGGGAGGCGGCAGAGGCGGAGGCGGCCGAAGAAGCGGGGGACGCCGAAGGGGATGAGGAGTCCGCGGGCACTGAGGATTCCGACGACGGGGACGACGACGTGAAAGACGAGGACGAGGAGTAGGCGTGCCCGGCAGTGGCGGAGGCACGCGGGGGAGGCGCCGGCCGTGCTCGTGGTAGGGCTGATCGGGCCGATCGCGGCCGGCAAGTCTGTGGTGCTGGACGAGCTGGAGCGCCTGGGGGCGGTGGGGATACGGGCGGACGATGTCTCGCGGGAGCTACTGGCGCCGGGTTCGGCGCTGCTGGAGCGGGTGATCGCGGAGTTCGGTGAGCAGTACCGGCGGGACGATGGGAGTCTTGACCGGCGGGCGCTGGCGCAGCGGGTGTTTGCCGACGCCGCGGCGCGGGGAAGGCTTGAGCAGGTGGTGCATCCGGCCATGGTGGCACGCATGGCGGAGCTGATCGAGAATCAGCGCGCGCGTGTTGACGGGCCGGAGGTGATGGTGATTGAGGCGGCGAACCTGCCCCAGATGGGCGGGGTCGGGCTGGTGGATGTGACCGTGCAGGTGACGGCATCGGCGGAGACGCGCGTGCGCCGACTGATGGCACGCGACGGGGTGAGCGAGGAGTACGCGTGGTCGCTGGTGGGGTTGCACGAGGAGCTGGGGATCGGCCGCTTCCCGGCGGACCATGAGGTGTCAACGGAGGGTGATGTGGGGTCAACGCGGGAGGCGGTGGAACGGCTGTGGGGGAAACTTGTCAAAGCACGCAGGTGAGCGATTGGCGGGTCCGGGCCCGTACAGCGCAGCGCAGGCGGCGGGCGTCACAGGGGGTTAACTGAGCGCAGCTTGCGTTGCTGCGCGCTGGTGTGCTATAATCCGCTGCCGAAGTAGGTGTGTTGCCGGACCGGAGCGGGCCACACCCCCGTGTCGGACCGACGGGGCGCCAGGGGCTGCCGGCGGGTTGGGATGCCGGTGGACCTGAGGCAGGGACAGGTCGGGTCCGGGCCGGGAAGGGGCGCCGCCAGCCGGCTGGCGAAGCCCGGACCTGAATGGGTACTTGCAGGGCAACCGAAGCATCAACTGCAGCTAGCGCTTGGGTCGAAGCCACAGGCCCGGGGGAGTGATTGTGTTGCAGAAGGGGCGCATCCTTCTGACACTCGTCGTCACGTTGTGCGCCGCGATAATCGTATCGGATTGCGTCATCTCCCTCGGCGCCCCTGTCAGGCCGGCCGGCACAGCGGCCGATTTGACCGCGGCCGGGTACTCCTCGAGCGGGCGCCCGCTGCCCTGCGGCCGACGTTACATTGGGATGGCGCGCCCCGATTGGTTGTTCGAGGAGATGGCCATGCGGGCCCAGCAGGGCTCGGGGCCGATCCCGGACATCAACCTCACTCCCACAGCCACCGATTCCGAGGAGCTGTACGCGAACTCGGCCCCCTACGGTGAGCTGAACCGCATCATCATCTCCAGCAACGGTGTGGACGATGACGGTGATGGGCAGTTCGACTCCGGGGCTACCGCCGACGACTACAACCTGTGGATGCTGCGTGTTGACGGCTCGTTCGCCATGCAGCTCACAGACATGGCCGGGGATGAGCTTTACCCGGCCTACGATCCCGGTGGTCGTCTGGTGGCGTTCTCGTCGAACGCTTCGGGCGTGTGGCAGATCTACACGGTTGAGGTGCTGACCGGCACGGTGCGGCAGATCACCTTCAGCCCGGGCAACAAGTACGAGCCCACGTGGTCACCCGACGCGGCGCAGATCGTGTTCAGCGGCGACGCCAACGGGAATCGTGACCTGTTCATCATCCCCTCGGACGGTTCGGGTCTGCCCCAGGCCATCACCACCAACCCGGCGGACGAGACGCAGCCGGTGTGGTCGCCGACGGCCGCAGGCGGCGCCTCGCCGATCCTGTTCACCCGCTCGGGCGCCGGCGGCAGCCGCATCTTCCGTATCGGCCCGGACGGCAGCAACGAACAGCAGGTGACCACCGGCGGCGGCGACCCGGCGGCCAATGACACCGACCCTGCGTGGCGCCACAACGGCCAGCTTATCGCCTTCGCCTCCGACCGCCTGACCGAGGCCGCGGACGTTAACCGCGACTACAACATCTGGACGGTCTCGCCCGCGGGCGAGGACTCCTTCGATGCGACGCTGCGCAGCAACCTCGACGTTGCCGACGATGCCGACGACCGCTACCCCGCGTTCAACCCGGGGCTGAACCCTCGGCAGCCGGTGCGCATCTTCTTCACCTCGGAGCGCAGCGGCAGCCCGGACATCTGGCGGCTGGAGGCAGGCGACCCGGTGCCGCCGGAGCTGGTGGACCTGCCGACGGTGGATGCTCCGCGGCGGTGGGTAGCGCCGGGCACCGACGCGACCTTCCACGTTGAGGTCTTCGACCGCGACAGCGGAGTTGACCGCGTGGTGATGGAGTTCAAGGATCCCGATTCGGCTGAGGACGACAGCCAGGGCCGGGACCACAAGCTGTTCGTGCAGGGCGTGGTCAACCTGCAGTCGGGCCTCAACGACGCCATGGTCTATCGCGAGGTGGACTGTGAGACGGTGGGCCAGACCGAGCTGTTCGACGACGGTGACCCGGCGCACGGTGACGCCGTCGCCGATGACGGCGTGTTCAGCGGCGTGTGGTCCACGCCCGCCTCTCCGAGCGACTTCATCATCGACGTGCATGTGCAGGACGTCGCGGGCAACTCCTTCGAGTACGATGACGTTTTCGGCTTCACCACGCTGGCCTTTGAGCCCAAGACGAACGTGCTGTTTGTCGATGACTACTGTGAGGGCCAGGGCTTCATCTTCTCGGCGAGCGGCGCCAATAACGACTTCCCGACGATGTTCCCGGTGGAGAGCTACTACACCACCAACCCGGGCGCGGGCGGGGCGCGGAACACCATCCGCAACGCGCCAAGGGGCACCGGTGAGCCCTACGACGTGTGGCGGATCATCTGCCGCGGGCCGATCACCATCACCGACCTGATCTACTACCTGCCCACGCGCGAGGTGCAGCTCACGGTGCCCGATCTGACGGGCACACGCGAGGTGCTGGTGGCGGACCGGGCGGTGATCTGGGCGGCGCCGCACTGCGGCGACACCTGGGTAGCGGAGGGCAGCCTGGTGAGCGCGACCACCCAGGCGACGCTGTCCACCTTCCTGGACCGCGGCGGGCGCCTGATGATCTCCGGGCAGAACATCGGTTTCGCGCTGACGTTAGATGGCACCAGTCCGAACAGCTTCTACACGAACTACCTGCACGCCGCCTATGTCTCCGATGACAACAACGGCGGCACGGGCGGGGCGGTCACGGACGACTTCATCAACGGCACCGACGGCGACCCGGTGGTGGCGCACCCGTTCGGCTTCTGGCCGCCCAAGGACGAAGAGGTGCCCGACGATGACTGCGCCATCGGCTGGTGGGTGACCAACAACGTTATGTACGCGCAGGACTGCGCGCACTACACGGTGTGGCCGGACGTGATCGAGGCCGTAGGCGGCGCGGTGGTCACTCACACCTACGACAACGGCAACACGGCCGGGGTGCGCTTCGAGATGCCGGGCGGGGGCTACCGGGTGGCCTACTACGCGTGGGGCTTCGAGCAGACGCACAAGGTGTGGGGCGGCAGCCCGGTGCACTGTCTGAACTATCGGGCGAAGTTCATGCACAACACGCTGTGCTGGCTGCGCACTGGTGGCTTCCAGGGGCGGGTGCTGTCGATCAGCGACGGCAACCAGCCGATCAACGACCCGACGCCGATCGTGCGCGTGTTCCGCGGCGGAACCATGGTGGCGGCGGTGGAGTGCGAGGAGGACGGGCGCTACGTGATGGGCGGGCTGCCCCCGGGTGTGTACTCGATGAGCGCCTATCGGCCGGGCTTCGAGATTGACCACTCGGAGGCGATGGCCACGCACGGGGGGCTGAACTACCCGGTGGTGGACTTCGCCATTACGCGCGCGGAGCCGGGCGCCATACGCGGCCGAGTGATCTCGGCGGCCACGGGCGAGGGCATAGCGGCGGCGGAGGTGTGCGCCTACGAGGCGGTGCCGATCGTCGATGAGGAGGAAGAGGAGGAGGGGGCGGCGCCGGCGCAGGCGGGCGGCGTTGAGGGCTACGAGCGCGGCCTGCTCTACGGCTGCACCACGACCGCGGCGGATGGCAGCTACATCATCGGCGACGTGCCGGTGGGTGAGGTCATAGTCGTGGCCGACGGGACCGCGCTGGGCTACGGCACGGCGGAGGAGCTGGCGACCGTCACCAGCGGGAACACGGTTACGATCGATCTGGTGCTGGATGCCGCGCCGGGGACCATTGCGGCGCTGGTGACCGACATCAACGACGCACCCATCGAGAACGCGACGGTGGAGGTGCTGCAGGACGGGGCGGTGGTCGCGGAGGGCACGACCGACGCCAACGGCGAGGTGGAGATCTCGGTGCCGCCGGGCGACTACTCGGTCGAGGCGACCGCGCCGGGCTACGAGCGCTCGGACCCCGAGCCGGTCAGCCTGATGGCGGGCGAGACGCAGGACGTGGTGCTGGTGCTCCAGGGCGAGCCGCCGGGGAGCATCTCCGGGCTGGTCGCGCGCGCGCTCAGCGGGGAGGCGGTGGGCGGCGTCACGGTGGAGCTGGTGGTGAACCAGACGGTCATCGCCTCGACGACCACCAGCGACACGCCGACGACGCCCAATAACGGCACGGCCTACAACTACCGCTTCGACAACGTGCCGACGGGCCAGATCACGGTGCGGCCCGACCCGGTCGGCTTCACGGTGTCGCCGACGCAACGCATCGTGACGGTGGCGTCAGGCCAGGAGACGACTGGGGTCAACTTCGGGGTGAGCGCGATCCGGACGTTCCCGGCGGGACTGCAGCTCATCTCGCTGCCCTACGACTATCCCAACACCGATCCGGCGGCGCTGCTGGGGGCGGACGCAGGCAGCTTCAAGATGGCCGCGTGGGAGCCCAATGACAACCGTTACCATCTGTATCCGGCGACGCCTGCGGACCGCTTCCGGCTCGGGACCGGCTACTGGCTGAAGCTCGAGCAGATCCGTGAGCTGTCGGCCGAGGGCATCGAGGCGGACGATACGCACGCGGTGGCGCTGCAGGCCGGGACGAGCGGGTGGAACATCATCGGCGACTTCTTCCTGGAGCCGCTGGACTTCTTCTCGCTGTCGGTGCGCGACCGCAACGGCGTGGTGCGCAGCATGCAGCAGGCGATGGCGGCGGGGCTGGTGCGCAGCCCGCTGTTCGCCTACGTGCTGGGATCGTACACCACGTCGGCGGTTGCCGAGCCCTATGTGGGCTACTGGCTGAACATCGGCGATGACGTGACGCTCATCGGTGAGCGCGCGACCGACACGCTGGCGGTCGGCGATGGTGGGTCGCGGCCGGCGGTGACGGCGCCCGAGGGTGGCTGGCTGCTGCCGTTGACGGTAAGCAGCGGCGGGGCGTCGGACGCCGCGACATGGATCGGCTGTGCGCCCGCGGCCACGGACGGCTTCGATGCGGGCATGGACTTGCTCAAGCCGCCGCCGCCGGGGATGGACACGTGCGTGTATGCCGCGGCGGGCGAGGATGAGGCGTTCGCGGTCGATGTGCGCGCGCAGGCGGCCGGGACGACGTGGACGATCAGTGTGCTGGGGCCGGCCGGCGAGACGGTGCGCGTGGCGTGGCCGGACATGTCGGCGCTGCCGACGGACACCAGGCCGGTGCTGATTGACGCCGCGACGGGCGCCGAGGTCTACATGCGCACGGCGCAGAGCTACGAGTTCACCGCGCGCGAGGGGGCGCGGGAGCTGCAGGTGCGGCTGCTGGAGGGAGAGGCGGGGCTGGCGGTGTCGGCTCCGGCGGCGGTGGCGGCCGGCGGCGGTGCGGAGATCAGCTACACGCTGTCGGCGGACGCGCAGGTGGAGGTCGCCGTGCTCAACATCGCGGGGCGGCTGGTGGACACGGTGGTGAGCGATGCGATGCAGTCGGCCGGGGCGCAGCGCGTGGTGTGGGACGGGATGACCGCGCGCGGGACGCGGGCGCCGTCGGGCACCTATCTGGTGGTCGTGACGGCGCGGGCCGACAACGGCCTGCAGACGCAGGCCGTGGGGACACTGAGGCTGGGCCGATAGGCAACTGCCCGCCGCCGCAACGCGGTGGGGGGTGCACAGAAGCAGGACGGGCTAGCGTGCGCAATACCGGGCGCATGGTTGTGCGCAGCCGCGTGCCGGGAGGAGCAACGGGATAATGCATCGGCTACACGAGGGACGGATCTGGAAATTCGTAGCACTCTTCGTCGCCGCAACCATGGTCGTACCGTACGCTGTGGTCAGCTTCCCGGCGGTCGCGGAGGCGCAGGCGCAGCCTGTGGTGGAGAGCGCCTCAGTGATCGTGCTGCCGATCCTCGACCTCGACGCCGCCACCGATTCGGTCATCAGTGAGAAGATGACCGATGCGCTGGCCCTGTCGCTGGAGGACTCGCGGGAGTTCATCGTGAGTTCCAAGCGTGACCTCGAGCGCGAGCTGGCGGCGCTGGAGCTGGAGCCGCCGCTGTCGGTGGTGGAGCAACTGCGTCTGGCCGAGCGCCTGCAGGTTGACAAGGTCGCCAGCGGCCAGATCATGTCGCTGGAGGTCAACGAGAGCAACGGGCAGGTGACGATCACCCTGTCGGTGGCGCTGCTGGACGTGGCGACCGGGGAGTACCTCAACGGCACGGTGACCACGGCGGTCACGAAGCCGATCCCTGGCTGGGGGGGCGAGGAGACGCAGGTGATCAACAGCGCCGTCCGGGAAGTCGCGCACGATGCGGTGGAGAACCTGCTGATCAACCGCATCCCCGAGGGGTTCATCACGTCGGTGAACACCCTCGGCGTGGCGACGGTGAACCTGGGGCAGGATGACCGGCTGCAGAGCGGCATGGAGATGGTGCTGTTCCGGCCGGTATGGCAGCGCGACCTGCGCGAGCTGATCATGGTGAAGGTGGGGCGCTACTCGGTGGCCGATGTGAGCGCGCGCAGCGCGGAGTTGACACCGCTGGGTGAGGGTCGCGCGCGGGTAGGCGACCGGGCCTACAAGCTCTACAGTGGTCCGGAGCGCGTGCGGGTGCAGCAGCGGGCGCGCAACAACCAGAAGACGCTGACGACGGTGATGGCGCTGGGGCTGCTGCTCGGGGTGGTCGCCGTGGCGTCCGGCCCCTCGACCACGGACGGCCCGGTGGGGGTGAACTCGCACCTGTTCCAGCAGGCGCCCGGTGACGAGGCAGTGATCCGGGTGAATGTGCCGGCACGGAACATCCCGCTGCGCGACCAGATATTCGCGTGGCTGTTCTTCCGCAGCGATGGTCAGCAGAACTTCAGCCTGCTGGCGGACAAGCTGGTGGGGATCGTGCGCGAGGCGAGGCTGCCCAATGGCGTGTGGGACGACAATGCCGCCTTCGCGGGCCCGTTTGAGGACGACTTCGACTTCACCTACATCACGCCGGAGGGTGATGAAGAGGACGGCAACGTGGACTACCTGTTCTATCACTGGCAGTTGCAGCCCGGTCACACCTACTACCACCGGGTGCAGCGGGTGATCGAGCCGCCGACACGCGCGGGCAGCGGCTCGCCGATCACGACCACGGGCATGCGGGCCCAGCAGATCACCATCGAGCCGCAGGTGCTGACGGTCGATCCCGAGGATGCCCTGAGCGACGGCAGCACGCCGACGGCGGGTGTGACCTACTTCACGCCGCCGGTGCTGCAGGCGCCCGAAGACGGGGCGAGCAACCAGTCCACCAGCCAGATTACCTTCACGTGGAACTCGACGGTGGGCGCGAACGAGTACATCCTGCAGGTGTTCCCGGAGGACGACCCGGACGGACGCCGCAACCCTGACTTCCAGGTGCAGATGCGCCAGGACACCACGGGCGTGATGTTCCAGACGATCAACCAGAGCTTCCTGCCCAGCAGCCGCTTCTACTGGCGGGTGGGAGCGCGGCGGTCGGGCGAGGCGCAGCCTGAGAACGGACGCCTGGGCCAGACCGGCTGGCTGTTCAGCGAGATCCGGACCTTCACGACGGCGGCGGCGCCGCCCCCTCCGCCGGGGACGTCGGCGGCGGGCTTCCGGTCGGGTCCGGACGGGCTCTATACCGCGACATTCGGCACTCCGCGCTACGGCCGACCGGGCCGGTAGCGCGGGTGGGCGCGACGGCAGCACTGCACGCTGACAATCCGGGGGCCGGAGGGGCATGATCCGCACGCCTGGGATGGTCGTGATGTTGACGGGCATCCTGAGCTGGTGCCCGACAGGTGCGGCGCCGGAGGGCGGCGGCGGGTGGACGCTGGCCGCCTATGTGTGCGCGGATGGGGATCTGAGCGCGCTCGGGCGGAGGTACGCCGCCGAGCTTGTGGCGGGGGCGCGAGCCGGCGGGTGGACGCTGGCGGGACAGATCGACGAGGGCGTCAGGGGCCGCTCGCGGGTCGCTAGCCACCGGTTCGTCGTGGGGGGCGCGGGGGAAGGCAGGGCGCCGGTCAGGGGGGACGAGCCGGTCAACGTGGGCACTGCTGAGAGCCTGGCGGACTTCCTGAGGTGGGTGGGCGAACGGGCTCCGGGAACGCGGCTCGGCCTGATCGTGTTCGGCCATGGCGCGAGCCCCGCGGGGCTGACGGCGGACGGGACGTTGCTGTCGGCCGAGGCCGCGGTAGCGCTCGATGCGGAGCGGGGGGATGCGCTGACCGCGCGCGAGGTCGCTGAGGCGCTGGACGCGGTTGACAGGACGGTTGACCTGCTGGTGCTGGACAGTTGCTTCAGCGGCAGCATGGACGCGGCCTGGGAGCTGCGGGAGCGGGTGGACGTGCTGGTGGTGTCGCGCGGGCGCGTGCCGGGGTCGGGGCTGCCGTGGCGAGCAGTGCTGAGCGGCGCCGGGCCGGAGGGGGCCACGCCCGAGGCGCTGGCGCAGCGGTGCCTTGACGAGGCGGCGGGGTCGCGCGCGCGGGCGGAGGGCCTGACTGCGGTGCGCTGCGCGGGGCTGGTGAATGTGGTGGCGGCGGTGCGAGGGCTGGCGGAGGCGATCGCCGGCGAGCCTGATGCGGGGATGCTCGCGCTGGCGATGGCGCGACGGACGTGTCGCGATCTGGGCGTGGACCGTGAGTTGTGTGACCTGCGCGAGCTGTGCGCGGGTCTGCAGGAGAGTGACAGCGCGGCGGTGAGCGAGGCCGCGATTGATGTGTGCGACGCGATCGATGGCAGCGTGGTGGGAGGGGTCGGTGGCGGGGCGGCGCGCGGGGGGCTGACGGTGCTGATGCCCGGGGGCCTGATGGGAGTCCCCGACGGGTACGGCGCGCGGGCGGATAGCTTCGGCGGGTCGAGCGGCTGGGGGGAGACGATCCGTGCGTACCGCCGAGGCCTGCAGGACCTGATGCAGCGGACGACGGACAACTCGCGGCGGGGAGGGGACGCAGCGTGAGGGGTCCCGTGTCAGTCGGGGAACCGCAGACACAGACGCAGCAAGCGCTCCAGAGCTGGCCTGCACGCGAGTGCGGTCAGGAGGAGGAGTCAAAGTGAGTCGGCTTCGCAATCGAGAGATCCCCGCGTGCGGTGCCATTACCGCGCTGCTTGCGCTCTCCCTGATGCTCACCACTCCATGCTGGAGCGCCGAGGGGCTGGCGGACCTTGCCGGCCCGTTGCGCGCGCTGGCCATGCAGGCCGGGGGAGCGGGGGCCGCGCGGCAGTTGGGCCCGCTGGCGGCGCCGGGTGCGGGCGGGGACGTGCACGTGGTCGTGCAGTTCCGCAGCGAGATGGCCGCGGCGGCGCAGTCGCTGGCGGCCTTCGGCGCGCGCGTGCGGTTCCGGCGCGGCGACCGGGTCGAGGCGTTCGTGCCCGCGGACCAGCTGCTGGCCATCGCGAGTCTGCCGGACGTAGCGCAGGTGCGGCCGCCCAACTACGCCATCCCCATGCAGGGCTTCGGCGCCACCAGCAGCGAGGGAGTGCAGCTCGTCGGGGCGGTGCCGTTCCACGCAGCGGGGATCATGGGGGAGAACGTGACGGTTGCGATCATTGATGTGGGCTTCAACGACATTGACAACGCCGAGGTGACGATCGCCGCCAACGCGCAGGTGAGTTTCCGCGCGGACGGCACGATGGGCACCGACTACCACGGGACGGCGGTCGCGGAGATCGTCGCGGATATGGCGCCACTGGCGACGATCATCGCCATCGCGGTGGACACCGAGATGTCGGTCGAGAGCGCGATCGACTTCGTGATCAACCGCGGCTTCGATGTGTGCTGCATGTCGATGGGTCTGCTGGGGGGGCCCTACGACGGCACGCACGGGGTGTCGCAGGCAGTCAACCGGGCGCGCAGTCGGGGCGTGTTCTGGGTGAACGCGGCGGGCAACGCGGCCCAGCAGCACTGGATGGGGGCGTGGAGCGACCGCGATCACGATGGCCTCGGGGAGTTCGGGGCGGGGGATGAGGACCTGGACCTGATGCTGCCCGCGGGGCAGTACATGGCCTACCTGAGCTGGTACGAGACCGCGGGCAGCCGGACAAACCGCGACTTCGACCTGGTGCTGTATGACGCGGCGGACAACGAGGTGGCGCGGTCGGGGTTCAGCCAGAACGGCGACGACCCGCCCGCGGACACTCTGATCGCGTACATCGACACGGCCGGGCAGTACACGCTGCGCATCGAGTACGTGGCGGGGCCGGCAGACCCGACCGACAACTTCCAGCTGTTCTCGGTGGACGTGGACCTGGAGTCCTCCGCGCAGGTGCCGGCATCGAGCATGCCGATCCCGGCGGAGGCGTCGGGGGCGTTCACGGTCGGTGCGGTGCGCGGGGCGCTGATTACCGATCCGGCGGTGCCCATGGTACCGGTTGACGGCCTGGAGCCGTTCAGCTCGCGGGGGCCGGTCGTGGGGCACCCGACGCAGATCAAGCCGGACCTGGTGGCTCCCGATGGGGTGGCGACGAGCTACGCGGCCGAGGGCTTCTCGCCGTTCCTGGGGACTTCGGCGTCGGCGCCGCATGTCGCGGGGGCGGCGGCGCTGCTGTTGGACGAGGACAGCAATCGCACGGCGGACGAGGTGGGGGCGATTCTGCGCACGCAGGCACTGCGGCTGGGTGACCCGGTGCCGAACAACGAGTTCGGCTGGGGCCGGCTGCGCATGCGCGTGGGGGCGGACAGCCGCCCGCCGAGCATCACCATCTCCTATCCGCAGAACGGCACGACCATTACCACGCGGACGCCGACTCTCATCGCCTTCATCCAGGACGATGGCAGCGGCGTGGATCCGAGCACGATCACGGTGGAGTTCAACGGCGTGATCATGTTCGATGGCTCGACGGTCGCGGACATCACCGAGTATTACGACGAGCGCACGGGGCAGTTCACGTGGAACGTGGGCGAGACGCTGGCACGCACCAACCACACGGCGATCATCAACGTGTCGGACAACGTGGGGAACGCAGCGACGCCAGCGGTGACGAACTTCCGCGTGGCGGCGCCGACGATTCCGGGCGGCGTGTCGATCGTGTCCTTCCCGTACACGGACCTGCAGGTCACCGATCCGAGCGTGATTCTGGGGACGCCGCTGGCGGATCTGGCGCTGGTGCGCTGGTGGCCGCTGGACGAAGCCTTCGACAAGTACCACTTCTATCCGGACGCGCGCGCCAGCCTGGTGCCCCCGGATTGCCAGCAGGCCGACCCGAACGACCGCACGGTGCCGTTCCCGCCGGCCGGGCTGGCCTACTTCCTGAGCATCCCGCGCGACGCGGTGCTGGACATCCAGGGGCAGCCGCTGCGCGATGTCGCCAGCACGCACATCCGGCTGTTCCGCGGGCAGCAGCCGCCGCGGGGCTGGAATCTGGTGGGCAACCCGTTTGACGAGGCGGTGAGCTGGGGCAGCGTGCAGTTCGTCACCGACGGCGTGCGCCAGGACCTGCGCGAGGCGATCGCGTCGGGGGTGACGGAGGGCGTGTTGTTCGAGTTCGTCCAGGGTGTGGGCGGGCAGGCGGGCTTCTACGACTTCAACCCGGACCCGAACGCGGCGATTCTGCAGCCGCGCAAGGGCTACTGGTTGCATGTGAATGAGGACACACGCGTCGTGGTCTACAGCTCGAACATCGGCACGATGGCGGCGTCAGACCGGGCCGAAGAGGTGACGGCGGATGAGGGCTGGACGGTGACGCTGTCGGCGCGGGCGGGCATCTGCCAGGACCCGCGTAACATTCTGGGCGTGAAGCCGGCGGCGAGCGCGGGCTACGATCCGGGCTGGGATGTGCCGGAGCCGCCGGCGATCGTGGAGGGCCTGCAGATGTCGATGCCGCGGCCCGGCTGGGGCGAGAACGCGGGCGCGTATGCGCGCGACATTCGCGGGCCTGCGGACGCGCAGGTGTGGGACATCGAGGTGTCCTGTGCGCTGCCGGACACCGATGTCGAGGTGAGCTGGCCCGACCTGAACGCCGAGGTGCCCGGCGATGTGCGCCTGGTGCTGGAGGATCTGGACAGCGGGGCGACGGTCTACATGCGCACGAGCGCGGCGTATCGCTTCCGCACCGGCGCCGACGGCGGGACGCGGCACCTGCGGGTCTCGACGGTGGGCGGCGGTGAGGCGCTGGCGCTGCGCAGCATGGCGGCCGAGCCCGCGGGCCAGGGCGCGATGATTACGTACGCGGTGAGCATGCCCGCGGACGTGACGGTGGATATCATGAACATCGCGGGGCGGCTGATCCGCAGCTACCCCGCACGGTCGGTGGCGGGGGACGCGCAGCAGACGCTGACCTGGAACGGGATGAGCGATCGGGGCAGCGCGGTGCCGTCGGGCCGCTACTTGGTGCGCCTGACGGCGCTGGCGGCGGACGGGCAGACGGTGCAGGCGATCCGACCACTCAGCATCGCGCGCTGACGTGCTCAATGTGAGAGGAGCTGACCCTCTGGTGGAGCGGCAACGCAAGAGGCAGACAATGATAGGCCTGCGGCCGATCGCGCCGCTGGTGTGCGCGGCATGCATCTTGCTCACGACGTGGGGGGAAGCGCAGGCGCAAGCTGGCCGGACCACCGTGGATCACCCCGCCGGGCTGACCCGGCTGGTCGTGCATTCACCGGCACTCATCGCCGTTACCGGCAGTAGCGGTGGCGGCAATGGCGGTGGCGATGGCGGCGATGGCGGTGAGGAGCCCGGCGACTTCGTGGAGCCCGACATGCCCCCGGCCCAGGTCCGGCCCAGTCAGACGGTTGAGTACGTCTACCGTCCCGCCGGCCGTTTCCAGTTCTGGACAGGCTCGGAAGTTGCCGGCGGGGGCAACCCGCTGGTGGCGGGGGACGAAGCGCGTCTGATTGCCAGCCTGTCCGCCGCGGCGACCGACTGGGATCTGACCAGCTTCACGTCGAAGTTGACGGTATCGGTTGACGGCACGACCTACGATCCCTATGAACAGATGTTCAATCAGGATCCGGAGGCGTCGCCGGGCGACCTGCCCATCTTCTGGACGCAGGACCTGACGGCGGGCACGCGCGACGTGGTGGGGGAGCAGTTGCTGCCCCTGATGAGCGACGTGCCGACCGCGGGCATGCCGAATGTGCGCATCCGCATGAGCTACACGCTGGTGCACGACGGCCTCATGATAGACTACATCATCTACAACGACGACAGCGTGGCGCACAACATCGGGCTGCGGGTGATGATCGACGCGCTGTTCGGGGCGGCGATTCGCGACGGCGCGGCCATCGTGCTTGACGACGGGACCGTGATCACGAACGAGACCAAGATCCCCGATCCGAGCAACCCGGGCATCGCGATGCCGAAGACATGGGTGGCACGTGACAACGCGAACAACCCGCTGGTGAGCCTGCGCGGGACGCTCGACGGGTCCGAGGTGCGCGATGCGGGCGTGGCGTCGGAGAGCGCGGGGGTGCCCGACGAGATTGCCTTCGGCCAGTTCCGCAACATCGGCGGTACGCTGCAGTGGGACTTCCAGCCGAACCCGCGGGCGTCGTTGCTGGGCGAGGACTGGGCCTACGCGGTGAAGTGGTTCGAGCGCACGCTGCAGCCGGGGCAGAGCCGGCGCTTCGTGACCTACTACGGGCTCGGGGCGGCGGCGGTGGACTACGATCCGCCTTACGCGCTGGCGGCGTACGCGCCATCGGCGCTGCAGGTGGCTGAGGGTGACGACCCGGAGACGCCGGAGATCGAGAGCTACTACCTGACCGACCCGGACGGCAACTCGGTGTTCGAGATCGTGGCGATGCTGGATAACTTCGGCACGTCGCCGCTGACGAATGCGACCGTGCGCATCAGCCTGCCGGAGGGACTGGAGCTGTACCCGGACACGCAGCCGCGCACGGTGTCGATGGGCCTGGTGAACCGGAATCAGTCGCCGCTGCCGATGGCGCGGTGGACGGTGCGGGCGGTGGCGACGCGGCCGGGCACGGCGGAGGTGTCGGTGACCGGGCCGCTGGGCAAGGTGGTTCGGCAGCAGATCAGCATTCCCGCGGTGCCTATCATTCCCGCGCGGACCTCGCTGCTGGGGCTGGAGATGCTGTCGATTCCGTTCGAGTTCACGAACTCGGATGCTTCGAATGTGTTCGGCTCGTTGGCCGACTCGGTCTTCCCGGGCGGTCCGGTGGCGATGTGGCGCTGGAACCCGGGGAGCGGGCAGTACCTGACCTACCCGGACCCGTTCGTCGCCAACATCGAGCCGGGCGTGGGCCTGTGGCTGCTGAACCAGAACCGGGAGACGATCGTGCTGCCGGCGGGGGCGACGCAGGTCAGCCAGAACGTGAGCTTCACGCTGCCGCTGTCGCCGGGCTGGAATCAGATCGGCGGCCCGTACGCGGTGCCGATGCGCTTCGACCAGGTCGAGGTGCTCGATGCGCAGGGGTCCCAGTGGTCGATTCAGGAGGCGGCGCAGCGCGGGCTGATCCTGCCGGTGCTGTACTCCTACGACGCGGAGAACAACGAGTACGAGTGGTCCACGTCGCTGCAGGCGGCGCGGATCATCCCCTTCGAGGGCTACTGGCTGCTGGCGTTCCGGGATGTAGCGCTGGTGTTCCCGCCGCCGAGCCTGTCCACGCTGGGAGCGGAGATGCAGGTCGCGACGGCCGAGGCGGCGGACGAGGGCTGGCAGGTGGGCCTGAGTGTGGAGAGCGCGGGGCGGAGGTGTGGCGAGCGCTATCTGGGGGTGGCGCAGAGCGCGTCGGCCGGGGTTGACCTGCACGACGTGCCCGCGCCGCCGTCGGCGCTGAGGCCCGGACCGGTGGTGGACGCGTACTTCACGATCGGCGACGCCGGCGGTCCGCGCTATCTGGTGGACACGCAGCCGGCGACGGCGGCGACGAAGACCTGGACCCTGACGGTGGTGGCGGAGGAGCCGGGCGCCGCGGTGACGCTGCGCTGGCCCGAGCTGTCCTCGACGCTGCCCGACGGTCTGGTGGCGACGCTGGAGGACCTGGACGGCGGGCGCCAGACCTACATGCGCACGAGCGGGAGCTACACCTACAACTCAGGGACGGGCGGTGCGCGGCACTTCCGGGTGGTCGTGCGGGAGCGAGCGGGGGCGGCGCTGGGGCTGACGGCGACGGCCCAGGCGGCGAGCGGCCGAGGTCTGGAGATCCTCTACACGCTCAGCCAGTCGGCAACGGTGGACGTCGAAGTGCGCAACATTGCGGGGCGGGTCGTCAGTCGCGTGGCATCGGGGCGTGAGGCCGAGCAGGGGCAGAATACGTTGGTGTGGAATGGGATCAGCGACGCCGGGACTGCGGTGCCGGCGGGGACGTATATCGTACAGGTAACGGCGAGGTCGGCCGAGACGGGCGAGCAGGCGAGCGTGATCAGGACGGCGACCATCGGCCGGTAAGCGTGCCGGGATCATCATCGATCGTTCGGCAGCCGAACGCAGACAGGATAGGAGAATGCAACGATGACGGCGATACGATCCAGCAAGCTGGTCGGCCCGACGAGCATTGCGCTTGCCGCGCTGATGCTGGTGCTGACCGTGCCGATGAGCGTACTGCCGACGGCTGAGGCACAGGACACGGACAGGCTGCTGCTGCTGTTCCCGGTTCTGGACCGCAGCGACTCGGGCTATGAGGACGTTGCGGCCCGCGCTACGGACTATCTGCAGATCGCAATGAGCGAGGTGGCCGGGCTGCGGGTCGCCGAGTTCTCGCCCACCTCGCCGATGGTACTGCGGGCGGTCGAGGAGGGCCAGATCCGCTCGGTGGACCTGGAGACGGCCGTCACCGATCCGGTGACGGCCATCCAGATCGGCTGGGCGCTGGGGGCCGACGAGGTGTGCCTGGCGACGGTGTCGTCGATCGAGACGTCGGCGGAGCCGATGCAGGTCGAGGCGCTGCTCAACGGCACGTGCTACATTGTGAGCGACAACGTGGACGCCACCACGATGCAGGTGGCCGAACGGCCGACGCCCGGGAACACCTTCGGCGTGGCGGGCACGAGCATGATGCGGGAGGGCTACGAGGGCACGATGCCGCCGCTGGTGCGGGAGGCGCTGCGGGATGCGGCGCGCAAGGCGTCGCAGGTGCTGGCGGGCATGCCTGCGGAGGAGATGGCCGCGGAGCGGCCGGCGCGCGGGGACAAGGGGTGGCGCTGGGCGCTGGCGCTGCTGATCGTGGCCGGGCTGGTGCTGGCGGCGGACAGCGGCGATGACGGGGACGCCGGGCCGGTGGCGGCGGCGGTGCCGCCGCAGCCGCTGCGCCTGGAGATCGAGCCCGCCGCGATTCGGATGTTCTGGAATGCGCCGAACTCAACGCTGACGGTATTGCGCTACGATATCCAGCGCTCGACGGACAACGGCGTGACGTGGAACCCGGCGCCGGGGTCGCAGGGCAACGTGGAAGCGGATGACACGAGCTTCGCGGACTTCGATGTGGACGAGGGCCAGAGCTACCTGTATCGCATCCGCGCGCAGTACACAACCGCAGGGCCGTCGCCGTTCGCGCAGTTCCAGTCGGTGGTGTTCCCCGGCTAGGCGTGGGATCGGCGTCGTTGCGATGGAATGCGGCGCACGAGATGAGAGCTGCCCGCGGCGTGTTGTCTGCCGCGGGCAGCAGCGATTAAGGGGCGAGCCGTGACAGGACGAGCAGCAGTCATCGCCTTGGGGATCATGGTCGCGTCATGCGGCTGGAGCGTGGCGCAGGGGCCGCGGCTGGACGGTGTGCGGCTGAACCTGTGGCCGACGCCGCGGGTGGCGCCGGCCGACGGCCTGACGGCCAGCACGGTGCGCGCGGAACTGCGTGACACGCGCGGGGCCCCGGTCGCGGACGGCACGAGGGTGGTGTTCCGGATCGAGGGCGGGCAACTGAGCCTGGGTGGGGACGAACGTCGCCAGGTGGTGACGACGACGACCGTGGGAGGCAGTGCGACCGTGTTCGCAACCTCGACCACACCGGGCGTGGCGACGATCTTCGCCGAGTTGACCACCGGGCAGGGGAAGAACCAGACGACGGTGGCGTTCGTAGAAGAGGGCAGCTCGCTGCTGGGGGAGGGCGGGGTGGCGCACGTGCGTGGCGGCTGGGTGGGCTACGCCCTCGACCTGGCCCTGGTCGAGGCGCGCGACGGGGCCGAGGTCGAGTTCGGGTCCGTGCTGGTGTGCGCCGACGATGTGCTGCAGATCGACGTGACCACGATGGAGCTGCGCGCGACCGCCGCGCGCGTACAGGTCGGCGACGAGTGCCTGGCGGCCGACGAGCTGAGCTACAACCTGCTGGCCGGCCAGGGGGTGTTGCGCCGGATTACCGATGAAGGTGTGGTGCGCCGGTGCTTCGACTGCTTCACCCTGGAGGAGCGCGAGCCCGAGACGGAGATCACGGGCGAGATGCTGCGGCTGTTCCCGGCGGATGCGGCGGCGTGGGCGGTCGCGGATGGGGTGTCGATCTACCCGCAGGAGAAGGTGGTGCTGCGGGGGGCGACGCTGTATGCGGGGGAGCGCAAGGTGCTGGACCTGCCGCGCTACTGGATCATCGCCATGCCGGGCTACAGCGGCACGACGCACTCGGGGGTGCTGGGGGTGAGCCTGGACGGGGGGCTGGCGGTGGACTTCCCGTACTTCTACCGCGTGACCGAGACGCAGACGGGGGCGATCAAGTTGCAGCGGGGGGCCAGCGCGGGGAGGGTGATCGCGCGCGAGGACTGGTCGCTGGCGCTCGAGGAGGCCTATGACACCGGGCGGAGCGAGGGCAGCGTGAGCCTGGTGGGACTGCCGCGCAGCGACTGGGGCTTCGAGTGGCGCGACCAGCGACGGCTGGGCCCCCGGCGCGACGGCTACTTCACGGCCTACTCGCCCGACCATGAGAGCTGGTACTTCGACGCGAACGTCTATCAGTGGTCAGGCAACGATCGGCTGAATATGACGGCGTCGGCGCAGTTCCCGCTGGACGAAGGGGCGTCCTACGCCGTGGGAGCCGACTGGCTGACCAGCAACCGGCCGGCGGGCGTGTGGAACGCGAGCTATCGCGTCGGCACGGCGGTGGGCGTGCGGCACGCGTCGGGGCTTGACGAAGGGCTGGTGGGCCAGCACCAGGTCTACGGGGGGCTGGACTTCCCGCGGCAGCACCTGGGCGCGCGCACGAGCGTGCGGCCGTCGCTGAGCAACCTGTTCACATGGGACACCAGCGGCTTCCAGCAGAACTCGCTGCGCGGGGAGCTGAGCCTGCGCGAGGTGTTCAGCAGCGACGTGTCGGGGTGGCTGTCGTACCAGGGGCAGCTCACCAGCGGCGACAACGCGGACGGCTACGAGCACCTGGTGAACCTCGACCTGCGCGCATACCACGGCGCGCAGTGGAGCAGCTACTTCACCGGCACCTACGACCTGACCGACGAGGAGCTGTACACGTTCGGGCTGGTTGACTGGTACGTTGACGCGGACTGGCGGGTGGCGTTCGCGGCCACCTACTACCAGGTCGAGGACAGCGACTACGACGACTTCGAGGTCACGGTGGCGCGCCGGATCGGGCCCACGGAGGTCGGGCTGCGCTGGTCCGAGGAGAGTAACCGCATCGCCATTGAGGTGGGGAGCCTGGCCGGCCTGGGTGTGTACTGAGCGGGGTGGGCGAGGGCAACGGCGGACAGGCAGGATGCTGTCCCGCGAAAGGCGACGGCAGACGGCAACGGCCTCCTCACGCCCCTGAGTTCGCCGGCGCGAACGCTTTCCGCCTTTCCCTGTCCCGCACCTGATGCGGGGAAGCGGGAGAGGGGAGGAACGGCGCCTAAGGACAGACAGCGGCAGCAAGGGGGGATGACGGCGGCGAACGGGAAGGCGCCTGGAAGCGTCAGTAGGTCACAGGACATGAAGTTCGCGAGCCGCGCAACCGGAGGAGCCGGGGGCGTGGACCTGTGTGTTCCGGATGGTGGTCATGAAGCGCTTCGAGGTCGTGTCTGAATTCGAGCCGACCGGCGACCAGCCGCAGGCGATCGAGGCGCTGGCGCGAGGCATCGACGAGGGGGCCGAGCATCAGGTGCTGCGCGGCATCACCGGGTCGGGGAAGACCTACACCATCGCCAAGGTCATCGAGGCGGTGCAGCGGCCGACGCTGGTGATCGCGCACAACAAGACGCTGGCCGCGCAGTTGTGCGCGGAGTTCCGCGAGTTCTTCCCGGAGAACGCGGTCGAGTTTTTCGTGAGCTACTACGACTACTACCAGCCCGAGGCGTATCTCCCGGTCACCGATACCTACATCGAGAAGGACTCGCAGGTCAATGACGAGATCGACCGGCTGCGGCACTCGGCGACGCAGGCGGTGATGGAGCGGCGCGACGTGGTGGTGGTGGCGTCGGTGTCGTGCATCTTCGGCCTGGGCTCGCCCGAGCAGTATGAGGAGGTGACGCTGCGGCTGCACCAGGGTCAGCGGGTGGACCGCGACGAGGTGCTGCGCCAGCTTGTGAAGATGCAGTTCACGCGCAACGACCTGAACCCGCAGCGCGGGAGCTTCCGGGTGCGCGGGGACGTCATCGAGATCACGCCCATGGACGAGGACGAGGTGGTGCGCGTCGAGCTGTGGGGGGACGAGGTCGAGAAGATCATGGTAATCGACCAGCTCACGGGCGAGGTCCTGGAGGAGAAGGGGTCGGCGGTGGTCTTCCCGGCGACGCACTTCGTGGCGTCGCGGCAGCGGGTGGAGAGCGCGCTGGAGGCGATCGAGCGGGAACTGGCCGAGCGGCTGGCGTACTTCCACAGCCAGAACATGCTGCTGGAGGCGCAGCGGCTGGAGCAGCGGACGATGTACGACCTGGAGATGATCCGGGAGGTGGGGTACTGCACGGGGATCGAGAACTACTCGCGGCACCTCGACGGCCGGCAACCGGGCGAGGCGCCGTTCACGCTGATGGACTACTTCCCGGACGACAAGCTGCTGGTGATCGACGAGTCGCATCAGACCATTCCGCAGATCCAGGCGATGTACCACGGCGACCGGTCGCGCAAGCTGAGCCTGGTGCAGCACGGCTTCCGGCTGCCGTGCGCGCTCGACAACCGGCCGCTGACTTTCCGCGAGTGGGAGCAGCGGGCGGGCCAGTGCATCTACACGTCGGCGACGCCGGCCGAGTATGAGGTGAGCCGCGCCGCGCAGGTGGTGGACCTGGTCATCCGGCCGACAGGGCTGGTCGATCCGGAGGTGGAGGTGCGGCCGACGCGCGGGCAGGTTGATGATCTGATCGGGGAGATTCGCGAGCGCGCGGCGAAGGGGCAGCGTGTCCTGGTGACGACGTTGACCAAGCGGATGGCCGAGGACCTGACGGACTATCTGGCGGAGCTGGACATCAAGGTGCACTACCTGCACTCGGACATCGAGACCATCGAGCGCTCAGAGCTGCTGCGCGACCTGCGGCTGGGGACCTTCGACGTGCTGGTGGGGATCAACCTGCTGCGCGAGGGGCTGGACCTACCGGAGGTGTCGCTGGTGGCGATCCTGGACGCGGACCGCGAGGGCTTCCTGCGCTCGGAGACGTCGCTGATTCAGACGATGGGGCGGGCGGCGCGCAACGTGGATGGCAAGGTGATCATGTACGCGGATACGGTCACGGACTCGATGCAGCGGGCCATCGACGAGAGCGAGCGGCGGCGGGCGAAGCAGATCGCCTACAACGAGGAGCACGGCATCACGCCGCAGTCGATCCGCAAGGCGGTGCGTGACGTGATCCGCTTCCACGAGCAGGTGACGGAGAAGGCGGAGCGGACGGTGCCGGAGGAGGTCGTGGGCGAGCTGGCGGCGGCGGACCTGGATGCGCTGATCGAGGCGCTGGAAGTGGAGATGCAGTCGGCGGCGGAGGAGCTGGAGTTCGAGCGCGCCGCGGAGCTGCGTGACGAGATCGAGGAGCTGCGGGCGCGGGCCGGGCGCGAGTGACCATGCGAGAGGAGATCGCGGAGAAGCTGAAGACCGTGCCCGATGAGCCGGGGGCGTACATGATGCTCGACGAGGCCGGAGCGATCATCTACGTGGGCAAGGCGGCGTCGCTGCGCAAGCGGCTGCAGCAGTGGTTCCGCGACACCGACCGGCACAGTCCGTGGGCGCTGCGCATGGTGGAGCATGCGGCGGACTTCGACTACATCGTGACGCGCTCGGAGCTGGAGGCATTCGCGCTCGAGCACAGCCTGATCAAGGAGCATCAGCCGCATTTCAACATCAAGCTGGCGGACGACAAGAGCTACCCGTACCTGCGGCTGACGGACGAGAAGTATCCGCGGCTGACGGTGGTGCGGGACCTGCCGCGGGACGCGCAGGTGCGCATTCCGGGGCGCTACAAGCAGCAGCGCGGGCTGCACGATCCGAAGCAGCACGAGGTGCTGAGTCTGCGCGAGGGGCGGCTGTTCGGCCCCTTCCCGAGCGCGACGTCGATGCGGCGGACGATGCGCGTGGTGCAGCAGCTCTTCGGGCTGCGCAGTTGCCGGCGGGCGCTGACGGGTGAGCCGCAGGGGCGTCCGTGCCTGAACCTGCACATCAACCGCTGCGTGGGGCCGTGTACGGGCGAGGTGACGCCGGAGGAGTACGCGGAGATCTGCGATGAGGTGGCGCTGTTTCTGTCGGGCAAGTCGGGTGAGGTGGTTGCGCGCCTGCGGGCGGACATGGAGCGGGCGGCCGCGCGGCTGGACTTTGAGCGGGCGGCTCAGCTCCGCGATCGCCTGCAGGCGGTGGAGAAGGTGACCGAGGGTCAGCTCATGGTCTCCACCGAGGAGCGCGAGCAGGACGCGCTGGGGGTGGCGGTGGAGAACGCGCGCGCGGTGGTGGCGATCCTGTCGGTGCGGCGGGGGCGGCTGCTGGAGAAGGAGCAGTTCAGCGTCGCGGAGACGGACGGGCGCACACCCGGCGAGGTGCTGGAGGAGTTCCTGGGGCGGCACTACCAGAAGGCGCACGTGCCGCGCGAGGTGCTGCTGGCACACGAGATCGAGGATGCGGACGGGTGGGCCGAGGTGCTCAGCCAGATGCGCGGCGTGAAGGTGCGGGTGCACACGCCACAACGCGGCGAGAAGCGGCGGCTGACGGAACTGGCGGTGCATAACGCCGAGCTGGCGCTGCGCCGGCAGGCGGGCAGCCCGGAGGAGCAGCGGGCGCTGGCGGC
Source organism: Candidatus Zipacnadia bacterium (assembly GCA_029820295.1). Lineage (GTDB taxonomy): Bacteria > Armatimonadota > Zipacnadia > Zipacnadales > UBA5352 > JALGVA01. The sequence continues at coordinate 27,755 of JALGVA010000010.1, forward strand.
GCTGGATCAGCTCGCAGAGGCGTTGGGGCTGGAGGAGCCGCCGCAGCGCATGGAGTGCTATGACGTGTCCACCACCCAGGGGCGGGAGTCCACTGGGTCGATGGTGGTGTTCGGCGGGGGCATGCCGGAGAAGAGCGCCTACCGGCGCTTCCGCATGCGCGCGACCGAGGGCAAGCCCGATGACTTCGCGATGATGGAGGAGATGCTGCAGCGGCGGCTGCGGCGGGCGGCGGAGGGGGACGAGAAGTTCCTGCCGCTGCCGGACCTGCTGGTGGTCGACGGCGGCAAGGGGCAGCTCGGGGTGGCGCTGCGCGCGCTGGCGGCGTGGGAGATCGACGACGTGGCGGCGGTGTCGCTGGCTAAGCGCGAGGAGGAGGTGTTCGTGCCCGGGCGGTCGGAGGCGGCGGACATGAGCGACTACCCGGAAGCGCGGGCGCTGCTGCAGCGCATGCGCGACGAGGCCCACCGCTTCGCGATCACGCACCACCGCGGCGTGCGCGAGAAGCGGCTGACCGAGTCGGTGCTGGAGCAGGCGCCGGGGATCGGAGCGGCGCGGCGGAACATGCTGCTGGCGAGTTTCGGGTCGGTCGACGCGATCGCGCGGGCGAGCGTTGAGGAGCTGGCGGCGGTGCCGGGGATGACGGAGAGCGCGGCGCGGGCGGTGCATGAGCTGCTGGAGACGTACCGGGAACCGGAGAACGGCAACGGGCAAGCGGGGAACGGCGTCAACGACGGGAACGGCAACGGCTGACGAGCAGGCGGCTGAGGAGCGACCAGGGGCGCCGGGATGGGCGCCCCTGAGCGGTTCTGCGGCCGCGGGTCACTGCCGGCGCCGGCGGATGGCGTTGAGGCGGCCGCCGGCGAGGGCGACCTCACGCTCGCGGTCGGAGAGGTCGCAGGTCAGCGGGATGGTCTCGTCGGCGCCAATGACCGTGGCGGTCAGCGGCTCGTTGGCCATGAGGGCCTTGCGCAGGCCCTCGATGCGCAGCACGTCGCCCTGCTCAAGGCGCTCGTAGTCCTCCGGCGCGATCTCCAGCGGCAGGATGCCGAAGTTGACGAGGTTGGCCTTGTGAATGCGGGCGAAGGACTCGGCGATTACGGCCTGCACCCCCAGGTGCATCGGGGCGAGCGCGGCGTGCTCGCGGCTGGAACCCTGGCCGTAGTTCTCGCCGCCGAGTACCAGGCCGGGGGAGTTCTGACGGGCGCGGGCCGGGAAGTCGGGGTCGATGCCCGAGAAGACGAATTCGCTGATGGCCGGGATGTTGCTGCGCAGGGGCAGCACCCTGGCGCCGGCGGGCATGATGTCATCGGTGGTGATGTTGTCGCCGACCTTGAGCAGCACGGTGGCCTCAAGGGTGTCGGGCAGAGGCCCGCGCAGCGGGATGGGGCGGATGTTGGGCCCGCGGATGACCTCGACGCCGGAGCCGTCCTCGGGCGGCGCGATGATCATGCCGTCATTGACGGTGAAGGTCACCGGCGGCTCGATGGTGGGACGCGCAGGGGCGCCGGCCGGGTCGATGAACTGTCCGTGGAGAGCGACGAGAGCGGCAATATCCGGGCTGGTGAGGTAGATCCCGGCGTCGGCGGTGCCGCTGCGGCCGCGGAAGTTGCGGTTGAAGGTGCGCACGCTGGTGCCGCCACTGGGGGGAGCCTGGCCCATGCCGATGCACGGGCCGCAGGCGGGCTCGAGCACGCGGGCACCGGCGGCGAGGAGGTCGGCGAGGGCGCCGTTGCGCGCGATCATCTCCTCGACCTGGCGCGAGCCGGGGGAGATGACCAAGCTGGTGCGCTCGTGGACGGTGTGCCCCTTGAGTACCGCGGCGACGGTCATGAGGTCCTCGAGGGAGGAGTTGGTGCAACTGCCGATGCACACCTGATCGACCTCAAGGCCGGCGAGTTCGCGGACGGGGACGACCTGGTCGGGCATATGCGGCCGCGCGACGAGCGGCTCGATGGCGGACAGATCGACGTCGATGATCTCGGCGTAGTGGGCACCGTCGTCGGCGGCGAGGGCGCGCCAGGCATCCTCACGCTGCTGGGCGCGCAGGAACTCGCGGGTGCGCCCGTCGCTGGGGAAGATCGAGGAGGTGGCGCCCAGTTCGGCGCCCATGTTGGTGATGGTGGCGCGTTCGGGGACGGAGAGCGTGGCGACGCCGGGGCCGAAGTACTCGAAGACGCGGCCGACGCCGCCCTTGACCGTGAGGCGGCGCAGCAGCTCGAGGATGACATCCTTGGCGGCGGCCCAGCCGGTCAGTTCGCCGAGCAGGCGCACGCCGATGACCGCGGGCATGTTGAGGAAGAAGGGCTCGCCGGCCATGGCGGCGGCGACGTCGAGGCCACCCGCGCCGATCGCGAGCATGCCGAGGCCGCCGGCGGTGGGCGTGTGACTGTCAGAGCCGAGGAGGGTCTTGCCGGGGACGCCGAAGCGCTCGAGGTGGACCTGGTGGCAGATGCCGTTGCCCGGGCGGGAGAAGAAGATGCCGTGACGGGCGGCGACGGACTGGAGGTAGCGGTGGTCGTCGGCGTTCTCGAAGCCGGTCTGCAGGGTGTTGTGATCGACGTAGCTGACCGACAGCTCGGTGCGCACGCGTGGGATGCCGAGGGCCTCGAACTGCAGACAGGCCATGGTGCCGGTGGCATCCTGGGTGAGCGTGTGATCGATGCGGATGGCGATCTCCGCGCCGGCCTGCATCTCGCCGGAGACGAGGTGGTCGCGGATGATCTTCTCAGTCAGGGTGGCGGGCATGGCGGGTCTCCTCGTGATGACGCGACGCGGTCAGGCGCCGAGCAGCCAGTGGTCGAACCAGTCGAATGCCCTGGCGCCGTGGTAGATGTGTCCGGTCTCGAAGACGTCAATGTCCAGCCGCTCGCGGGCGCGGGCGGCGCGGTAGTAGCGCTCGATCTGCGCCCACGCGTCCATGGCGAAGATCTCGGGCGAGGTGCCGTCGATGGTGCCCAGCTCGAGCAGCAGCGGGCGGGGGGCGATCAGGCCGAAGACCTCCGGGGTGTCGCCGTAGCGCAGCAGGCCGGGCACGAACTGCGCACCGCAGCTTGAGTCGATGGTGAGGCGCTCGCGGAAGACGTTGAGGCAGCCGCTGGCGACGGCGCAGGCGATGCGCGGGTCGATGGCGGAGAGGAACATGGTGAGGCGGCCGCCGTAGGACAGGCCGGTGGCGCCGACGGGGCCCGTGACGGTGGGTTGAGCGAGCAGCACGTCGATGGCGGCGCGCAGGTCGCGGAGCTGGTCGGCCATGAGCGTGCGGCCGAAGAGGCTCAGGCGCAGGGCGGCGGTGTCGCAGGAGTCGCGGCGGAAGGTTTCGTCGTCATGGCGCGAGCCGAAGTTGCGCATGTCCGGGTTGATGACCGTGTACCCGCGCTCGGCGTAGCGGGCTCCGTAGGCGTAGCGAAGCTTGCCGACGGCTTCGCGGGAGCGGTCGTCGCCGGAGATGCCGACGCTCTCGCCGTAGACGTAGCCGTGGCCGTGGATGGAGACGATTCCGGCGCCGTTGGGGCGGTCGGGGACGAGCAGCCAGGCGGGGACGGCGATGGTCGGGTCGGCCGAGAAGAGAATGCGGTCGCGTCGATAGCCGTCGAGGTGCTCGGAGGAGACGACCTCGACGCGCGCAGGCGCGGTCGAGTCGGTCGAGCCGAGCAGCTCGCGGAGCGTGAAGCCGAAGGCGTCATGCCAGGCGCGCCAGGCGGTCGGCGACTCCTCGGTGAGGCGCAGGAGCGGCGGGCGCGCGCACAACTCGTTCCACTGATGCCAGAGGGAGACGTTGCGGGCCTCGGGAAGCGGGGCGCGCCGGTCCTCGATGATGCCGCGCCAGTGCGGCCGGACGTCGGTGACGGCGTCGAGCGGCGTTCCGTCGGGCGCGACCAGGCGGGCGGAGAGGCGCGGATTGACCTCGGCGAGCGTCACCTCCAGGTGGAGGCGGTTCTGTCCGGCACGCAGTCTGACCGGATGGCGGTTGCCGAAGGGCTCGATGCGCGGCTCTCCGGTCGCGACCACCTCGCCGCCCACGGTGGCACGGATGCCGCGGAAGGCGCTGAGTTCGAGGCGGGCGTGGCAGTCGCGGTCGGCGATGACGGTGGCGTGCAGGCGCGCGGTGGTGGCATCGGCGGGGAGCGGGACGGCGTAGTCGTAGTCGGCCTGCACCACCCCGGCGTCGGTCTCCCAGGCGAGGATGAGGCCGTGCAGGCCGGCGACGGTCTGAAGCGCGGTGCGCTCGTCGATCATGGCGGGCCCCCGGCGGTGGAGATGGACTGCGAGGCTGCTGTATTCGCGCCGGCCGGCCCGTTCCCTCCCACGGGCGGGCAGGTGGCCGGGGGCGGCGCGCGGAATGACCGTGAGTGACGAGAGCCGCACGCCCCCGCGCGGACACAGGAGGCCCCGTCGTCGATGGGAGAGCCGGGCAAGCTGGTAGTCGGCTTTTTGGGCGTAGTGCTGGGCCTGGCCGCAGGCCTCGGGATCTTCATCTTCATCATGCAGCGGACGGGCGGTTCGCTGGTGGCGACGCCGGCTCTGGGCCTGTTGGTGGTGGTGCTGGTCGGCGGCGGCGCGGCCGCGATGGGCTACGGCGCCCTCGCGCTGGTGGAGCGCATCGAGAGGAGCCGCAAGCGCGCCAGCCGCAAGGAGAAGAAGCGGCGCGGCAAGAAGTAGCCTCCGCGCCTGCGGCCGGGCGTCGCGGTCGTGGGTGCCAGCCGGCCTCCGTGCGTTCAGGGCGGCGATGCCGGCGCCACCTCGTCGCCGCCCCAGATGGTCGCGCTGCCCGCGTCGGGCTCCACGTAGTAGCGGCGCGTGACCCCGTCCCTGCCGCGCACGTCGATGGTGGTGCGCCCGGTGGCCGGATCGACGCCGAAGCCGGTGGTACGCGCGCCCTCGGGGCTCTCCAGGCCCGGGAGCGTCACGACGCTCGGGCCGCGGTTGGGGTCGGGCGGCCGGGCCATGTTCACCGCCATGGCGCCGGCGATCACCACCAGGAGCCCGGCGAGGGCGTAGACCAGCCAGCGTCGCAGGCGCGCCCCGGCGAGCAGGCGCGAGTGCTGGAGCGGCACGGGCGGCCGCGTGCACATCACTGCACCACCTGGCGTCCAATCGCTGAGTGCCGAGCGCCGGTCACTTGCTGACGGGCGTGGCTCGGGCGTACGAGTTCATCACCTTGGTCAGCCGGACCTGCACCGGGTTGTCGGTGTCGGGCGAGACCTCCGGTACGTAGATTACCAGACCGTCCACGCATCCGACAAGCCCCATCTCCGGCACGCGCACGACGTCCTCGGGTCGGATCTCGATCTGATGGCCCGTGCTGCGGCGGCGGATGCGGCGCAGCGTGCGGCGGTTCTCAAGCGGGATGATCTCGTAGTGCTCGGGGCTCATTCTGTTCTCCACGCGCGCGTAGACCTCGCAGTCGAGGTCCTCCTCGAGGTCGTCCACGTACTCGCCGAAGGGCCCGATGAACTCGATGACGACCTCGGGGGCGGCCATGACGTGGAAGATGCGCTCATCGCCGGCGCGGGCGAGGCGGCGGATCTCGCGTTCCATGGTGGCGGCCACGGTCTCGGCGGAGAGGATGCGGCCGTGCCCGGAGCAGCACGGGCAGGTGGTCTGCAGGGTCTGCGACAGGCTCTCGGAGGTGCGCTTGCGGGTCATCTCGACAAGGCCGAGGCGGGTGATGTGCATGATGCGCGTCTTCATGCGGTCGTGCTCGAAGGCCTTGCGCAGGGCGGCGGTGACCTTCTTGCGGTGGCCGGGCTTGTCCATATCGATGAAGTCGATGACGATGATGCCGCCGATGTCGCGCAGCTTGAGCTGGTTGGCGACCTCGTCGGCGGCGTCGAGATTAGTGCGCAGGACGGTCTCCTCAAGTGAGCGGCCGGTGAATTTGCCGGTGTTGACATCGATGGTGGTGAGGGCCTCGGTCTGCTCGATGTTGAGCCAGCCGCCGTGGGGCAGCCAGACCTTGGGCTGGAGCGCGCGCTCGATCTGGGACTCGATGTCGTAGTGGGTGAAGATGGGTTCGTCCTGGCGGTAGAGCTTGACGCGGTCGCGCAACTGCGGCGCGATGTTGTGCAGCAGGTTGAGGACCTTGTCATAGGTGACCTTGTCATCGATGGTGAACTCGTCCACGTCTGCGGAGAAGACGTCGCGGAGAACCTCGAGCACGAGACTGAGGTCTTCGTGAATGAGGGCCGGGGCCTTGGCCTGCTGGGTGCGGCCCTGGATGGTCTGCCACAGGCGCGTGAGGAAGCGCACATCGTCCTCAAGCTCCTGGCGGGTGGCGCCCTGAGCGCGGGTGCGGACGATAATGCCGAACTCGTCGGGGCAGATCTCCCGGCCGAGAGCGCGCAGGCGCTTGCGTTCCTCCTCGTCCTCGATCTTCTTGGAGACGCCCACCTTCTCGCTGGTGTCGGTCATGAGCACCAGGTAGCGGCCGGGGAGGGAGATGCGGCGGGTACCGCGGGCGCCCTTGTCGCCGAGGGGCCCCTTGACGATCTGCACGAGGAACTCCTGGCCCTGCTGCACGACCTGGCCGATGGGCGGGAATGCGCTCATCTTGCGGCGCATGTCGCGGCGGGACGGCTCCTCGGGGACGGCGTCGGAGACGTGGAGGAAGACGTTTTTGTCGAGTCCGCACTCGACGAAGGCGGCATCGAGGCCGCGGACGACGTTTTCGACGCGGCACTTGTATATGTTGCCGACGACCCTCTCGCCGCGCTCGACCATGAGTTCGGTGAGGCGGCCGTCTTCGAGGATCGCGACGCGGGTCTGACGATTCGTGACGTTGGCGATGATCCGGTTGGACATCTGATTCCTCTCTTCTCTGTACGGTCGGCGCGTGCGTCGCCGGTCGGGCGGCGGGGCGCGGCCACTGACGTGGCCCCCCGCCGGAGATCGACCGGCGGCGCCGACGGTTCAGAAAGCTGCGGTGCACTACGGAGCAACTGCGGCGCGGCCGGTGTGAGCGGCCGGCGCCAGGAAAGCTGTCGCGCGCCCGGAGGCGCGCGCCTGACGACGCGTCAGTGCATGCCAAGGCGCGTCACGCGCGCTACGTCGACGCCGACGCGCCCCTGGGTGCGATCTGCGATCAGACGACGCAGGGCCTCGACCACCTCGGATGGCTTGACGAGGCTGTCCTGCTGCAGAGCAAGTGACATCTGAAGCCGCGGCCCGCCGCCGCCGGAGCCGGGCGTAATGGCGTGAAGCTCGTGGACGCCGGGGCGGATGTCCACCTCACGGGTCCCGGAACGAGTTTCCCTGAGGACCGGCCATGTTCCTGCGTCGAGGAAGGCGCCGACCGCGTCCTCCAGGAGATTCATACCCAGATCGGGGTCGGGCGATAGCTCGATCTCGTAGTCGGCGCGCTCCAGGCCGGACAGGTGGCGGCGCTGCCGGCCGGAGACCACGCGGACATCGACGACCGCGAGGTCGTCGGGGAGCTGGGGTGCCAGTGCGCGCAGCACCTCGTCGGCGTTGAGCGGGCGCTCCAGCTCGATCTGGCACAGCTCGCGCTCACCACCGACGCCCACGGGGAGGGCGCTGGCGAAGCTGATCTGCGCGCTCGGGTTGAAGCCCTCGGAGTACTTCACCGGCAGGCGGGCGCGGCGGATGGCGCGGTCGAGCGCCCGGGCGTAGTCGAGATGCGAGAGGAAGCGCAGGGCGCCGGCCTTGCGCAGGGCGACGATGGCGAAGTGGCGGACGGGTGGCTGCATCAGGCGCCCGCCTCCGCGCGCGGCCAGGTGATCGGCGGGCAGTCGGGTACCAGCGCGCGCATGCCGCAGTCGGCGCACCGCGCGGCACGACAGTCGGGGGTGGGCTCGCCACGGCGCGCCCGGTCCAGCTCGGCCGCAAGGAACTCACGCGCGATGCCGGCGTGGATGATGTCCCAGGGCAACCGGGCCTCCACCGGCAGCAAGCGGGAGGCGCACGCGTTCAGCTCGAGGCCGTGTTCGGCGAAGGCCGCGTGCCAGCGGCCGGGCTCGAAGCACTCGCGCCAGCCGTCGAAGATGGCGCCGGCGCGCCAGGCCGATTCGATGACCGCGCCCAGGCGGCGGTCGCCGCGGGCGAGCGCCGCCTCGAGGATGCCGGCGTCGATGCCGCTGAGAGAGAGCGAGACGCGGCGGTCGGTGATGGCGGCGCGCAGGAGGGCGTACCTGCGCTCGAGAGTCTGCCGATCGGCTAAGCCGAGCCACTGGAAGGGCGTGTGCGGCTTGGGGATGAAGGTGTTGACGCTGACGTTGAGCTTGAGTCGGCCCCAGGCGGCCCTGGACAGCTCTTCGCGGGCGGCGGAGAGGACAGAGGCGATCAGATGGCCGATGGCGAGGACGTCCTCGTCGGTCTCGCGCGGCAGGCCGATCATGAAGTAGAGCTTGAGGCGCTGCCAGCCGCTGCGGAAGGCGGCGCGGGCGGCGGCGAGCAGGTCCTCGGCGGTGACGTCCTTGTTGATGATGTCACGCATGCGCTGCGAGCCGGCCTCGGGCGCGAGCGTCAGGCCGCTCTTGCGCACGCGCTGCAGGCGCTCGGCGAGGCCGACGCTGAAGGTGTCCACGCGCGCTGAAGGCATGCCCACCGATACGCGGCGGGGCGCGAGGCGCTGGTGCAGGGCGTCGATCAGCTCGCCGATGCGCGTGTAGTCGGGGCAGTTGAGCGAGAGCAGCGACAGCTCATCGTAGCCGGTGTGGTCGATGATCCGCTCGGCCTGCTCGACCAGCAGGTCGAGGTCGCGCTCGCGCGCCGGCCGGTAGATCATGCCGGCCTGACAGAAGCGACAGCCGCGAGTGCAGCCGCGGGTGATCTCGATCTCGGCGCGGTCGTGGACGGCCTCGGTGTGCGGGATGACAGGCGCCAGGGGCCAGGGCTGGGCGTTCAGGTCGCGGACGACGCGGCGAGTGACGCGCGCCGGGAAGCGATCGTCGCGCGGCTCGGGGATGAGCAGGCCCTCGGCGGACTCGCAGGCGTCGTAGCCGGCGGGCACATAGACGCCGTCGAGCTGTGCGAGGCGCTCGAGGACGTCGCGCCGGGCCTCGTCGGTGCGGCCGGCTCGGGTGCGCAGGGACTCGGGCAGGGCGGCGAGAGCATCGAGGAGTTCGTCGAGCGCCTCCTCGCCGTCGCCGATGACGAAGCAGTCGAAGAAGTGGGCGAGGGGCTCGGGGTTGAAGGCGCACGGGCCGCCGCCGATGACGAGCGGGTGGGGCCCGTGGCGGTCGGCGGCGCGGACGGGTATGCCGCCAAGGTCGAGGACCTCGAGGACGTTGGTGAAGGTCAGCTCGTGCTGAAGCGTAATGCCGACCAGGTCGAACTCGGCCAGTGGCGTGCCGCTCTCAAGGCCTGCGAGGGGCAGGTCGTGCGCGCGCATGAGGGCGATGGCGTCGGTCCAGGGGAGAAAGACGCGCTCACAGGCGGCGTCGGAGCGGCGGCTGACGACCTCGTACAGCACACGCAGGCCGGCGTGGGACATGCCGACCTCATAGGTGTCAGGGTAGCAGAGGGCGACCCGGAAGGGGACGTCATCGGGCTTGAGCACCTGGTTGACTTCGCCGCCGATGTAGCGGGCGGGGGCCTGGACCTGGTGGAGCAGATGGTCGGGCAGCATGGGCAAACAAAGATGGCCCCAGCCGATCGCTGGAGCCGCAGGTTCATCCTGTGATCGGTTTGAAGTGTTGTATCAATCATAGAGGCATGATGCCGGGGCTGTCAAGGGAGCGTGGCGCGACAACTCGGGCTGAGGAATGTCTCTAGGGGTGTGGGGGGCGTGGCGCGCAGCGGGGAGCGCGCGAATGTGCACGCATGAGCCCGAAGTGGGCGGTCGGACGGCCCGCGGACGGGGAGGTAACCCGGTGGCAGAGCGCAAGTCGGTAGCAATCGTGGTGGCGGTCCTGGTGGTGGCGGCGCTGCTGGTGGCGCTGAAGCTGGGGCTCGCGCAGAGCCTGAGCGGCGGCGGCAACGGCGAGTCAGAGGCGGAGATCGTGGCGGCGGTACCCGCCGAATCGGTGACCGAGTACGAGCCTGACCCGTTCGAGCCCGAACGCCTGCGCAGCAGCACGGTGCGTGTGCGCCGGGTGGCGGTGGTATACTCGGACGGGACGATCGAGGTCAAGGACTGCCCCTGAGGCGCCATCCGGCGCCATGCGGGGCAGAGGGAGGCGGATTGATGGCGAAGATCGAGGTGCCGCACACCGCGTACTTCGACCGCTACTGCCAGACGCTGGGTAGCGGCGGTTCGCTGCTGGCGTCGGTGGATGCCGACGGGCGGCCGAACGCGATGACCATCGGCTGGGCGCTGCTGGGGGTGGTGTGGCGGCGGCCGATCTGTGCTGTGTTCGTGCGTCCGTCGCGCTACACCTACGGGTGCATCGAGACGACAGGCGACTTCACGGTGAACGTGCCGCCGCCGGAGCTGGCGGAGCAGGTGCTGTTCTGCGGGACCGAGTCGGGGCGCGACCGGGACAAATTTGCGGAGTGCGACCTGACCCCGACACCGGGGCGTAAGGTGAGATCGCCGGGGATCGAGGAGTGCTGGATTACGCACGAGTGCGTGGTGGTGCAGAAGACCGATGTGGTACCCGAACACTTCGCGCCGGAGATAATCGACATGCTCTATGCGGGCGGGGACTTCCACCGCGTGTACTTCGGCCAGATCGTGGCCAGCTACGCCGACGTGGAGGCGCTGAAACAGGCTTGAGACGAGGGCACGGAGCGGGGCATGCGGACGCCGCCGGAGAAGGACTACCGGCGGCGTCGCGCGAAGGTGTGGCGTGCAGGGAAAGGCACTGGCGCGCAGATCAGGGAGGTCAGGAGACCATGGCGACGGTTGTCACATACGGCGAGATCATGCTCAGGCTGACGCCTCCGGGCTTCGAGCGTTTCGTGCAGGCGCGGTCATTTGATGTGGTTTACGGCGGGGGCGAGGCGAACGTGGCGGTAAGCCTGGCGAACTACGGCATCGACGCGCGCTTCGTGACGGCGCTGCCACCGCACGAGATCGGCGACGCGTGTGAGAACTACCTGCGGCAGTACGGCGTGGACACATCGTACATCCTGCGGCAGGGGGATCGCCTGGGCATCTACTTCCTGGAGATGGGGGCGATGCAGCGGGGCTCGAAGGTGATCTACGACCGGGCCTACTCGGCGCTGTCGGAGATCAAGCCGGGGGACATCGACTGGCGAAGCGTGTTCGCGGGCGCGGACTGGTTCCACTGGACGGGGATCACGCCGGCGATCAGCGCGGGGACCGCGGAGACGCTGCAGGAGGCGGTGGAGATCGCCGCCGAGATGGGGATCACGATCTCGTGCGACCTGAACTACCGCAGCAAGCTGTGGAAGTGGGGGAAGCAGCCCGGCGAGGTGATGGAGGGTCTGGTGGAGCACGCGGACTACGCCATCGGCAACGAGGAGGACGCCGACAAGGTGTTCGGCATCCGGCCGGAGGGTGTGGACGTGGAGGCGGGAGAGCTGGACGCGGCGGCTTACGAGAGCGTCTGCCAGCAGCTCATGGCGCGCTTCCCCAAGTTGCAGAAGGTGGCGATCACGCTGCGCACGAGCATCTCGGCGTCGCACAACCTGTGGAGCGGCGTGCTCTACGACGGCGAGACGCTCTTCCAGGCGAAGGAGTACGATGTGAGCCACATGGTGGACCGGGTGGGGGGCGGGGACAGCTTCTGCGGCGGGCTGATCTACGCGCTGCTGTCGGGGAAGTCGGACCAGGAGGCGGTGGAGTTCGCGGCGGCGGCGAGCTGCTTCAAGCATAGCATCTACGGGGACTTCAACCTGATGAGCGTGGACGAGGTGGAGAAGCTGGCGGGCGGGCCTGGGACGGGGAGGGTGCAAAGGTAGGAACGACGGGAAGGACGGCGACGACGCGCGGGGCATTGTTGACCATGTCGGGAGGATTGTGGTATTGTCAGGGTCCCGGTAACGGGGCCGTGCAAGATGCGTGGGGCGTCGGGGCGCACAGGCGCTCCGCGCGTCGCGAATCTATCGTGCGAACGTCGGCGCTGCTCGGCTCGGCTACGAGCCGAAGCGCTTTGACGTGCGACCGCAACAACGGTCGTGGGCGATCGGAGGACGAGACAATTGGCACTTGTGACCATGAAGGAACTGCTGGAAGCGGGGGTGCACTTCGGGCACCAGACGAGGCGCTGGAACCCGAAGATGAAGCCGTTCATCTACCACGAGCGCAACGGCATCTACATCATCGACCTGCACGCGACGCTGCGGCTGGTGGAGTCAGCGTATGAGATGCTGCGCGAGGTGGGGCGCGCGGGCGGGACGGTGCTGTTCGTGTGCACCAAGCGGCAGGGCCAGGAGTCGGTGCAAGAGGCCGCGGAGAAGTGCGGGATGCCCTACGTGACGAATCGCTGGCTGGGCGGGATGCTGACGAACTGGCAGACGATTCGGGGTCGGATCGCGTATCTGAAGGAGCTGACCGAGGCCGAGGAGCGGGGCGAGTGGGCGCGGCTGACCAAGAAGGAGGCGCTGCGGCTCTCGCGCGAGCGCGAGAAGCTGGAGCACTCGCTGGGCGGGATCAAGGACATGGATGGGGTGCCCGACGCGGTCTTCATCGTGGATACCAAGCGCGAGGAGACCGCGGTGGCGGAGGCGGTGAAGCTGGGGGTGCCGATCGTGGCGGTAATCGACACCAACTGCGACCCCGAGCCGATCGACTACCCGATCCCGGGCAATGATGACGCGATCCGGGCGATTCGGCTGTTCGCGAACCTGGTGGCGGATGCGGTGCTCGACGGCCAGATGGAGTATCAGCAGCGGCTGATCAAGGAGGCCGACAGCCTGGCGCAGGCGGAGCAGATGGCGGCGGAGGCGGGTATCGAGCTGGACGAGGAGCTGCTGGCGCAGGCGGCGGCGGAGGAGGCGGAAGCGGTGGCGCCGGTGGCGGTGGAGGGTGAGGAGGGCTTCGAAGGCGCCGTCGAGGACCAGTTCATCGACCTGATCGATGACGAGGTGTAATGAGGCAGAGGCAGGGCGCGTGCCGGCGGTGTGTGGCGCGCGCGGCCGCGGCTTTGCAGGAGGTCAGTGATGTCAGTCAATGCTGAGCAAGTGAAGCAGCTTCGAGAGAAGACGGGCGCCGGCTTCATGGACTGCAAGAACGCGCTGTCCGAGGCCGAGGGCAACATGGAGCGGGCGATCGATCTGCTGCGGCAGAGGGGGATCGACGTCGCGATGTCGCGCGAGGGCAAGGCGGCGGAGGAGGGCATCATCGCGTCGTACGTGCACGCGGGGAACCAGATCGGCGTGCTGGTGGACCTGCGCTGCGAGACCGACTTCGTAGCGCGGACGGACGAGTTCCGCGAGTTCGGGCGCGATCTGGCGATGCAGGTGGCGGCGATGGAGCCGCGGTGGATCGCGCCGGAGGACGTGCCGTGCGAGGCGGTGGACCACGAGCGGGAGGTGCTGCGCCAGCAGGCGCTGGAGGAGGGGAAGCCCGAGCACATCGTGGAGAAGATGGTGGAGGGGCGGCTGCAGAAGTTCTACGAGAACGAGTGCCTGCTGAAGCAGCCGTTCATCCGCGACGACAGCGTGACCATCGAGGACAAGCTGAACGAGCTGATCACGCAGTGCGGCGAGCGCGTGGTGATCGCGCGGTTCGTGCGCTATCAGGTCGGCGCAGACGAGGAGTAGCTCAGGAGGCACAATTGAGCAGGGAAGCGCCCGTGCGTTACAGCCGCGTGCTGCTGAAGCTGAGCGGGGGGGCGTTCAAGGGCCCGGAGAGCGCGGGTCTGCACTGGCCGACGGTGTTCCGCATCGCCGAGGAGGTGCGCGCGGCGTCGCTGACGGGGGTGGAGATAGCGATCGTGGTGGGGGGCGGGAACATCTGGCGGGGCCACGAGGCGGCGGCGCAGGGGATGGAGCGGGCGGCGGCGGACTACGCGGGCATGGTGGCGACGGTGATCAACGCGCTGGCGCTGCAGGACGTGCTGGAGGGGATGGGGGTGGACACGCGGGTGCAGACCGCCATCGAGATGCGCGAGGTGGCGGAGCCGTACATCCGGCGTCGGGCGATCCGGCACATGGAGAAGGGGCGGGTGATGATCTTCGGGGCGGGGACGGGCAACCCGTACTTCACGAGCGACACGGCCGGGGTGCTGCGTGCGGTGGAGATCGGGGCGGAGGTCATCATGAAGGCGACGGACGTGGACGGCGTGTACGACTGCGACCCCGACGGAAACCCCGAGGCCACACTGCTGCGCGAGGTGTCGCACCTGGACGTGCTGAACCGCGACCTGAGAGTGATGGACGCGACCGCCATCTCGCTGGCCAAGGACAACAACCTGCCGATCGTCGTTTTCAACATGAACGTGGAGGGTAACATTGTTCGAGTGGTGCGGGGCGAGCCGATCGGCACGATCGTGGGTCAGCGGGTGATCCCGGCCTGACGGAGGGATGGCAAGTGGACCGGCTCATAGCAAGGGCGAAGGCGGACATGGACAAGACGGTGGAGGTCATTCGGCACGACCTGGCGGCGTATCGCACGGGGCGCGCCTCTCCCGCGCTGGTGGACAACCTGGAGGTGGAGTACTACGGGACGAAGGTGCCGGTGAACCAGATCGCGTCGATCCAGGTGATCGACACGCGGCTGCTGGGGATCACGCCGTGGGACAAGAACGCGCTGTCGGCGATTGAGAAGGCGATCATGACGTCAGAGCTGGGTCTGATGCCGACCAATGACGGCAACATCATCCGCCTGGAGATCCCGACGCTGACGGAGGAGCGGCGGGAGGAGCTGACGCGGCAGGTGCGCAAGCGGCTCGAGGAGGGTCGGGTGGCGATCCGGAACATCCGGCGGGCGGCGAACGAAGGCATCGACAAGATGGAGAAGGCGGAGGGGCTGTCCGAGGACGAGGTGCGGGTGGGGAAGAAGGAAGTGCAGGAGCTGACCGACGAGGCGATCGAGCGGATCGACGAGATCGGCGAAGAGAAGATCCAAGAGATCATGGAGATATGACGAAGCGGCGTCCGGATACGACGGGGTACACGGTGGAGCGGGCGCGGGCGCTGCTGGCGGAGGCGGGTGTGCGGATCGCGGATGAGGTGCGGGTGGGTCCGGCGCCGGAGCAGTGCGAGGGTGGGAGACGCTTCGTGATTCGGCAGCGCGACAGGGATGGCGGCACCGTAGAGCTGACCGTGGCGGGCGAGTGGCGCTGCCCGACGGCACGCGGAGAGTGAGATGTACGGGCCCGGGACGAGAGCGGCCCGGGCCTGCGCGTACGTGGGGACCGCGGGGAGGGAGGGAGCGTGAGATGAGCGAGACAGAGATGGTGATCCCGCGTCATGTCGCGGTGATCATGGACGGGAACGGGCGTTGGGCGCTGGAGCGGGGCCTGAAGCGGACCGAGGGGCATCGTGAGGGGCGGAAGGCGACGCAGCGGTTCATGCGCGAGGCGGACGCGCGGGGGATCGGCTACGTGTCGCTGTATGCGTTCAGCACGGAGAACTGGTCGCGGCCGGAGCCCGAGGTCGAGGCGCTGATGGGGCTGATCGAGAGCGCGCTGGTGGCGGAGCTGGAGGAGCTGTGCCGGAACGATGTGCGCATGTACTGGTCGGGTCGGCGCGAGGGTCTGCCCGCGCCGATGCTGCGGGCGCTGGACGGCGCGGTGGCGGCGACGGCGGACAATCGGGGCATGGTGCTGAACCTGTGCGTGAACTACGGCGGGCAGATCGAGATCGTGGACGCGACGAAGGAGATAGCGCGCAAGGCGGTGGCGGGGGAGCTGGATGTCGAGGAGATCGGGCCGGAGACGGTGCAGCAGCACCTCTATGTGCCTGAGGTGCCGCCGGTGGATCTGCTGATCCGGCCGGGAGGGGATCTGCGGATCAGCAACTTCCTGCTGTGGCAGACCGCCTACGCCGAGTTCTACGTGATGCCGGACTACTGGCCGTCGTTCACAGGGGAGCATCTGGACGCGGCGATTGCGGACTACAACAGGCGGCAACGGCGTTTTGGCGGTCTCGTGCTGGTGGAATAGTATGTGGGTGGAGGTCGAGCACAGCGAAGTGATCAGGAGGAGACGACTGTGACACGCGCAAGGCTGATGAGCATTGCGGCACTGGGTGCGCTGGTGGCGTGTGCGGCGATGTGGGCGCCGCAGGCAGATGCGCAACTGCAGAACGAAGTGAAGATCTACGGCGGCGAGGACGAGAAGCCGGTGACCAACGCGCAGGTGGTGCCGGACGAGTTCGACGTCGGCGTCGGTGGGCTGGTTATGTTCCGGATCAGGGCGGACGCGGCGGGGTTCACGGCGGCCGAGCGGGCGCGGATCGTGGACGCGCGCATGGTCCACATCCTGTCGTACGGCGACCTGGACGCGGAGGCGGTGCAAGTCGTGCCGGTGCGTGGCAAGCCGACGGTCTACGTCGGGGATGTGCGGCTGGTGACGATCTACCCGAGCGACGTGGAGGCGGTAGGGGCGGCCTCGATGCAGCAGCTCGCGAGCTGGTGGGCGGCGTCGGTGGCATGCTGCCTGAAGTCCGTGGCGCCGTGGATGCGCGTCAAAGAGATGATGATGTAGGCCGCACTTGCAGCGGGCAGTGAGCCGGCGCCCCGCCACGTGAGGCGGGGCGCTTTCGCGTACGGTCGGGGATGAGCGCGGCGGCTACTGCTGGTCGAGGACGCGATGATAGACGGCGATCAGGGCGCGTGCGGCACGCGTGGCAGGGAAGGCGGCGGCGCTGCGTGTGAGCGGTTGCTGGCCCTCGGGGCGATCGGCGGGTGTGTTGGGGCGGCCCCATGATTCGGCGAGGTCGAAGAACTCGCGCGAGACGAGCATCTCGGAGATGCCGGGAGCGTCCACGGCCTGGGGCGACATGGGCATACGGTCGGCGGCCTCGCCGAGCTGCTCGATGATGGCGGGGCCCAGCGCGGCGGGGTCGTCGCCCGCGGCGATGGTCACCCCGGGGGCGCCGGAGAGCATCTCGTCCACCTCGCCTCCGCGCAGCGCGACGACACCGACGTCGTGTACGAGCGCCTGCAGGGCGAGCATGCCCGATGGCCAGCCGAGCTGGGGGGTGACGAGGATGTTCAGCGCGGCGAGCGCGCGGGCGAGGCGGCTGTGCGGGTCAACGAAGACGGTAGCGCCCATGAGGCCGCGCTCGTGGGCCAGGTCATGGTAGCGGGGCCGGTCAACGTCGGAGCCGATCAGGGCGAACTCGAGGCTGGGGAACTCCATGCACAGCTCGCGGGCGGCGTCGAGGAAGAGGCGAACCGCGGGCAGGTCGAGCGTGTCCACCACGCAGCCGATGATGGCCGCCGCCTGGGTCATGCCGAGGAGCCGGCGGCGAACGCCCAGGTCGAGGGTGTCGGCGGGCTGGTGCGGTGAGATTCCGCAGGGAACGACGTCGGCGCGGGCGGCGGTGATGCGATCGAGGCGGGCGAGCTGCTCGCGCTGGACCTCGGTGTGGACGACGACAGCATCCGCCAGGCGCAGCACGCGGCGGCACGCCAGTCGGCGCAGCCGGCCGCGCGGACCGCGCAGCAGGTGGGGCAGGAGGTTGGGGGAGAGGACGACCGGCGGGGGCTGCGGCAGCGAGCGGCGCGCCATAAGTGCGGCGAGACCGGCGCGGAAGCCATGCGCATGGACGAGCATGGGGCGCAGGCTCTGAAGCTGAGCGGCCAGCGCGCGGGCACCCGCCCAGCGGGCGGCGACCGAGGGCCCAAGCGCCGGGACTGCCTCACTGGCGCGCACGTGCGCGGCGGCCAGGCGCTGACGGAACTGCGGGTTAGTAGGAGCGAGCACGCGAATATCATAGGCCCAGGACGAGAGCACCGCGCCGATGGACGCGATCTCCTCCTCCACCGGCGCGGACGCGCCGCCGACTACGTGGACGATCTCCTGGGCTGCGTCTGTCTCCACCACTGCCGCCTCCCATGTGTGCCGGACCCGGCCCGACGGACTCGCTTATACCACACGACGGCGACGCATGTAAACGTGCGTCGCTTCGGACGGCAACAGCGATGGCGCAGGGCCCCCGAGACAGAGTCCATGCATTACCCACAAGTCGGGACGGCTGCGGCGAGGCCGCGCGGTGGACGAGCAACGGCCGCGCCGGCATGGAAGCTGAGGCGCCGGCGCGCCTCCCCCTCCGTGCGAAAACGACGTACGGCCCAGACGTAGCGACCGCGCGCGAGATGTGGGTGATGCATGGAGAGAGAGGGGGTTGACAGGTGGAGAATAGTGGAATAAGATACTCCAGAATAACAATGGAGCTGATCAAGCGGAACACAGGGTACGGGCTGCGGGCGCTGATCTTCATGGCCAGCCACTGGGGGCAGGAAGCGTTGGTGGCGGGCGGGAGCAGGGCGGAGAGGGCGTTCACGGCTGAGGAACTGGCGGATGCGGCC
Organism: Candidatus Zipacnadia bacterium; assembly: GCA_029820295.1. GTDB lineage: Bacteria > Armatimonadota > Zipacnadia > Zipacnadales > UBA5352 > JALGVA01. Next base: position 46,102 of record JALGVA010000010.1, read on the forward strand.
GACACCAGCGGGGACTTCATGCACAAGATCATGCAGGCGCTGCGGGACGCGGGGATCGTGGAAAGCAAGCGCGGCCCGGGGGGCGGGTTCCGGCTGGCACGGGATGCGGGGGATATCACGCTCCTGGAGATCGTGAACGCGGTGCAGGGCGAGCTGCACGTCAACCGCTGCGTGATCGGGCTGGATGTGTGCGAGCGGTCAATCGAGTGTCCGCTGCGGCCGACGTGGATGCGTATCCAGCGGGAGCTGGAGGACGGGCTGGGGGGGACGACGCTGGCCGACGTGATTCAGGGGTCGGGATGTCAGGCGTAATGTCACTGAATGGGTGATGATCCCGCATGGAGGATGAGATCGATGGCGCGAGGGGTGCGACAGATCGTGCGGATCGACGAGGAAAAGTGCAACGGCTGCGGGTTGTGCGTGCCGTCATGTAAGGAGGGAGCGATCCAGATCATCGACGGCAAGGCGCGGCTGGTGGAGGACCGGCTGTGCGATGGGCTGGGCAGCTGCCTGGGCGAGTGCCCGCAGGATGCGATCAGCATCGAGGAGCGGGAGGCGGAGGAGTTCGACGAGGAGGCGGTGGCCGACCACCTGGCGGCGGCTGCCGGCTCGGCCTGCGGTGGAGGGTGCCCGGGGAGCATGGCGCTGAGTCCGGGCGGCGAGGAGGATGTGACGCCGAGGCCCGGGACGCAGGCGTCGCAACTGCGGAACTGGCCGGTGCAGCTCACGCTGGTACCGCCGCACGCGCCGTGGCTGGACGGAGCGGATCTGCTGATCTCGGCGGACTGCGTGCCCTACGCGCTGGGCGGCTTTCACGGGGAGCTGCTGGCGGGGAAGAAGGTCATCACCGCGTGCCCCAAGCTCGATGACGTGCGGCCCTACCTGGCGAAGCTGGTGGAGATCTTCCGAAGCAACGACCTCAGGCGTGTGACGGTGGCGCGGGTGGAAGTGCCGTGCTGCGCGGGATTGGTGGCGCTGGTGAGGCAGGCACTTGAGGCCTCAGGACGAAGTAATTGCTTCGAAGAGCTGGTTATCAGCATCGAGGGGCGGCAGCTCGTCGGCGTCGGCGCGTAGAGTGGGGCCGGGCGCACAGCGGGAACACACAGGAGGAGAGACGCCCATGCCGGAGACAGTCAGTCAGCACGAGACGGTGAACGCGCAGTACCAGGTGATGGCGGCGGACGAGGCGACCAACGTTGCCGATCGATATGAGGCGCAGGGCAAGCGCTGCCCGTTCTGCGAGCAGGGCCTGCGCTGCTCGCTGTGCAGCCAGGGGCCGTGCCGGATCAAGCCGGGGGTAGATCGCGGTGTCTGCGGCATCGATGGGGCGGGGATGGTCATGCGCAACCTGGTGCACCTGAACATCATGGGGCTTGGGGCGTACGGACATCACGCGCGCGACGTGGGGGAGACGCTGATCGCGACCGGGGAGGGGAAGACGCCGTTCCGGATCATGGACGAGAGCAAGCTGGACATGCTGGCGTCGGTGCTGGGGATCGAGGAGGCGGATGTCAACGCCCGCGCGGTTGCGGTGGGCAAGGGGATTCTCGACAGCATGGCGCAGTGCAGCGACGAGGAATCGATCTGGGTCAAGGCGCTGGCTCCCGAGAGTCGCAAGGCTCTGTGGCGCGAGTTGGGCATATTCCCCGGTGGTCCGCTGCATGAGCTTCTGGACTGCACGACGCGGTCGATGACGAACATCGACGGGGACTACGTGAGCCTGGCGAAGGCGGCACTGCGCATGGGCATCGCGACGTTCTACGCGGTGCAGGTGCCGCTGGAGATGGGCCAGGACGCGCTGTTCGGGACGCCGCAGCCGCACGCGGCGCATGTGGACCTGGGGATACTGGACGCGGACTACGTGAACATCCTGCCCAACGGCCATGAGCCGTTCATGGGGTTCGCGCTGGTGCAGGCGGCGGAGTCGGAGGAGGTGCAGGCGCGGGCGCGGGATACGGGCGCGAAGGGCCTGCGCATCGTGGGGTCGATCGAGACCGGGCAGGAGATGATGCAGCGCCTGGCGGCGAGCGACGCGTTCGTGGGGATGACAGGCAATTGGATCTGCCAGGAGTACGCGATCGCGACGGGGGCGGTGGACGTGTTCGCGATGGACATGAACTGCTCGGTGCCGTCGCTGGCGGAGATCGCGGACCGCTACGGCACGAAGCTGGTGGCGGTGTCGCACGTGATCGGCGTGCCCGGGACGCATGAGCGGGTGGACTACGTGCCCGCGCAGGTGGCCGAGCAGGCGCAGCGGATCATCGACATCGCGATCGAGAACTTCAGGGAGCGCAAGGACAAGCCGCGGCATGGGGTGGAGCGCCGGCAGGAGATCCTCACGGGGTTCTCGACGGAGGCGGTGCTGGGGGCGCTGGGCGGGACGCTGGAGCCGCTGCTGGATGCGGTCAAGAGCGGTGCGATCAAGGGCATCGTGGCGATGGTGAGCTGCACGACGCTCAAGAACGGCCCGCAGGATAGCCTGACCACGGCGGTGGTGAGGGAGCTGATCGCCCGCGACATCCTGGTGCTGTCGGCGGGCTGCGGCAACGCGGCGACGCAGGTGGCAGGGCTCAACTCGCTGGAAGCGCAGGAGCTGGCAGGTGAGGGTCTGCGCGGGGTGTGCGAGGCGCTGGGGGTGCCGCCGGTGCTGAGCTTCGGGACCTGCACCGACTGCGGACGGATCGCGCTGCTGGTGGGGGCAGTGGCGGATGCGCTGGGCGTGGATACGGCGGAGTTGCCGATCGCAGTCACGGCGCCGGAGTACATGGAGCAGAAGGCGATGATCGACGCGATCGGCGCGCTGGCGCTGGGGCTGTATACGCACGTGTCGCCAACGCCGCCGGTGACGGGGTCGCCGGAGGTAGTGAAGCTGCTGACCGAGGATCTGGTGGGGATCACGGGGGGCAGGCTCGCGCTCGGTGAGGATGCGGTCGAAGTAGCGGAGGGGATCGCGGCGCATATCGACAATAAGCGGGCGGCGCTGGGGATCTGACGGCGCCGGCCCGAAGAGTGATCACGGGGCGCCCGGCGACGGGCGCCTCGTGGCGTGTACGGGCGGGAAGGGTCCCGTCCTACGAACCGCACGGCATCCGCCACGCCGACGGCGACGGCGGATGGCAAGGGCGCACGGGCGGTGACGCCCGTACTACGGACACGCCGCAACGTTGACGGGTGACCGGCGGGAGGAGCGAGCGCGGGGGGGAGCGAAGGCGGCGGCGGTTCTGATGAGCGAGATACGGGGAGAGTGCCATGGGTGAGCTGAAGGCGCCACAGTACGATCACTGGTACGGCTACGACGAGATGACGGCGTACCTGCGGGAAGTCGCAGAGGCGTGTGAGGGGCGGTGCCGGCTGCACACGCTGGGCCAGACGCCGGAGGGCCGTGAGATCTGGATGCTGGAGATCGCGGACCAGGCGGGCGGGCCGGTGGATGGGCGGCCCGCGTACTTCGTGCACGCGAACATCCACGCCAAGGAGGTGGCAGGCACCACGTCGTCGCTGCGGCTGATCCACGACCTGCTCAGCGGCGCGGCGGACTACGTGGACCTGGAGGAGCTGCTGCAGGAGGTGGTCTTCTATGTGGTGCCGCGGCTGAACCCGGACGGGGCGGAGTTCGCGCTGACGACGGGGGCGAACATCCGGAGCCGGACCGATGAGTGGGTTGAGCCGAACTGCCTGGTGCGCGAGGACGTGGACGGAGATGGGTTCATCGTGGACATGCGGATCGAGCGTCCGGACGGGCAGTGGAAGGCGTCGCCGGAGGACGGGCGCATCATGGTGCCGCGGGAGGCGACGGACACCGAGGGGCCGTTCTACGCGATCATGCCCGAAGGCATGGTGCATGGATGGGACGGCGGGGAGATCCGCGTGGCGTGCGCGCGGTCGCACGACTTCAACCGCAACTGGCCGGCGAACTGGCACCAGGAGCACGAGCAGGGCGGCGCGGGCGACTACCCGTTCTCGGAGCCGGAGATGCGGGCGCTGGCGGAGTTTGTGTACGCGCACCCCAGCATCTTCGGCATCCTGGGCTTCCACTGCGGGAGCAGCGCGGTGCTGATGCCGCCGAGCACCGGGACGCTGGACGATATCCTGCCTGCGGACCGGAAGGTGTTCGAAGAGCTGGGCAAGCGGGCAGCGGAGCTGACGGGGCTGGCGCTGCTGCCGACGATCGAGTACCGGTCGGCGGACTCGCCGCCGGCGTCGTTGAAGGGGCACTCGGCCGACTGGGGCTACCTGCACATGGGGCTGTTCCACTTCGAGATCGAGCAGGGGAACATCTACAACGCGGCGGGAGTGAAGACCGAGGAGTTCTTCGCGGCCAGCGCCGACGAACGGCACCTGTTCATGAAGGACGCGATGCGCTACCACGACGAGCATCCGGAGCAGGAGATGTTTGTGGACTGGCATGAGTTCGAGCATCCACAGCTCGGGAGGGTGGAGATCGGGGGCTGGAAGCAGTACTGGATGATCAATCCGTCCTTCGAGAACCTGCGGGAGATGATCGCGCCGGGGTCGGCGCGGTTCATCATCGAGTATGCGGCGCGGCGACCACGACTGGTGATCTCGGATGTGGACGTGGCGAGCGTGGGGGAGGGGATCTACCGGGTGCGCGCGCGAGTGATGAACGACGGGGCGCTGCCGACGAACATCACGCAGCGGGCCCTGAGCCTGCGGTCCCTGCGGCCGGTGTCGGTGGAGCTGGAAGCAGGGGAAGGCGTCGAGGTGCTGTCGCTGGGGCGCTACCGCGAGATCGGGCATCTGCCGGCGCGGGGCCGGTCGGCAGAGCTGGAGTGGTTCGTGCGGGCGCCGAACGGGGGCGAGGTGACGGTGAGGGCGGAGAGCCAGAAGGGTGGGCGAGCGGAGGGTAGGGTGGCACTGACGTAGGGCGGACGGTGACGGCGGGCGAGGATGAGGCCGGGAGTGAATGGGCGCGAGACCGCCTCAGTCGGGGAAGACAGGGGTCTCGCGGGCGAGGTCGGCGATGGCGGAGAGGACGAGGTCGGGGGTGAGTTCGCGGACGCAGCGGTAGTGTTCGCAGGGGGCATCGGGCCGGCAGGGCCGGCAGGGAAGGTCGGGTACGTAGACGGTGCGCGCGTTGGGGCCGACCGGACCGTTGCGCAGCGGCGGGTAGGTGAGGATGCAGATCGTGGGCGTGCGGACCGCGTAGGCCATGTGCGTCAGGCCGCTCTCGACGCCGATGACCAGATCGGCGCGCTGAAGCACCGCAGCGGCCTCGCGGATGGAGGTGTCGCCGGCGAGGATGATCGGCGGGCGTGCCATCTGCGCGGAGATGGCCTCGGCGCGCGGGCGCTCGCTCGCGGCGCCGGGGATGACGATGCGGGCGCCGTGGCTATGGGTGAGTTCGTCAGCGAGCTGGATCACGAACTCGGGCGGCCACTCGCGCTTGGGGGTCAGGGCGAAGGTCACGAGCACGACAAGCGGCTCGTCGGGGGCGACCCCCTGGGCGGCGCACACGCGGTCGATGAGCCCGAAGTCCTCATCCACGAGGAAGAGTTCGGGGACGAAGTCATCGCGGGAGACGCCGAGGGGTTCGCAGACTTCGAGATAGCGCTGGGAGATGTACTGCTGGTCCCAGCGCTCCGGGGACAGCTCGGTGTATGCAAGGAGAGCGGCCTCGCGCGCCTCGGCCTTGCCGATGCGGCGAGGGGCGCCACTGGCGAGCGTAGGGACAGCGCTCTTGGCGAGGCCCTGGAGGTCGATGGCGACGTCGAACTCGCCGTGCTTGAGGTGCCACCATGCCTCGACGACATCGGAGACGGTGGGGCGGAGGGGCATGGCGATGATCTGGTCGATATGCGGGTTGTGCTCGAGCAGGGGGGCGAAGGGACGGTTGATGAACCAGGCGAGGTGGCAGCCGGGGCGGGCGGCCTTGAGGCCGCGGGCGACGGGCGTGCTCTGAATGACATCGCCCATGGCGGACATGCGGACGACCAGGATGCGGTCAGACAACGGGCTTCCTCCAGACGCGCTCGGGAGCCTCGAAGGCGGTTGAGCGATGGACGAGCGATATCGGTATGACTGCCGGCAGTTCACGGGCTACAAGCCGTGCCGGTGGCAGAGCGAATGCGATGGTTGCGAGCACTACGAGGCCAAGGGGCCGCAGGTGCTCGTGGTAAGAGTGCACCAACTGGGCAATGTCGTCAAGTCGAGCCCGATCGTGCATGCGCTGCGCAAGCGTTACGACGATCCGTGGATCGCGTGGCTGACGAGTCCCGTCGCGGCGCCGCTGGTGCGGGCGAATCCGCTGGTCAACGAGGTGATCGAGTACTCGTGGGAGGCGGCGGGGCTGCTCACGCGGCGGCGGTTCGATCTGGTGGTGAGCCTGGAGGCAAACCGGGCGGAGGCGGCGCTGGCGCAGATGGTGCCGGCGGACGAGCGGCTGGGCTTCGGGCTGCACCAGAGCGGGAGCCTGATGCCGCTGAACGAGCAGTCGATGCCATATGTGGCGCTGAGCCTGTCGGATGAGCTGCGCTCGCGAGTGAACGAGAAGACGCTGGCGGAGCTGATCTTCGACCTGGTGGGAGTGCCCTACGAGGGCGAGGAGTACGTGCTGGAGCCGACCGAGGAGGAGGTAGCATACGCGCGGGGGGTGCTGCGCGGGGTGGGCGTTGATGCGGATGGGCAGAGGGTGGTGGCGCTGGCAACGGGCGGGGACAGCGCGCGGTTCGCTACGAAGGACTGGCCGACGGAGCACTTCGCGGAGCTGGCGCGGCTGTTGTGGGCGAAGACGGATGCGCAGGTGGTACTCGTCGGCGGACCGGCGGAGCGGGAGATCAACCGGCGGCTGAAGCGGGAGCTGGGGGGGGTGGTGACGGATACGGGGACGGGGCACAGCATCATGCAGTTCGCGGCGCTGCTGGGGCAGTGTGACGTGGTGGTGTGCGGGGACTGCTTCCCGATGCATGCGGCGGTGGCGGTGAAGACGCCGGTGGTGTCAATGTTCGGGCCGACGCCGGCGCAGGAGATGGCGATCTTCGGGCGGGGGCGGAAGATCGTGACTGAGATGGAGTGCGCGCCGTGCTACATCCGGGCCAAGGAGGCGTGCCCGCACGGGTGGGCCTGCATGCCCGGGATTGAGCCGGAGATGGTGCTGGGGGCGATAAGCGAAGTGATGGCGGATAGCGGCGGATAGGAGGGCGGGCCTCCCCCTGCGCTTGCAGAGCAAGCGCCTTATCCCTCCGTTCCGGCCCGCGCACGAGATGTGGGTAATGCATAGCCGTTCCGGAAGGGGCAACGGGAGGGCTGCCTGCCCTATGAACGGCAACGGCGGACGGCGTCGGGGGCGGGGCCGGTCGCGGTGCGGGGGGCGTCCTTGATGCTCCAGTCCACGTGGCTCGATGACCTCGGCGCCGATGCGGGAAGCACACCCCAGATGGAGATCCCCTCGCCACTCTCCTCGCGAGCATGGAAGCGCGCGGCGAGCCAGAGACCGTCGGAGGGCTCCGGCTCAAGCGATTCCGGTACCACGACAAAGTCGCTCAGGACATGGTCGCCGGTCACGTCCTGCACCCCCGACGAGACGGGCTGATCGCCGTCGAACCAGGTGACGTCCCAGGTGGGCTCTCCGAGGGCCTGCGAGGCCTGCACGGAGGCGACCGCCCAGGCCAGGGAATGTCGGCACAGCCCGCCGGGCGCACGCAGCTCGCGGCACCAACTGCGAGGGTCGCGCGGGATGTTCACGCGGTCGCGCAGGCTGGCGTGGACGGCGACCGTGGCACCATCGGGGAGGGTGTCTGCGATCCAGAACGAGGCGGCGGCGCCGGGGTCGGTGACGCGCGCGGCGCGGGAAGCGCCGGGCCAGGCGACCAGCACAATGCAGGCAACCAGAGCACTGCCGAGAACGGCCGAGGAGTAAGTGCCTCGGGACACGCGGGCGCGCATGGCGCGCACGGCGGAGACGCCGGCGGCGGCCACGCCAAGGAGAATGGCGCCGTGGAGGGCGGTGGCGACCAGGGCCTCACCGCGCGCAGCGTACCAGCCGGGCAGCACCGTCATGGCGGCAGTGATGAAGGCGATGGAGCCGATGGTGGCCCCCAGGGCGATGTGACGGCGCCGGTCCTCGGGTGCGTGATGGAGATGCCAGGCAACCAGCGTCGGGGCGAGCAGCCAGGCGGCGGGGATGGTCTCGGTGGCGAAGCCGAGGGCCAGGCCGCCAGCGGCGAACTCCACCAGGCGGAGCCTGCGGGTCGCGGCAGGCATCAGCACCAGGAGGCCGCACAGCAGGAAGCACAGGCAGAGGGCGCTTGAGTCGAGCGAGTGGCTGAGGGCGACGGCGGACGGGTGAACGGCGAGCAGGAAGGCGCCGGCGACGGCGGCCCAGTGATCGATGAGGCGCGAGAGGAGCATGAAGAGCAAGCAGACCGCGAGCACGCCGGCCTCGACGGCGATGAGGCGAGCGGGCCCGGAGAAGCCGATGGGGTCCTTGAGGAAGCCTGAGGCCCAGGTGACCGGGGGCATGTGAGGCGCAGGGATGGCGGTGATTCGGTAGTGGGCGGCGTAGGCAAGGGCATACACGTAGGTGGCAAGGACGCCGCCGCGCGGAAGCTCGCGCGACAGGCCGACGGCGGCGGAGACCGGACGGTACTGCTCGGAGAGTTCGACGCGCGGGAGATCGGCGGGCGGGTGTGAGGCACGCAAAACGGTCGCCGCAATGATGCAGGCGGCGAAGCCGAGGAGTACGACACGATGCACCCAGCCAGGCGGAGGATAGCGTCGATTGCTCAAGTCGTTGTCCTCTGCGTCAGCGGGCGCCGGTGAGACAGGACGTCCAGCCGGTGGTCCCCTCCCGGTGTGGCGGCCACACAGGAAGTGCGGCAAGTATACACGGACTTAAGCAAGGGACGCTCAAGATAGGCTCAGCGCGATCTCACAATTGCGTTGAGGGCCGTGCTCGTGAGGTCACGGGGGCACGGAAGGCGGGGGACGGAAGATAGGCGGCATCATCGAGCGCTCCGGTACCAGAGTTAATGGAGGGAGCGGGTCGCCGACGGCGGACGGCCGACGGATGTGAGCACGCGCCGCTGCGCACAGCAATGGCGACGGCAGGCGCCCTGCGGGCGCCCCCCGACGGGGGCGCCGGGGGCACAACGGCAACGACCGAGGGCAATGACGCGGGGTGCCGCTCGTGAGCGGGATGGCGCGAAGGGCGATGGCAAGCGGGCCTGCGCCCTCGGGGCGAGCAGCCGTGGATGGTGAGGCGCGGCAGGAGGAAGTGACAATCAGGAGGCACACCGACCGCTGCATGAGCGATGACGTGAGAGCGCACACGCAGGGGAGGCGGTCGCGTGGCCGAGCGGGAGGATGACGCCTTCGAGGAGCAGCCAGCCGGCGTCCGGGAGTTCATCGCCAGCCAGGAGTACCTGGGGCTGGCGGACGAGGCGTATCCGGTGATCGTGAACGTGCTGGAAGAGATCTTCGAGGGCGACTACAACGAGGCGGCGCTGTGCTGGGGGATCGGCGCCGGGAAGTCATACACGGCGAGTCTGGCGGTGGCGTATCAGTTGCATCGGGTGCTGTGCCTGGAGGACCCGCAGGCGTACTACGGGATAGGCGGCGGGAGCGCCATCAGCTTCCTGAACATGTCCACGAATGGGGAGCAGGCGCGGCGGGTGGTATTCGGGGAGATCATGAGCCGCATTCGGCGGTCGCCATGGTTCGAGCGCTATGAGCCGACGCTGCTGCAAAGGGAGCTGCGCTTCCCCAAGGACGTAGTGGTGCTGTGCGGCAACTCGGCGGAGACGTATCCGCTGGGGTACAACGTGCTCGGGGCGGTGATCGACGAGGCGAGCTGGCTGCTGGAGAGCGATGGCGGGCGGCGCGATTCGGCGGAGGAGATCTACAACGCCCTGCAACGGCGGATCCGGAGCCGGTTTCTGGACGCGGGCCTGCTGCTGATGATCTCGTCGCCGCGTCACCGGGGGGACTTCCTGGAACGGAAGATGGAGGAGGCGGCGTGGAACGAGCGGGTGTACGCATCGCGTAAGGCGACCTGGGAGGTCAAGCCAGCGGGGTCCTACTGTGGGGAGACCTTCGACTGCGAGGGGATGAGCGTCCCCGTTGAGTACCGGGCGGAGTTCAGGCGCAATCAACTGCGGGCGATGCGGGACCTGGGGGCACGGCCGGCGGAGGCGTTCGAACCGTTCTTCCCGGACGCGGAGGTGCTGGAGCGGGCGGTCGATGAGACGCTGCCCCGGCCGATTGATGAGCACGGAGTGCTGGATGCGGGGTTCAGGCCGACGGGACGGTGTGGGCGGTACATCCACGTGGACCTGGGGCTGAAGCGGGACGCGTGCGGGATCGCGATGGCGCACTGCGCGGACGACGGTGGCGACGGGCCGGTGGTGGTCGTGGAGCTGATGCACCGGATCGTGCCGCCTGAGGGCGGCGAGGTGCAGTTCGCCCAGGTGCGGGAACTGATCCTGACGCTGGCGCGGCGGGGGGTGCCGATCGCGCAGGTGAGCTACGACGGCTACCAGAGTGCAGACAGCCGGCAGATACTGCGGCGACACGGCCTGACGGTGAAGCTGGTGTCGGTGGACCGGGACCTGGAGGCGTACGAGACGCTGAAGGAAGTGCTGACGCAGGGGAGGCTGCGCTGGTATCGCTACGAGCCGGTGCTGCTGGAGTGCAAAGGGCTGGAACTGGTGGAAGGGCGAAAGGTGGACCATCGGCAGGGGGGATCGAAGGACGTGGCGGATGCCGTGGCGGGCGCGGTGAGCGAGGCGGTGCTGGCGTGGCGTGGGGGCGAGATGCGGGGGATGATTGTCTGACGGCGGGCCCCCCCCTGGGGCCGCTGCGTGGCCCCTTCCGTTCCGGAGGGGGCAACGGCGACGGCGCACCGGCGGGGACGCGCGGGCCCCCGACCAGTCGACG
>JALGVA010000270.1 GCA_029820295.1 Candidatus Zipacnadia bacterium
CAGCTCCACCACGTCCGGCACCGCCAGCTCCCCCGCCGCCGACGGCGTCGGCGCACGCAGGTCCGCGACCTCGTCGCACAGGCACAGGTCGGTCTCGTGCCCGACCGCGCTGATCACCGGCACCGGCGAGGCGAATACCGCCCGCACCACGCGCTCATCGTTGAACGCCCACAGGTCCTCCAGCGACCCACCCCCACGCCCCGCGATGATCAGGTCCGCCCCTACCACGCTCGCCGCCAGGTGCAGCGAGCGCGCGATGCTCGCCGGCGCCTCCTCCCCCTGCACCGCCGTCGGCACCACGATCAGCTCCGCCGGCGGGAAACGCCGCGAGATCACGCTCACCAGGTCGCGCACCGCCGCCCCCGTGGGCGAGGTCACCAGTGCGATGCGCCGCGGGAAGCGTGGAAGCGCGCGCTTGCGCGCCACCTCGAAGAGCCCCTCGGCCTCCAGCTTCGCCCTGAGTTTCGCGATCTGCGCCGCCAGTGCCCCCTCGCCATCGGGCATCATCGCGCGCACGATGAGCTGGTACTGCCCGCGCGGCTCGTACACACTCACGTTGCCGTGCGCGATCACCTGCCGGCCGTCCTCGGGCTCGAAGCCCAGCCGCGCCGCGTCGCCGCGGAAGCACACACACGAGAGCTGGCTGGCATCGTCCTTGAGCGAGAAGTACAGGTGCCCGGAGCGGTGGCGCGTGAAGTTCGAGATCTCGCCGCGCACCGAGACCTGGTTGAGCACCTCATCGCGGTCGAGCAGCCGCTTGACGTAGGCCGTCAGCTCCGAGACCGACAGCGCGATGGGCGCCCGCGCGGTGGGCTCGCTCATCCCGCTCACGCCCTCTCCGGAGTCAGGCCCTGCTCGCGGGCCAGCGTCGCCAGCACGCCGTTGACGAACTTCCCCGAGGCCGGCGTGCCGTAGGTCTTGGCCAGCTCCACCGCCTCGTTGAACACCACGCTCACCGGCGTCTCCGGCACGCCCAGCAGCTCCGCCGCCGCCACCCGCAGCACGTTGCGGTCGGTCGCGGGCATGCGCTCGAGCGTCCAGTCGTGCGCCAGCCGCTCGATGTGCGCGTCGATCTCCCCGGCCCGCATGAAATAGGCCTCGATCAGGCACACCGCGAACTGCTCGATCTCCGGCCGCAGCTTGCGCCGCTCGTCCGGGGGCATCTCCCAGATCTCGGCCAGCACATCCATGGTCGCGCCGAGTCGGCCTACCGCCTCACCGGCCCGCAGCCCGCAAAGATCGGACTGGAACAGAACTGAGAGCGCCAGCTCACGCCCTCTCCTGCGTGCGCCTTCAGGCACGACCGCACCTCATCATCCCATGATGCGCCCGAGGAACCAGGCGGACACCCCGCCCAGAATCACCAGCGCCGCCGCCCCCAGAAACGGCCCGAAGCCCATCTTGATCCACACCAGCGCGAGGGCGAGGCCGAACGCGCTACCCACCGTGCAGCGCCAGAAATCGATGTTGCTGGTCTCTCCCATCACAAGCCACCTCCCTGCGAAATCGGCAGCCGTCGTTGTATGAACTGCGTGGTCACCTCGCCCCGGCGGAAGTAGGCGTTGCCCAGGAGCTTGAGGTGGTACGGGATCGTGGTCTTGATGCCCTCGATGCGCGCCCCGCGCAGCACCGCGCGCATGCGCTCGATGCAGCTCGCGCGGTCCTGGTCCCAGCAGATCACCTTGGCGATCATCGGGTCGTAGTGCGTGGAGACCTCTGAGCCCACCGCCACGCCGCTGTCCACCCGCACCCCCGGCCCGCTGGGAATCTCCCAGCGCGTGATGGTGCCCGGCGAGGGGATGAAGCCGCGCTCGCCGTCGGCGGCGAGGATGCGGCACTCGATGGCGTGCCCGTTGAACCAGATGCCGCCCTGCTCGTGGCGCAGCTTCTGGCCGTCGGCCACGCGGATCTGCTCGCGCACGATGTCGATGCCGGTCAGCATCTCCGTGACCGGGTGCTCGACCTGGATGCGCGCGTTCATCTCGATGAAGTAGAAGCGCCCGCGCTCGTCGAGCAGGAACTCGACGGTGCCCGCATTCACATAGCCTGCGGCCTGCGCGGCGCGCACCGCCGCCTCGCCCATGCGCCGGCGCAGTTGCGTGCCCACCACCGGGCAGGGCGCCTCCTCCAGCAGCTTCTGATGCCGGTGCTGCACCGAGCAGTCGCGCTCGCCCAGATGCACCACGTTGCCGTGCCCGTCCGCCAGGATCTGCACCTCGACGTGGCGCAGGTCCTCCAGGTACTTCTCGATGTAGAGCGCCCCGTTGCCGAAGGCCGCCCGCGCCTCCTGGGCGGCCTGGTCCACCGCCTCGCGCATCTGGTCGTCGTTGTGGATGATGCGGATGCCCCGCCCCCCGCCTCCGCCCGCCGCCTTGATCATCACCGGGTAACCCAGCTCGTTGGCGATCTCGCGCGCCTCGTCGGCGTTGCCCACCCCGTCGAGGCTCCCGGGCACCACCGGCACGCCGGCGTCGCGCATGGTCTTGCGCGCCTCCGACTTGTTGCCCACCCGCGCGATCGCCTCGGGCGAGGGCCCGATGAAGGTGATCTTGCAGCCCTCGACGGCCTCGGCGAAGTTGGCGTCCTCGGACAGATTGCCGTAGCCGGGATGGATGGCATCGGCGCCGGTGATGACGGCGGCGGAGAGGATGTTCGCGGCGTTGAGGTAGCTGGCGGAATTGGGGGGCGCGCCGATGCAGATGGCCTCATCGGCCATGTGCGTGTGCAGCGACTCGCGGTCCGCCTCGGAGTAGACCGCGACCGTGGCGATGCCCATCTCGCGGCACGCCTGGATGATGCGGCAGGCGATCTCACCGCGATTGGCCACCAGAATCTTGTCAAACATGCGTTAGCTCCGTATCCCCCGGGATTGTCAGTTCGGCGGGCGCCCTTACAGCGACTCGTGGCCCGGCGTGGTGCAGTGGATCTCGCCGGTCTGCGGGTCGTAAACGTAGGGCTGGCCGCTGACCGGACATCGCCCGATCGAGCCCTGCTCCCCGGGGTTGAACCGGCGCGGATACTCTCCGTTCTCAATGACCTCGATCTGAATGAGCTGGCGGAGCTGGTTCAGGTTGTTGGCACAGTCCACCGACCTGGCCTTGTCGATGGCCCGACCCGGCACCGACTGCGCCTCGCCCTCCTGCTTCGGCCCGCTCAGCCCGTAGTAGCCGGCCACCAGCAGGCCGATGATGACCAGCACCAGGAGGATCTCCACCAGCGCGAAGCCGCCCGCCCGCCGCCTCCCGGACATGGCAGTTGGCCCTCCTCACACCTCGATTGCGAACAGCCGGTCCCCGTACTGCACCGGCTCGCCGTCGTCCACCAGCACCTGTGCGATCACCCCATCGACCGGCGCGATCACATCCGTCAGCTTGCGCAGCGCCTCGATGGTGCCGATCACCTGCCCCTTCGTGACCTCATCGCCCACCGACACCATCGGCTCATCGTCGGGCGACCGCCCGTGGTGGAACAGCCCCACCAGCCCGGCGGTCACATACTCCAGCCTCGGCTCGGC
>JALGVA010000111.1 GCA_029820295.1 Candidatus Zipacnadia bacterium
GCCATGCGCTACTGCGAAGGGCGACCTCCACCTCAGTAACACTTCCGCGACCACCCGTCGTATACGACCGAATGGAATAGCTCTCGCTCGCTCACCTAAAACCGATGCTCCTGCGACCGGAGGGTGAATCCGGAATCTCGGTATGAGCGCTCGTTGACGCGGCGCGGACGGCAAGGGCCTCCTCCCCCGTACCGATCCCGGGCGACCGCACACGACGCGGTCGCAGGCAGGAGGGGGCCTGCACCACGTGGCGCAGGCCGCCATCCCGGCGAATGTCGATCAGGCAACGCCGGCCCCCTCTCCCGCCTGCGCACCACAGGTGCACCCAGGGAGCAACCGTGTCTGATGTCAAGCGGCGGGTGCGAGTTCTTCTCGCCAGGCGGCGCGATCGCGCAGCATGGCGTTGACGATGGTGAGCAGCTTGCGGGCGCCACGATCGAGGGCCGGTTTATATACGTGCTCGGTGGCGCCGGCGGCACGGACGTCAGCAACATCTTCGGCGTCATCTTCGACGCGCACGGCCACGACATGCCGCTGAGCTGGCGCAACCCGGCGGTGCCGGACTGAGCGCCGACATGCGACGTTCGGCGCGCGGGTACGCTATAATACCGCCCGACTGCCAGCGGGGCTGAGATTGAGTCAGGAGGGCGTTCCATGGCGATACTGCGCATCGAGGGCGCCGAGATCATCACCATGGCGGGCGAGGTCCGCGTCGAGAGCGGCTGGACGCTCGAGGCCGTGGATGGCGCGATCAGCTACGTCGGGCCAGCAGATGAGCTGCAGCCCGCGGGCGAGCCCGATGAGTTGATTGACGGCAGCGGCTGCCTGCTGCTGCCGGGATTGATCAACGCGCACACCCACGCGGCCATGACGCTGTTCCGCGGCGCCGCCGATGACATGCCGCTCGACCCGTGGCTGCGCGAGAAGATCTGGCCGGTCGAAGCGCGCCTCAGTGAGGATGACATCTACTGGGGCACCATGCTCGGCATCGCCGAGATGGTGCGCGCGGGCGTCACCTGCTTCAACGACATGTACCACCAGCCCCGCGTGGGCACACGCGCGGCCGAGGACGCGGGTATGCGCATGTGCCCCTCCGGCGTGCTGCTGGGCATCCTGCCCACGGCCGAGGATATGCTCGCCGACGCCATCGAGTTCACCCGCGAGTACGCCGGCCGTGAGGACTGCTGCATCCATCCGATGCTCGCGCCCCACGCCCCCTACACCTGCCCGCGCGAGATGCTCGAGCGGGTCATCGCGGCCGCCCTCGACCTGGGTGTGCCCATCCACATCCACCTCGCCGAGACCGACGAGAACGTGCGGTGGGCGATGGCGAACTACGGCAGGCGCCCGGTGCAGGCCATGGATGAGGTCGGCTTGTTTGACGCGCAGGTCCTGGCGGCTCACTGCGTGCATCTCGACGCCTGGGACATCGAGATCGTGACAGAGCGCGCCGTGGGCGTGGCGCACTGCCCGGGCAGTAACCTGAAGCTCGCCAGTGGCATGGCGCCCGCGCACGCGCTACTGCAGGCGGGGGCGCTGGTGGGGCTGGGGACCGATGGCTGCGGCTCGAACAACAACCTCGACCTGCTCGAGGAGGCGCGCCTGGCGGCGCTCATCGCCAAGGTGCGTGAGGATGATCCGACCGCCGTCGCCGCCGGGGCGGCGCTGCGCATGGCGACCATCGGCGGCGCGCACGCCCTGCACCTGGGCGAGACCATCGGCAGCCTCGAAGCGGGCAAGCGCTGCGACTGCATCCTCGTGGACCTGCAAGCCCCCCACCTGCAGCCTCACCACAGCCTGGTGTCACACCTGGTCTACGCCGCGCAGCCGGGTGACGTGTGCACGACCATCGTGGACGGCCGCGTGCTCATGCGCGACCGCGAGCTGCTGACCATCGACCTCGACGAGACCATCGCGCGCGTGAGCGAGAGTGCCGCGCGGCTGTTCGACTGAGTAGTTGTGGGGCGTTGTCTGGATCGATAGCGATAGGGTATACTGATATGGCCATCGATCGATGATGCAGGAGATGAGCCATGGCCACGGTGACTGTGTCGAGCAAGTACCAGATCGTGATCCCGAAGGAAGTGCGCGAGGCGCTGGACATCAAGCCGGGGCAGGAGTTCGCGGTTCTCGTGAAGGGAACGTCGATCAGCCTCGTTCCCGTGCCGACGCTCGAGGAACTCAGGGGGATCCTCAAGGGCGCCGATCTGAGCGGCCTGCGGGAGAAGGTGGATCGCCTGTGATCGCGATGGATAGCTCCGGCTGGATCGCCATCTTCGCGGAGGCGCCGAATGCGCGGGTCTTCGAGACGAGGATCGCCGAAGCGGATGCGGTCATCGTGCCCACGGTGGTGCTCTACGAAGTGTACAAGATCACGAAGCGGGAGCACTCGACGGCGATGGCGGACGGTGCGGCGGCGCATCTCAGGAAGCACCGGGTCGTGGACCTCACGCACAGGATCGCCCTGCTTGCCGCCGACGTCGGCCTCGAACACCGCCTCGCCATGGCGGACGCGATTGTCTACGCAACCGCGCAGGTGCACGACGCGACGCTGGTGACCGGAGACGCCGATTTCGCCGACCTCCCGGGCGCCGAGTACATCCCCATCGAGGGCCTGTGAACCGCCGACGCCCTTGCGCCGTCGATGGCCCCGGACGTATAATCACGGCAGTCGCCGCCATACGAGGATCGAGGAGCAGCTCACGATGCAGCAACGACCATGGCCGATGGCGGCTATCCTGTTCGCGGCGCTGGTGATCGCGCCCCCCGGCCACGCCGCGGTAACCGTGCGCCTGCACGGTCAGGTCACCGACGTCTCCCCGGCCCCGCAGCTGACCGACAAGGTCCTGCTCGGCGCACCGGCGAGCATCGTTGGGCGCCTGGGCTGCCGCTTCATGTCCGGTGACGGCCACAGCCTGATCATCATCACCCCCAGCGAGCGCCGCATCGTGCTCACGCCCGGGAGCGACCGCTTCACCGTCGATGGCCGCCCGCTGCCCATGCCCGGTGAGGCCTTCATGGCCGCCGACAGGCTCATCTGCCCACTGATCCCGGTGCTGGAGGCCGTCGGCGCAGTGGTGCGCTGGGATCCCGAGGTCGGGAGGCTGGACGTAGAGACGCGCATCGCCGCCATCGAGGTGCACGCCGACGAGCAGGGCGCGCGCATCGACGTGCGCTCCGAGCTGGCCACGTCCGGCACGCTGGCGCACATGGACGGCCCCGAACGCTCCTACGTGGACCTGCCCGGCGCCTGGGTCAAGGGCCTGGAGCACGAGCGCACGCTCGTGAACCTGGGCGCGGTGCTGCGCGTGCGCTGGGGGCAGTTCGAGCAGGACCCCGCGATCGCGCGCGTGGTGGTGGACCTGCGCGAGCGCGTCGATGTGCGCTGGGAGCCGCGCGCGGACGGCCTGGGCGGGAGCATGATCGTGGGCGACGTCCAGGGCGACGAGCCGCTCATCGAGCGCCACGTGGCGACCATCACCCGGCTGCTCACGTCCACGCCCGGCGAAGATACCACGCTGGTGACCGTCGAGCTGTCGGATCCCGTGCCCTTCGAGTACAAGACCTATGCCGACCCGCCGCGCGTGGTGCTGGAGCTGCCCGACGCCGCGCCCATCATGCCCATCGCGCCGGTCGCGGTGGATGGCCCGTTCGTCGCCACCGCCAGCCTTGATGGTGCCCGCGGGCAGGCGGGCGCCACGCTCACCCTCGCCATGCGCCAGCTCGTGCATTTCGAGGTAGTCGAGAGCGACCACCCGACCGCGGTGACCATCATCTTCCGGCGAGGACGCATCGCCGACCGGCGCATCGTCATCGACCCCGGCCACGGCGGGCGCGACTCGGGCGCGCGCGGGACGAGGCTGCTGGAGAAGGACGTCAACCTCGACGTGGCGCGCCAGGTTGCCAGGCTCCTGATGGAGATGGGGGCGAGCGTGGTGCTCACCCGCGAGAGCGACGTCTTCGTCGATCTCTACGAGCGGCCGCGCATGGCCAACCGCATCGGCGCCGACCTGTTCCTGAGCGTGCACTGCAACGCCATGCCCAAGCCCAACACCGGACGCGGCACCGAGACCTACTACTACCACGACTTCAGCCAGTGCCTGGCCGTCGTGGTGCACCAGGCGCTGGTGGCGGCGCTGGGCCGGCGCGACAACGGCGTGCGCTGGGCCAACTTCTGCGTCACACGCGAGTCCGAGATGCCGGCGGTGCTGGTCGAGCTGATGTACCTGAACACCGACGAGGAGGAGGCCCTGCTGGCGCGCCCGGAGGTGCGGACCGCCGCCGCCGAGGCCATCGCCGAGGGCCTGCGCCAGTACGTCGAGGGCACCGCCCGCACGCTCGAACCCGGCGAGATGGGGATGTAGCAGGCGCCACTCCCGGGCTCCGTTCGCCCCTTATTCCGCTCTCTCCCGCCACCGCAGGCCGAAACCCGGCACAGCGATGTTGCCCACGGCTCGCCGCCCTCACCGTGGGGTGAGCAGACCGGCCGCCATCGGTGATCTCAGGACGCCGCCCGAACGCCCGTGCGGCAAGGCCCTGCGCCGCGGCCCCCCCGCTCGCTTGACGCGCGAAGGTCGGCTGCTATAATGAGACTGGTGTCGCATCGTGATGCGGAGTCGCTCGCGCGGGGCTCGCGCAGCCGTATCCGGGCACACAGGCCCGGTGTCGCGGGAGGAGCGCTGGTCGGCGTGCTGACGCGACTCGCCCGGGCACTCGAGCGCCTTTTCAGTGGACACGGCGATCAGCCGCCGGTGTGCGCTCTGCGTGCCTTCCCCATCGCGGTGAGGTGCGCACGCTGTGGTGAAGTCATCCACCTGCGCATCGACCGCGACCATGAGCTGCAGTCGGTCTACGCCCCCGATGCGGCGGAGGGGGACGAGCCTGTCGAGTATGTGCTGCGCAAGGAGATCGTCGGGGATCTCTGCCAGAACCTGATCCGCTTCACCGTCCACTTCGACTGTGACCATGGACTGATCTCGTCGGAGATCGAGGGCGGGGAGTTCCTCGACGAGCCCGTCGAGGAACTGTGGGGCGTGCGGGAGGAGAGGTCGGAGTCATCGACGTGAGCCGGGACGAGGAGGACTGCGGGTCCGAGAGGACACAAGTCGCCGAGACCACCGCTCGCCGCGAGGCCCTACTGCTCGCGGCGTTGCTTGCAGCGATGTACGCCATGCTGGCAGGGGCGCCGCTGGTGCGCGGGGTGCCACCGGTGGCGGGCGGCGTGGCGGTGACGGTGCTGTTTACCGCCGCCGCGCTGGGTATCGCGGCCCTTGGGGCGCGAGTGCGCATCGGGGCGCTGGGCGAGCTGCTGGGCATGCTGCTCACCCTCGGACTGTGGTGGGTGATCGGTGTGCTGGGGGAGCGCGAGGGCACGACCCGCCTGCTGGCCCGGCCGGGCGCCGACGCGGTCTTCGTGCTCGCGTGCGTGTTGGCCGGACGGCTGCTGTCGCGCATCCTGCGCGAGCGCAACATCATGCTGCCCATCGCCATCGTGCTGGCGCTCACGGACGTCTTCACCGTGTTCGTCGGCCCGGTCGCGCTGGTACTCGCGCGGGCGCCCCGGGTGGTGGAGCAGTTCTCGATGAAGCTCCCGGCCGTGGGGTCGGCGGCGGGGCCGGAGGGTGCGGCAGGCCTGACGCACTTCGCCACGCTGGGCCTGGGGGACATCATCTTCGCGGCCGTGCTGCTGGTGGGCGCCGCGCGCTTTGATCTGAACTTCCGGGGCACCTTCTGGTGGATCCTCGGCCTGGTGGGCGGCGGCCTGGCCCTGTTCGTGGCGGTGCCGGCCATCGAGCACATGCCGGTGCTGCCGCTGATGGCCGTCGCCTTCCTGATCGCCAACCGCGGGCGCTTCGAGCTGTCGCGTGAGGAGCGCCGCGTCACGATCGTCGCGTTCATATTCGTCGCGGCGCTGCTCGCGGGCCTGGGAGTGCTGGCGCACATGCTGGCGGCGCGGCTGCCCGCGCCGCCGCCCGAGACCCCGCAGGCCGCCGAGCAGCCGCAGTCGCCGGCCGCCGCACAGCCGCAGTAACGCCGGGAGGAGCCATCGTGTCTGATAGCTACGACTTCAAGTCGATCGAGCGCAAGTGGCAGGACTGGTGGGCGTCTCACCGCCTCTTTCATGTGGAGCGCCGCGAGGACAAACCCAAGTTCTACTACCTCGACATGTACCCCTATCCCTCCGGCGAGCTGCACATGGGGCATGTGCGCAACTACATCATCGGCGACGCCTTCGCGCGCTTCCAGACCATGAACGGCTACAACGTGCTGCACCCGATGGGCTGGGACTCGCTGGGGCTGCCCACCGAGAATGCGGCCATCAAGTTCGGCGTCCACCCCATCGAGTGGACCGCCCGCTGCGTGGCCAGCATGAAGGAGCAGTTCGATCGCCTGGGCATCAGCTACGACTGGTCGCGCGAGATCGACACCTCCGATCCCGAATACTACGCCTGGACCCAGTGGCTCTTCCTGCAGCTCTACAAGCATGGTCTGGCCTACCGCGGGCCGGGGCTGGTGAACTGGTGCTCGAAGTGCGGCACGGTGCTCGCCAACGAGCAGGTAGTGGGCGGCTGCTGCGAGCGCTGCAACACGGTGGTCGAGCGCACCACGCGCGAGCAGTGGTTCCTCAAGATCACCGACTACGCGGAGAAGCTGCTGGACGACCTGCAACTCCTCGACCGCTGGCCCGAGCGTGTCGTGCGCATGCAGGAGCACTGGATCGGCCGCTCCGAGGGCTTCTCCTTCACGCTCGACATCGAGGGCCATGGCGAGCGCATGGAGGTCTTCACCACCCGCATCGACACCGTCTACGGCGTGACCTTCATGGTGCTCGCGCCCGAGCATCCGCTGGTCAGCACACTCACCGCCGGGACCGAATACGAGCAGGCGGTGCGGCAGTTTGCCCAGGACGCCATGTCCCAGAGCGTCATGGAGCGCACCGACGAGGCCACCGAGAAGCGCGGCATCTTCACCGGCGCGAACGCCATCCATCCGCTGACCGGCGCGCGCGTGCCCATCTGGGTGGCCAATTACGTGATGATGGACTACGGCACCGGCGCCATCATGGCGGTGCCCGCCCACGACCAGCGCGACTTCGAGTTCGCGCGCAAGTACGACATCCCGGTGGTGCCGGTCATCCAGCCCGCGGGCGAGCAGTTCGACGGCGCCACCATGACCGAGGCCTACCTGGGCGACGGCGAGCAGATCAACTCCGACCGCTTCTCCGGACAGCCCAACCGCGAGGCGCTGGAGCAGATCGCCGATTACATGGAGGCCGAGGGGATGGGCCGGCGTGACGTCAACTACCGTCTGCGCGACTGGTGCATCTCGCGCCAGCGCTACTGGGGCGCGCCCATCCCGGTAATCTACTGCGACAACTGCGGGATCGTGCCGGTGCCGGAGGAGGACCTGCCGGTGCTGCTGCCCGAGGGCGTGGAGGTGACCGCGAGCGGGAACTCGCCGCTGTCGCAGGTGCCGGAGTTCATGAACGCGCCCTGCCCGGCGTGCGGCGGGCCCGGGCGGCGCGAGGCCGACACCATGGACACCTTCGTGTACTCCGCCTGGTACTATCTGCGCTACCCCAGCCCGGACGAGGACCGGGCGCCCTTCGACCGCGACGACGTCGAGTACTGGCTGCCGGTCGATCAGTACGTGGGCGGGATCGAGCACGCGACCGGGCACCTGATGTACTCGCGCTTCATCACCAAGGTGCTGCACGACCTGGGCTGGGTGAGCTTCCGCGAGCCCTTCGCCAGCCTGTTCACGCAGGGGATGGTGTACAAGGACGGGGCGAAGATGAGCAAGTCGCGGGGGAACGTGGTGACGCCCGACGAGATCAACGACCGCTACGGCGCCGACACCGGGCGCCTGTTCTCGCTCTTCGTCGGCCCGCCCGACCAGGACAGCGAGTGGAGCGACGAGGGCGTGGTGGGCGCCTACCGCTTCCTGTGGCGGGTGTGGCGGCTGGTGACCGAGAACATCGACGCCTGGGACGGGGACTTCGCCGCGAATCTGCCCGACGCCGGCTCCGACGAGCAGCGCGCCGTGCGGCGCAAGAGCCATCAGACCATCCTCAAGGTCACGAGCGACTTCGAGGAGATGGCCTTCAACACCGCCATCGCGGCGATCATGGAGTTGTCCAACGACCTGGGGGCATTCGCCGACCGGCTGAACCCGGAGGATGCCGCCGACCGCGCGGTGTTCAGCGAGGGCGTGCGCACACTGGTGGCGCTGCTGTCGCCGATCGCCCCGCACATCTGCGATGAGCTGTGGACGCGGATGGGCCTTGAGCCCTCGCTGTTCGAGCGCGAGTGGCCACAGGCGGATGAGTCGCTGGCCGCAGAGGAGACGGTCACCATCGTCATCCAGGTCAACGGCAAGCTGCGCGACAACATTGAGGTACCGGCGGGCACGGACATGGACAGCGTGGTGGAGATGGCGCTCGAGCGTGAGAAGGTCATCAGGCACACCGAGGGCAGGGAGATCGCGAAGACCATCACGGTGCCCGACAAGCTCATCAACATCGTCGTGAAGTAGGCAGGCTGGTGACACCCCATGCGGTGGTACGACAGCCTGACGGGCGCGCAGCGGATCGTGCTTGCGCTGGCGCTGACCACGCTGCTGGTCGGCTTCTGGGTGGGCGCGGGAGGCCTGAGCGCCTCGCGATCGGAGACCGACCGTCAGGTCGAGTATGTGGCCCCGCATGAGGGCGCCCAGACGATCCTCGTGCACGTGGTCGGCGCCGTGCAGCGGCCGGACGTCTACGAGCTGCCCGCGGGCGCGCGCGTCATGGACGCGATCACCGCGGCCGGCGGCTTCGCCCCCGGCGCGCGGCGCGAGTCCGTGAACCTGGCGGCGTTCTGCGAGGACGGTGAGCAGGTGTACGTGGAGGCCGACCCGCCGCAGGAGCCGCCGGTCGCGGCGACCCCTGCTCCGAGGCCCGAGCCAGCCGCCGTCCAGCAGACCGTGCCGACGGCCACGCCCTCTCCTCAGCCGCCCGCGAGCGTCGCGCAGCCGGCCCCCCGGCAGCAGCCGGCGGGCACGCCCACCGCGCAGTCGAGCTTCCCTGAGTTCATGAGTACGCCGTCGGTGCCACGGGTGCGGCTCAACTACGCCGGCCTGGAGGAGTTGCAGGAGATCCCGGGCGTCGGCCCGGCGCTGGCGAAGAACATCATCTACCACCGCGCCATGCACGGGCCCTTCCGTAGCTTCCAGGAGCTGGACCAGGTGGAGGGCATCGGGCCGTCCACCATCGCCGAGATCCGCCTGCACGCCACGCTGAACTGACGGGGGGCCGGTCATGAGCCACGCGGACGCCAGCGCGGACAGCCTCGATCGGCCCGCTCCCGGAGCCCCGACGCGCCTCGCCCCTCTGCTGCGCCGCCCTCTGATGCTGGCGTGCGTCGCCCTGATCGTGGGCATCGTGACCGCGCAGGTCCTCCCGCCGGGGATCAGCGCGTGGGCGGTGCTGTGCATCGTCGGGCTGCTCGCCGCCGTCGTGACGGCGCGGGTCTCCCCGGCGGTCTCGTGGCTGGGCGTGATGGTCGGCTGCCTGGCCGTGGGCGGGCTGCGCTACGCCGCGGTCACCCGCCCGCTGCCGAACGACATCGCCGGCCTGGCCGGGATGCGCGACGCGGCCATCGAAGGCACGGTGAGCTCCGAGCCCGAGGAGCGCTCGTGGAGCCGCGCCTTCCGTCTGCGCGTGACCGAGGTGAGGGGCGCGGACGGGGTCGTCCGCGAGGCGCAGGGCACGGTCGAGGTACGCGCGCCGCGGGACGCGCAGGTGAACCTGGGGGACCGCGTGCGGCTCGAGGAGGCGTCGATCAAGCTCCCACCCGCGGCGGAGCAGCCGGGGGAGTTCGACTACCGCGGGTGGCTGGCGCGTCAGGGTGTGACCGCGCTGGTGACGGCGCGCTCGGCGAGCGCGCTGAGCGAGGACCGGGGGTGGCGGCTGGCGCTGACGCGCGCGGGGCTGACGCTGCGCCAGCGGGTGGTGGGGTCGATCCTTGCGGCGATGCCGGGGCGGGACGGAGCGCTGTACGCGCGCCTGCTGGTGGGGATGGTCTACGGGCTGGGGGCCTCGCGCGTGCCGGAGGAGATCGTGGAGCAGTTCCGGCGCGCGGGCACGGTGCATCTGCTGGTGGTGTCGGGCGCGCAGGTCTCAATGATCGCGGTGGCGATCCTGGGCCTCACCGGGGCGCGACGGCTGCACATGCTGCGCCCGTGGCAGGCGGCGCTGGCGTTGGGGGGAGTGCTGGTGTTGGTGCTGATCGTGGGGCTGGAGGCGTCGGTGACGCGCGCGCTGGCGATGTTCGCGCTGGTGTTGCTGGCCGGGCTGACGCGCCGTGACTACGACGTGTACACGGCCATCGCGCTGTCCGCGGCGGTGATCTGCGCCGTCGATCCGCGGGCGCTGAGCAGCCTGAGCTTCCAGCTCACCTTCGCGGCCACGCTGGGCGTCGTGCTCTTTCTGCCGCGCGAGCCGCTCCGGCGCGTGGACGGCAGCCCGGCGGCGCAGCCGCTGCCGCTGGTGCGCGGCATCGCGTGGGGAACGCTGGGCGCGTGGGTGATGACCACGCCACTGCTGGCGCACAGCTTCGCGGGCTTCGCGGTCGCCGGCAACCTGGCGAACGTGGTGAACGTGCCTCTGTCGGTGCTCGTGATGCTGCTGGGCTTCGTGGCGCTGCCGGTGTCGCTGGCGCCGGTGCTGACGCCGCTGCTGGTGGCGCTGTGCGCGGCGGCGCGGGCGCTGCTGGCGATGGTCATGCACGTCAACGTGCTGGCGGCGGCGCTGCCGGTGGCGTTCGCGCATGGCGTGCACATGAGCGTGGCGGGCTGCGTCGCCTGGTACATCGCGGTGGCGACCATCGCCGCGCTGGGGCTGATGGGCCTCGCCCAGCGCAGCCTGGATCGCGCCCTGCTGCGTCTGCATCCCATGTGGCCGGGCGTGGCGGTGGTGGGCTTCGCCGCGATGCTGGTTGCCAC
Organism: Candidatus Zipacnadia bacterium; assembly: GCA_029820295.1. Taxonomy (GTDB): domain Bacteria; phylum Armatimonadota; class Zipacnadia; order Zipacnadales; family UBA5352; genus JALGVA01. Next base: position 10,984 of record JALGVA010000111.1, read on the forward strand.
GCAGGCGGCGGTCGGGGCGCCGCCGCGGGGGATGGAGGTGACCGTGCTGCCGGTCGGCGCCGGGCAGTGCGTGATCGTGCGCACCCCCTCTGGTGCGACGCTGATGGCCGACTGCGGCGGGGGCGGCGGCGCGCCCGGCGGGGGCGACGAGGTTGCCGAGGGCACGGTGCTGCCCTTCCTCGAACGCATGGGCATCGAGCGCCTCGATGTGCTCGCGGTCAGCCACTGGGACAGCGATCACTTCAACGCCCTGCCGCGGGTGCTGGCGCGCACGCGGGTCGGGATGCTGGTGCTGCCGCCGACGCTGCCGGATGCGCGCCCGCCCGCGTGGCTGAAGCAGATCCGGGCGGAGCGCGTGGTCGCCGCGCAGGCGGGCGGGGCAATCCTGCTGGACGGGGGGGTGCGGGTAGACGTACTCGCGCCGCGCCAACCGTGGCTGGCGGGCACGCGTGATGATGCCAACGACAACTCCGTGGTGCTGCGCGTGAGCCACGGATCGGTGCATGTGCTGCTGCCGGGGGACTTGGACGCGGAGGGCGTGGCTCGCCTGCTGCATGATGCGCGCGCGATCGGGCGTTCGCTCGGGGCCCAGGTGCTGGTCCTGCCCCACCACGGGCGCCGGGTGGAGCGGACGGCCGAGCTGCTCGACGCGGCGGTGCCGGCGTGGGCGATCGCCTCGTGCGACTGGCAGGCCGACCGCTACCTCGACGCCGACGCGCGGGCGCGCATCGCGCAATGCGGCGCGCGCCTGCTGCGTACCGATGAGGACGGGAGCATCACGGTCACGACCGACGGGTCGACGGTCCACGTGCGGACGTCGCACGGGGAGCTGGCGACGGCGAGCGCGCTGGCGGCGGCCCGGGCCTAGGCGCGGCTCTCGTCGATGGCGCGCATGACGACCTCGAGGAAGGTCTCGGGCCGGCTGAGCTGCCCGGGCTGCAGACCGGGGAAGCGGCCGCGCAGAGCGTCGGCGAGACGCGCGGCCAGGCGGTGACGGGCCTCGGGGGCCAGCTCGAAGCGGCGGTCGAGGAAGCGGCGGATGGTGATCTCCTCGTCCCGGGTGACCGCGCGCAGGCCGCCGCGCACCACGCGCAGCACGTCGGCGCTGATCTCGGGCGGCAGCTCCACGGCCAGCGGGGGCTCATCGCGGATCTCGGCCAGCGACTGCTCGCGCTCCTTGACGACCATGGTGCCGGCGGCGAGGTCGCCCAGGCGCTGGTTGCGGGCGGTGACGAGCATGGACACCAGGCCGGCGGCGTACATGGTGGGCAGCAGATCGGCGATGCGCAGGATGTTGCGCACCGCCGACTGCTCGGCGCTGATGGGCGCGCCGTCCACGGAGACGACGCGCAGGCCGGTGGCGCGCTTGCCCGGTGACTGCCCCCCGGTGGTCATCTCGGCCACGACGTAGAAGCCGATGTACAGGAGCAGGCCCGCGGACAGCACGATGATGGCGGTCACGAGGGACATCTCGCCGGCGCCGGTGAGCCAGGCGCGCAGCATCAAGGCGACGAAGGCGAGCAAGGTTACGCCGACGACCACGATGAAGGTGTCAACCAGCGTGGCCAGAAACCTTGAACCGAGCCCGGCCAGCTCGTACGAGACCTCGATCTGCTCGGGCACGTGCAGGTTGATGCGCTCGCCATCGTCCACCATCAGGTTCCGCTCCGGAAGGGAGTGCCGAGGCTGGCAGCCACTGACCCGCAGGACGCTGCGTCTGAGGATCGCCAGCGCTGGGCGCGGCTGGCGGAGTTGATCGCCACCGCCGACCGTGACGGCATGAGCGCCCTGCGCCCCGATGAGCTGGACGAGTTCGCCCGGCTCTATCGCAGGACGACCTCCGACCTGGCGGCCGCGCGCACACGTCGCCGCGACCCCAGGCTGGTGGCATACCTGAACGGTCTGGCAGGCCGCGCCGCCGGGCTGATCTACGGCGCGCCCGCCCGCCGGCGCATCGATCCCCTGCGCTTCTTCCTCGTCACCATCCCGCGCACCTTTCGCGCGACCGCGGTGTACACCGCGGTCGCCTTCGCACTCTTCCTGGCGCCGGCCATCGCCTCCTACCTGATGACCAGCGCCAACCCCGCCTGGGCCGCCGCGCTCTTCGATCCGCGACTCGAGGCGATGGTCGAGGACTTCCTCGCGCGCGATGTGCCGCCCGGTCAGTACTTCGCGGACACCACGTCGCTCATCGGCGCCGACAACCTCTCCGGCTTCGTGCTCGCCAACAACCTCAAGGTCGCGCTGGTGGCGTTCGCGCTGGGCATCACCGCGGGCATCGGGACGGCGTACGCGCTGGTGGGCAACGGCCTGATGCTGGGCAGCTTCGTCGGTGTCTTCGCGCACTACGATCGGCTGATCGACCCCATCGCGATCGTGGCGCCGCACGGCTTCCTCGAGCTGTCGGCGATCTTCATGGCGGGCGGGGCGGGGCTGATGATCGGCTGGGCGATCATCGACCCGGGCGATCGCCTGCGCCTCGAGGCCATGGCCGACGCGGCCCGGCGCGGGGTGGTGCTGCTCGCAGCGGCGCTGATCACGCTGGGCTTCGCGGCGATCTTCGAGGGCTTCGTCAGCCCGCAGGCCAGCGGACTGATGCACACCGCCGGGCCGCGCATACTCGTGGGCTTCACGGCGTGGGTGGCGATGTGCGCCTGGCTGCTGCTGGGCGACCGGCTCGTGCGCACGCCCGATGCGCCTTGGAAGGCTGGCCGGCTCGAGGTCACAGCACCCCCCGGCGCTTGATCGCCAGGTAGCGCCCGACCACCGCCGCCGACAGCTCCCCCGCGCGCGCGTCGCACACCAGCACTCCGCGCGAACGCAGGCGCGCCAGCGCCAGCTCGCGCTCGGCGAGCGTGCGTGCGGCCAGCGCCTTTGCGTAGGCCTCGATGGGGCGCGCCGGATCGGCGTCGGCGAGCGCCTCGACCTGATCGTCGGAGATGGTCGCGACCACGGGCAGGTGCTGCGGGCGCAGGGAGGCCAGGTAGGAGAGCGCCTCCCGCGAGATGTCCGGGTCCACCAGGTCGGTGAAGGCGCAGACCATGGCGCGCTTGCGCGCCCGCGCGCGCAGGAAGGTGATGGCCGCGCGGAAGTCCGGCTCCACCAGCTCGGCGCGCAGCGCGTAAAGTTCCTCCAGCATGCGCTCGGTCTGCGCCGCCCCGTGCGCCGGGGCCACGAAGCTCTTCACGCGGTCGGAGAACACCAGCAGCCCGACGGTGTCGCCCATGCGCCCGGCCACATGCGCGAGCATCAGGGCTGCGTTCACCGCGTGGTCCACGCGCGCCATCCCGCCCGAGTGCGCGGCCATCATGCGCCCGCTGTCGATCATGATGACCAGGGTCTGATTGCGCTCGGCCTGGAACTGTCGGGTGATGGGCGCGCCGCGCCGGGCGGTGGCCTTCCAGTCGATGTCGCGGAAGCTGTCATCGGGGACGTACTCGCGCAGGCTCTCGAACTCGGTGCCCTCGCCCCGCGCGCGCGCGGCTCGCAGCCCCAGCTCCTCGAGGCGCCCGCGCCGGGCCAGGGCGTCGAACTCGGCGAGCTGCTGGAGGTTCGGGTAGACGCGCACCTCTTCGTCGGCCGGCAGGTCGCGCTGCCACCACGCCAGGCGCAGGCGCGACAGCCCCCGCACGTGCAGGCCGCCGAAGCGGTAATCGCCGCGCCGCGTGGGCGTGGTGCGGTAGGTGACGCGCTCGAGCTGCCAGGGGTCGAGGCGCAGCGCGCGCAGGCGCTCGGGCGTGTCGAACTCCGGCGGCGGATCGTCCTTCACCAGCAGCCGCAGCGCCCGGCCGGAGCGGTTGCGCACGGCGACGGTCACGGTGTTCGGCACCCCCAGCGACAGCGCCGAGGGCAGCTCGCGCGAGACCTCCAGCGCATCGCGCGCCCGCGAGAGCCGGGCGTCGAGGGACGCCGCCAGCAGCAGCCCGAGCATCACGCCCAGCCCCGCGAGCGGCAGCATGGGCTCGTATGCGCCCAGCGCGAACAGGGGCGTGGCGGCCAGCAGCAGGCCGATGAGCAGTGCGCTCGGGATCACGGTCGTTCCCTTCAGCCGGCGCGCTCGCGCGGGTCAGCGCGGCACGGGCACGGCGGCGAGTGCGCGCGCGATGATGTCATCGGGGGTCAGGCCCTCGATATCCGCCTCAGGGCGCAGCACCATGCGGTGGCGTAGCGTCGGTGGAGCCATCTCCTTCACGTCATCGGGGATCAGATACGCCCGGCCGCGCAGCGCCGCGAGCACGCGCGCGGTCAGCAGCAGCATCACCGACGCGCGCGGGCTGCAGCCGAGCATCACCGCCGGGTCGTCGCGCGTGGTGCGCGTGATCGCGGAGATGTAACTGAGCACTTCGTCCTCGACGCGCAGGGCCGCGATCTCAGCCCGGGCCTGCGCGAAGCGCTCGTCGTCGGCCACGCGCTCAACGCCGGCGGCGGCCAGGTCCATCGCGTCGAAGCCGTCGCGGTAGCGGCGCAGCAGCGCGTCCTCCTGCTCTGAGGTAGGGTAGTCCACCACCACCTTGAGCATGAAGCGGTCGAGCTGCGCCTCGGGCAGGGGGTAGGTGCCCTCGAACTCCACCGGGTTCTGCGTGGCGAACACCATGAAGCCCGCTGGCAGCGGGTGGGTCACGCCGTCGATGCTCACCTGGCGCTCCTGCATGCCCTCGAGCAGCGCCGACTGCGTCTTGGCCGGTGCGCGGTTGATCTCATCGGCCAGCAGGAACTGCGTGAAGATGGGCCCGCGGCGCAGGTGGAACTCCCCGGTCGCGGTGTCGTAGACATAGGTGCCCACGATGTCCGAGGGCATCAGGTCGGGGGTCATCTGCGCCCGGCTGAACTCGCGCCCCAGGCAGGCCGCGAGCGCGCGCACCATCAGCGTCTTGGCCACGCCCGGCACGCCCTCGAGCAGCACATGTCCGCCCGCCAGCGTCGCCACCAGCATCTCCTGGATCGGGCGCTCCTGACCCACGATGGCGCGCGCCATCATCGCCTGCATGCGCTCGGCCAGTTCGGCGGCCACGCCGCCGCCCGCACTCGCGTCGGTCATGGTCCCAGCATCCTCTCGTAGCGCGCCACCTCGCGCGCCAGCGCCAGCAGTTCGCGTCCGCCGATCCCGCTCCCGGCGTCGTCGAGTCGTGACAGCAGGTCCGCAACTCCCGTCGCCGCCAGCCCGCGGGCGTTGAGCGCGGCCAGCACCGCTTCGGGCGGCGCGCTCGCAGGCACGCCCGCGGCCCGGGCGACGCGGCGGCGCAGCCCGGCCGCGAG
>JALGVA010000011.1 GCA_029820295.1 Candidatus Zipacnadia bacterium
CGGGCGCTGACTGGAGGAGCAACGCGCAATGGACAGGACGATCGAGAAGGTCGCGGACGGCTTCGCCTTCCCGGAGGGGCCGTGCTTCGACGCCAACGGGGACCTCTACCTGACGCAGTGCGGCAACGGCTGGATCGCGCGCGTGCGCGGCGGCGAGGCGGAGGAGTACGTGCACACCGGCAGGGCGCCCAACGGCGCGGTCTTCAGCGAGGACAACGTGCTGTGGGTCGCCGAGGCGGGCACCAACCAGCTCCTGCGCTATGCCGGCGAGGAGCTGGTGGAGATTGCCGGCGAGTGGGGCGGCAAGCCGCTGCAGAAGCCCAACGACCTGGTGTTCGCGCCCGATGGCTCGCTCTACATGACCGGGCCGGGCGGCTCGGGCGCTGAGAACGCGATTGGCGTCATCTATCACGTTCAGCGCGACGGCGCCATCGAGGTGGTCGCCGGCGGCATGGCCTTCCCCAACGGCCTGGCGCTGACGGCCGACGCCTCGCGGCTGCTGGTGGCCGAGACCTCGCGCCGGCGCATCCTGGTCTTCGACGTGCACCCCGGCGGCGCGTTAGAGGGGCCGGAGGTGTTCGCCGAGACGCCGGGCGGCGTGGGTGGTGACGGCGTGGCCTTCGACGTGGAGGGCAACCTCTACGTAGCGCACTTCGGCACCGGCGAGATCCCGGTGTTCTCGCCTGACGGCGAGCTGCTCGAGAAGCTGCCGGCGGGCGGCATGAAACCGACGAACGTGGCCTTCGGCGGCGAGGACATGATGGACCTTTACGTGACCGAGGTGGAGACCGACGCGGTCTACCGCCTGCGGCCGGGTATCCCCGGGCAGGTCCCGTTCTGCGATCCGCGGTAGTCGGCACGGGACGCACCCTTCTGTCCGCGCGGGTGTTAATGGTATAAGAGAGGTCGCGCCCTTTGACCGCCGACCGAGGTGCCCATGAGGGAGATATTCTTCTCGCACGCAATCCGAGAGGCGCTCGAAGAGGAGATGGCGCGCGATCAGCGCGTCATCCTCATTGGCGAGGACATCGCCGAGTACGGTGGCGCCTTCAAGATCACGCGCGACATCGCGCAGCGCTTCGGCAAGGAGCGTGTGCGCAATACGCCCATCAGCGAGAACGGCTTCGTCGGGGTCGCGGTGGGCGCCGCCATGACCGGCCTGCGTCCGGTCGCCGAGCTGATGTTCATGGACTTCCTGACGCTCGCCATGGACCAGCTCTGCAACCACGCGGCCAAGCTACGCTACCAGTACGGGGAGCAGTGCCGCATGCCGCTGGTGCTGCGCTGCCCGGCGGGCGCGGGGCGGTCCTACGGGCCGACGCACTCGCAGAGTCTGGAGCGCTGGCCGTTCTCGACGCCGGGGCTGCTGGTGGCCGCACCGGCGACCGCCGCCGACGCCAAGGGCCTGCTCAAGAGCGCGATCCGCTGCGATGACCCGGTAGTGTTTGTCGAGAGCAAGCTGCTCTACGGCCAGCGCGGCGAAGTGCCCGAGGGCGAGTTCACGGTGCCGCTGGGCGAGGCGGCGGTGCGGCGCGAGGGCGAGGACATCACGCTGGTCGCGTGGTCGCGCATGGTGAGCGAGGCGTTGCGCGCCGCCGAGGCCCTGGCCGAGCACGATGTCGCCGCCGAGGTGATCGATCTGCGCACGCTCGCGCCGCTGGACACGGCGACGGTGGCGGCGTCGGTCGAGGCGACGGGTCGGGTGGTGGTGGTCGAGGAGGGCAGTCTGACCGGCGGCGTGGCGGGGGAGATTACCGCGCGCATCACGGACGAGTGCTTCGACGCGCTGGAGGCGCCGCCCAAGCGCGTGGCCGCCCTGGACGTGCCGGTGCCGGCGAGCCGCGTGCTGGAGGAGGCGGCGACGCCTGATTGGCGGGACATTGCCCGTGCGGCGGTGGATGTTCTGAGCTACTGATCCGTCGGGAGAGGCAGCGCGCCGGGGGCACAACGACAACGGCGGGCGGCGTGCCAACGCCGCCCCTCCGGACGGCATGGACATCGGACGGGAGAGGCAGCGTGAGTGAGGCCAACCTGCCCGCGAGCATCATCGTGGTCAGCTACAACAAGCGACCGTACACGCAACTGTGCGTGGCAAGCATGCTGCGCGGCGATCCGCGGCCGGCGCAGATCGTCGTGATCGACAACGGCTCGCGGGACGGCACCGTCGAGATGCTCGAGGGCGAGTTCGCCGCGCAGGCGCAGGCCGCGGGCGTCGAATTTGCGCTGATCCGCAACGACTCGAACGTCGGCGCCTGCACCGCGCGCAATCAGGGGCTGGCCGTGGCCTCGGGCGAGTACATCGGCTTCATGGACAACGACATCGCGGTTCGCAGTTGCGGCTGGCTGGGCGTGCTGGCGGGCGTGCTCGAGGAGGATCCTGGGTTCGGGATCGTCGGGCCGAAGCTGGTCTTCCCGTTCGAACCGTACGACATCCAGCACGCCGGCGCGGCCATCTCGCGCAGCGGACGCGTCAAGTACCTGGGCCGCGGGGAGCCGATCGACGCGCCCGAGCACAACGCGCGCCGCGAGGTGCAGTGCCTGATCAGCGCCTGCTGGCTCATGCGCGCGGAGGTCCCTGCGCAGATCGGCGGGCTGGACGAGGTCTTCAACCCGGCGCAGTTCGAGGACTTCGACTTCTGCTACCGCGCCCGCGAAGCCGGCTGGACGGTGCTCTACGACCCGGTGGCCGAGATGTACCACTACGAGAGCGTGACCACGGACAACTCGCCCGATGTCAACTACAAGTACGTGACCATCCGCAACGGGATGGAGTTCAAGCGCCGCTGGCGGCAGGTGTTCGAGACCGAGGACGGGCCACCGGACGAGGAATGCCGCTGGCAGACGCTGGAGACGCGCCCGATCGAGCAGACCGGGATCCCGCCCATCATCGACTGAGTGCCCGCCTGGCCGCACCCGGGGGAGCCTCACGCGAAGGAGTGTCGTTCATGGCCGATGCCGAGCTGAAGCAGCAGATCAAGGAGATGATCGTCGAGCGGCTGTTCCTCGACGTCGATCCCGCCGTGATCGCCGATGACGAGAACCTGATGGAGAGCTACGAGATCGACTCGGTGAACCTGTTCGAGATCGTGGTGGGGATGGAGGAGCAGTTCGGCATCTCCTTCGAGGACGACGACTTCACGGTCGACCTGTTCGCCACCGTCAACTCGCTCGCGGAGTTCGTGGACCAGAAGCGAGGCTGAGAGTATGCTCGCCCTCGACGAGCGCCTGGTGACCATCGACAGCGGGGGAGAGTCCCTCCACGGCGTGCTGCACCTGCCGGCCGAGGCGACGGGGCGCGCGCTGGTGTTCTGCCACCCGTTCGCGGAGGAGAAGAAGTGCGCGCACCGCACGATGGTCGATGCCGCGCGCGCCTGCGCCGAGGCGGGCTGGGCGGCGCTGCGCTTCGACCTGCGCGGCTGCGGTGACAGCCCCGGCAGCTTCGGGCGCTTCGACCTCGACGACTGGCGCGCGGACCTGCAGGCGGCGCTCGACTGCGCGGCGGGCAAGGCCCAGGCCGAGGCGGTCGGGCTGCTGGGCCTGCGGCTGGGGGCGACGCTGGCCGCCCAGGTGGCCGAGGAGCGCGAGGACGTCGCCTGCCTGGCGCTGTGGGAGCCGGTGGTCGACGGCGCCGCGTACATCACGCACAACCTGCGGCGCTCGATGATCAAGGCGATGATAACGCGCCACGAGGGCGGCGAGGAGAGCGAGGGGGCGGCCGCGCAGGCCCATGCACTGGGTGAGGGCACCGTGGACTTCGACGGCTACCAGGTTCCCGAGGCCCTGCGCGAGCAGATTGCGGCCGTGGACCTGCTGGCCGGGCCGCGAACATACGCGGGGCGGGCACTGATCGTGAACCTGACCTCGCGCGAGACCGTGGCCGAGCCGCTGCAGAAGCTGGCGGATGCCTACGCGCGCGGGACGGCGGTCGCGGTGCGGCAGGAGCCGGTCTGGCAGCGCATCGGCATCATCGACGCATCACCCACCATCACCGCGACGATCGACTGGCTGACGCGGGCTCATGACTGAGGTTACGCAGGCGACAGAGAGGCACCTGTTCTTCCCGAGCCAGGGGCTGCGCGTGCTCGGCGTGCTGCACACGCCCGACGTGGAGCCGTGCGGGGCCGCGCTGGTGTTCCTGCACGGCTGGGCGGGCTACCGCATCGGCCCGCATCAGATGTTCACCAAGATGGCACGACGCGCGGCCGATCGGGGCTTCCACTGCCTGCGCTTCGACTTTCGCGGGCGCGGTGACAGCGAGGGAGATGCGGCCGGCACGACGCTGTCCACCATGATCGAGGACGCACGCGCGGCGGTGGCGATGGTCTGCGAGGAAACGGGCGTGGAACGTGTGGCGTTGATCGGCGACTGCTCGGGGAGCGAGGTGGCCATCGGCGCCGGCGTGCTGGACGAGCGCATCGATTCCCTGGTGCTGTGGTCGGCGCCGATCGTGGGCGGCGACCGCTCCGAGGCCGACGCGGCCAAGCGGCGCAGTATCTACGCGACGTACCTGCACAAGCTCTTCCGCCGGGAGACCTGGGCGAAGCTCTTCGCCGGGCGACTGCAGCCGAAGATGATCGCGCAGGTGCTTCGCAGCGGCGGCAGGGGCGCGGGCGAGGAGGGCTCCGAGAGCGACCGCGAGATCGACTGGCACCGGCGCTTCGTGGACTTCCCCGGCGAGGTGCTGTTCATCTACGGCGGCAACGACCCGACCACGCCCAGCGCGCTGGCGCACTACGGGGAGCTGTCGCGCAAGGCCGGGCGGGAGTTCAACCATCACGTAGTGGAGGGCGCGAACCACGCCTTCTACTCGCTGGGCTGGGAAGATGACGTGATGGAGGCGAGCCTGACCTGGCTGGCCCGGCGCTACTGCGCGGTGGGCGACCATGGCGGCGAGTGACGCGCGCCGGCCGCGCGTGCTGATGGTCAACCATGTGGGGGAGATCAGCGGTGCGGAGAACAGTCTGCTGACGCTGGTGCGGCATCTGGATCCCGCACGCTTCCAGGTGGCGGCGGCGGCGCCGCTGGGGCCGCTGGCGTCCGAGCTGGCGGAGCTGGGCGTGCCGGTGAGCGCGATGCCCGCGCTGCGGCTGGCCCGGCCCCGGAATCCGTGGCAGGCGGCGGGCACGTGGCTGCGGCTGCGGCGCTGGGCGGCGAAGCTGAGCGTCGCGGCGCAGGAGCTGGGCTGCGACCTGGTGGCGGCGAACAGCCTGACCGCGGGCCTGGCCGCAGCGATAGGCGTGCGGCGGCTGCCGCTGGTGTGGCACGCCCGCGATCTACGCGCGCCCGAGCGCACGGTCCGGTGGCTCATCCCGCGCGCGACGCGCATCGTAGCGATCTCGGCGTGCGTCGCCGACGCTCTGACCGCCGCGCATCCTGCTGCGCGCGAGCGCACCGCGCTGGTGTACAACGGTGTGGACACCGCGCGTTTCCACGCGAACCGCCCCGCCGCGCAGGTCCGCGCCGAGCTGGGCCTGCCGGACGACGCGCCGGTCATCGGCAGCGTGGGGCAGCTCGTGCCGTGGAAGCGCCAGGACCTGTTCATCGAGGCGGCGGCGCGCATCATCGCGCAGATCCCGCGCGCGTGGTTCCTGATCGTGGGCGCCGACCTCTTCGGGGAGCACAGGGACTACGTCGCCGAGCTGCGCGCGCTGGCCGCGAGCCTGAGCCTGGGAGAGCGCGCGGTGTTCACGGGCTTCCGGGAGGACATCGCGTCGGTGATGGCGGTGATGGACCTGCTGCTGCATGCGGCCGCCGACGAGCCGCTGGGGCGTGTGGTGATGGAGGCGATGAGCCTGGGTGTGCCGTGCATCGCGGCCGACGCCTGCGGCCCGGCGGAGATCATCGAGGATGGCGTGAGCGGCATCCTGACGCCGCCTGGCGACGCCGAGGCGATGGCGGCCCGCGCGGTCGAGCTGCTGGGCCGGCCCGCTGGCGTGGCGCGCATGGGCGAGGCGGCCCGACGGCGCATCACCGAGGCGTTCTCGGCCGAGCGCATGGCGCGGCTGACCGAGGACGTGTACGAGGAGGCGCTGGCGCGCGGCGAGCGATGAGGGAGGCCCCGGCGCAGCGGGCGGACGTGCACGTCGCCATCGACTGCCTGGTGGTGGCGGCGAAGCCGTCGGGGGTCGAGCGCACCGTGACCGGGCTGCTCGAGGGGCTTGCCGAGGCCCGGCCCCGGGGCATGCGCTTCAGCCTGCTGGCGGCGCAGGGGGCCGAGGATCTCCTGCCGGTGGCGCCGGGCATGTCGGTGCTGAGCGCGCCCGCGTGGGCGCAGGGCCGGGTGGGGCGCGTGCTCTACGAGCAGACGGTCGCGGCGGCGCGCGTGCGGGCGTCGGGCGCCGATGTGCTCCACGGCCCGGCGTCGGTGCTGCCACTGGATTGGAACGGGCGGTCGGTGGTCACCGTCCATGACGCGATCACGCTGTGCCATCCCGAGTGGTGTCAGTGGCACAACGTGGTGCATTACCGGCTGGTGATGACGCGCAGCGCCGAACGCGCCGACGCGGTCATCGTGCAGTCACAGTGGACGAAGCGCGAGGTGGTCGAGCAGCTCGGCATCGAGGCGGCGCGCGTGCACGTCTGCCCGCTGGGCGTGGGCGCGCAGTTCCGGCCGGCGGAGACGGCCGAGGTCGAGCGTGTGCGCGCGCGCCACGGGCTGCCGCAGCGCTACCTCCTGTGCGTGGGCAATGTCGAGCCGCGCAAGAACCTGGAGGCGGTCATCGCGGCCTTCGAGCTGATCGCAGGCGATGTGCCGCACGCGCTGGTGATCGCAGGCAAGCGCGGCTGGAAGTGTGACGCGATCTGCCAGGCGATGCAGGACAGCCCGCAGGCGGCGCGCATCCACTGGCTCGACTGGGTGGCGCAGGAGGAGCTGGCGGCGCTTTACACGGGCGCCGACCTGCTGGTGCAGTTCTCGCTTCACGAGGGCTTCGGGCTGACGCCGCTCGAGGCGATGGTATGCGGGACGGCGGCGGTGATCTCCGACGCCGGCGCGCTGCCTGAGGTGGCGGGCGAGGCGGCTGAAGTGGTGGCGCTGGAAGCCGGGGTGGAGGGCCTGGCGGAGACGCTGCGGCGGCTGCTGAGCGATGACGAGGCGCGTGCGGCGCTGGCCCGCGAGGGCCCGGCGTACGCGGCGCAGTATACCTGGGAGCGGCACGCGCGTGGAGTGCTGGCGGTCTACGCGGAGGTGGCCGGTGCGTAGCGGCGGGGCGGGCGAGCGGCTGGTGTACGTGGTCGGCAGCTTCCCGTCGCTGTCGGAGACCTTCATCCTGCGTGAGATCGAAGAGCTGGAGCGCCGCGGCCTGCGCATCGCCATCATGTCGCTGGAGCCCGGCGACGACGTGGTGCATGAGCGCGCCGCCGCGCTGGCCGACCACGTCGTGCACCGGGCCTCGCCGCTGTCGCTGGGCTCGATGCTGGCACAGTTGCACACGGCGTTCACGCGGCCCCTCGGCTACGCGGGCGCGCTGTGGTTCGTCATCACGAACGCGCTGCGCCGGCCGAGCGCGACGGGGGAGCTGCTGCGCAGTCTGCTCGCGGCGGCGTTCTTCGCGTGCGCGCTGCGCGGGGTGCGTCCGCGGCACGTGCACGCACACTTCGCGTCGATGCCCGCGACCGTCGGGCTGCTGCTGGCGCTGCTGCTGGAGACGGCGTTCTCGATGTCCGCGCACGCGCGCGACATCTTCACCGACGAGGCGCTGCTGCTCGAGCGCAAGCTGCGCGAGGCCGAGTTCGTGGCGGTGTGCACCAACGTGGGCCTCGAGCACCTGCGGCGGCGGTACCCGATGTCGGCGGGCGGGCGGCTGAACCTGATCTACCACGGCGTGGACGTGGTCGAGCTGATGCCGCCGCCGCATCCGGAGCCGGCGGACGGGCCGCCGATGATCCTGTCGGTGGGGCGGCTGGTGGAGAAGAAGGGCTTCCCAATCCTGCTGCGCGCGGCGGCGATCCTGCGGGAGCACGGCGTGGAGTTCGTGCTGCGCATCGTGGGCTCCGGGCCGGACGCGGACGACCTGCGGCGGCTGGCGACCGGCCTGGCGCTGGGCGAGTGCGTGCAGTTCGACGGGGCGGTGCCACACGAGCGGCTGATGGACATCTTCCCGCGCGCGGCCGTGTTCGTGCTGGCGTCGGTAGTGGCCAGCGACGGCGACCGCGACGGGCTGCCGAACGTGCTGCTCGAGGCGCTGGCGCTGGGCGTGCCGGCGGTGAGCACGCGCGTGTCGGCGATCCCGGAACTGATCGTGCACGAGCAGACCGGCCTGCTCGCCCGGCCCGGCGATCCCGAGGACCTGGCCGAGCAGATGGAGCGCATGCTCTTCGACGAGGAGCTGCGTGCGCAGGTGGTCGAGCAGGGGCGGATGGCCGTGGTCACCCGCTTCGACGTGCGGGAAAATGCGGCGCAACTGGCCGACCTGTTCACGGCGGTCATGTCGCGCCGGCGGTGACAACTCGGGGCGCCGCGTGCCCCCGTGCACTCGCGCAGGTCGGGCATCGTCTCCGACACGGTCGTCACGCGTGAGTGCGCGGGCACTGCGCGCCCCCACGTGGTGAGTGCAGCGTGAGCGACACACAGGACCGGCACGTCGAGCAGGACCGGCAGGCGGGCGCGCGCATGACCGGCGCGGTCATCGTCATCAGCGCCTTCCTCTTCCTGGGCAAGGTCGCGGGCTACGTCAAGGAAGCGATGGTGTCCGACTACTGGGGGTTGTCGGGCGGGCTCGATGCCTTCAAGGTGGTCTACAACTCGGTCATCATCCTCGTCTACACCAAGGCCGAGAAGCTGCTGCGCCCCACCTACCTGCCGATCTTCGTGCAGCACCGCGACAAAGGGCGCGAGGAGGAGGCGTGGCGCTTCTTCAGCACCTCGACCAATGTCGCCTTCCTGGTCATGCTCGCGATCACCGCGCTGTGCACCGGCTTCGCGCCAGAGATCATCCGCGTGGGCTGGCCGGGCATGGACGCGTCCACCGCGGCGCTGGCGGTGAGCCTGCTGCGTATCGCCGGGGCCGCGATGGTGCTGCTGGTCATGTCGGTGATGACCGAGATGACGCTGCACTCCTACAAGCGCTTCACCGCGCCGGCGCTGGCCGAGGCCATGATGCGCATCGTGCTGCCCATCACGATCTTCGGGTTGGTGGCGGCGTGGGGGATGGGACCGAGCGAGGGCCGGGTGGGCGTGTCGCCGCAGGCGCTGCGCGCCGCCGCCATCGGCGTGCTCATCGGCGCCGCCCTGCGGCTGCTGGTGCAACTCCCGGCGTTGTGGCGCAAGCTGCGCATGTATCGGGTGACGCTGAACCTGCGCAACCCCGACGTGGTGCGCATGGTCAGGCTGATGCCGCCCGTGGTGGTCGGGCTGCTGGCGTCCTCGGCGCGCACCTACTTCGACAGCCGCTTCAGCGTGGACGCGGGCGAGGGCATCTACACCGCGCTCGATTTCGCGCGCAAGATCGCCGACGCGCCCATCCTCATTCTCCCGCTCGCGGTCGCCCTGGTGGTCTTCCCGTTCGTCTCCGAGTGGGCCTCGCGCGAGAACCGCGAGATGTTCACGCGCGCGCTGGTGTCGATGACGCGCGTGATGGCCTTTATCTTCGTGCCCATGGCGGCCGGGCTCATCGTCCTCGCGCTCCCGGCCATCCGCTTCCTGTACATGGGCGAGGGCGCCTTCACCATGGAGGACTCGTTCGTGGTGCGGCGCGCGCTGATCCCCTACGCGGCGGGCATCCCGTTCTTCGCGGTGGAGAGCAGCCTCGACAAATGGTATTTCGCGCTGGGCGACACCGCCACGCCCAACTATGTGGGCGCCGCGGCCGCCGGCCTGCATGTGCTGATCGCGTGGTTCGGCGTGCACGTGCTCAAGCGCAATGTGGGCATCATCGCGCTCGCGCTCACGGCCTCGAAGGGCATCAAGGTCATCCTCCTCTACGCCATGCTGCGCCGGCGTCTGGAGGCGATTCGCGGCAGTGAGGTCGCGTCCTTCGTCGTGCGCCTGGCCTGCGCCACGGGCGTGATGGTGGTGGTGCTGATCCTCGCGTCGAACGCGCTGGGCGGGATGGTCGTGGACGCGGGCCGCATCGAGCGCGCGATCTTCCTCGCTGTGTGCACGGGCGTGGGGGCGGTCAGCTACCTGATCAGCGCCGCCCTCCTGCGCATCGAAGAGGTGGGCCAGGTCATCGGCTTCCTGCGTGAGAAGATCGGCCGCCGCTTCGGGGGACGCTGAGCGATGCCCGACGCCGACGGCCGTATCACCGTCGCCCACGTCCTCGAGGCGACTGCGGGTGGCACGCGCCAGTATCTGCTGGACGTCTGCCTGGGGCTGCCCGCCGAACGCTTCGCCCAGACCGCCATCGTGTCGCTGGAGCGCGACCCCGAGTTCGCGCACGACGTTGAGGCGCTCGAGGCGGCGGGCGTGCCGGTCGTGGTCGTGCCCATGGTGCGCCAGGTGTGCCTGCGCCGCGACCTGCGGGCCTTGCGCGAGCTGCGCGGCTTCTTCCGCGATCACCCCTTCGACATCATCCACGCGCACAGCTCCAAGGCCGGGATGCTGGGGCGGGTTGCCGCGTGGCAGGCGCACAACCCGGCCGCGCGCGTGTACTCCCCGCACGCCTTCGCCTTCACCATGGCCATGGGCCGGCCGCGGCGCTCGCTCTTCCGCGTGCTCGAGCGCCTGGCCGGGCGCATCACCGACCTGCTGGTGTGCACCTGCGAGAGCGAGCGCGAGCTGGCTGTGCGCCACCGCATCGTGCCGCCCTGGAAGGCCGCGGTGGTGCGCACCGGCGTGGACCTGCGCGTCTTCCGCCCGCGCGGCGAGGGTCATCGGGTGCGCGCCGAGCTGGACTTGCCCGAGCGCCATCGCCTGGTGGGCACCGTGGGCGCGCTGGTCGAGCAGAAGGCGCACGATCTGCTCATCGACGCGGCGCCGCTGGTGCTCGAGCAGATGCCGCACACCAGCTTCGTGATCGTCGGGTCGGGCCCGCTCGAGGACGAGCTGCGCGCGCGCGCGTCCGCCCTGGGCCTCGGACGGCGCATGGTCCTTCTGGGCCGGCGCGACGACGTGCCGCGGATCCTCGATGCCCTCGACCTCTTCGTCATGCCCTCGCGTTGGGAGGGCATGCCCTACGCGCTCATCGAGGCGATGGCCGTGGGGGTGCCGGTGGTGGGCAGCGCGATCCCGGGCATCGTCGATGTCATTACGCCGGGGCACACCGGCTGGCTGGCGCAGCCGGACTCGCCGGCCGACCTGGCGCGTGCGATCGTGGCGGCGCTCGACGAGGAGGGCATGTCGGCGTCGATGGCGCAGGCCGGGCGCGACCTGGTCATGCGCGAGCACTCGAGCGAACGCATGCTGAGCACGCTGGCCGCGCTCTATCAGCGGCTCGTGGAGGACCGGCCGGCATGAGCGATCGGCTGTGTGAGGTCTTCGACCTCGGGCGCATCGACTACGCGGTCGCCGAGGATCTGCAGCGGCGTCTGGTCGCCGAGCGACGGGCGGGCAAGGCGCCTGACCGTCTGCTCATCTGCGAGCACGATGCGGTGGTCACCGTGGGAGCGGGCTCTGAGCTGCCCGAGGTGGAGATGGCGGCGGCCGAGGCCGCCGGCGTGCCCGCGTACCGCGTCAGCCGCGGCGGGCGGGCGACGGTGCACTGCCCCGGACAGGTGGTCGCCTACCCGATCCTCGACCTGCGGGAACATCGCACCGACCTGCACTGGTACCTGCGCGCGCTCGAGGACACCGTCATCGACGCGC
Source organism: Candidatus Zipacnadia bacterium (assembly GCA_029820295.1). Taxonomy (GTDB): domain Bacteria; phylum Armatimonadota; class Zipacnadia; order Zipacnadales; family UBA5352; genus JALGVA01. The sequence continues at coordinate 11,744 of JALGVA010000011.1, forward strand.
TGGCGGACCTGGGCTGCAGGGGCGGGCGAGCGGCGGGGTACACGGGCGTGTGGGTGGCGGGGCGCAAGATCGCGAGCATCGGGGTTGCGGTGCGCGGATGGGTAACGTATCATGGCGTATCCGTGAATGTGCAGTGTGATCCGGCGCTGTGGCGCCTGGTTCACCCGTGCGGGCTGGAGCCTGAGCAGATCGCGTCGCTGGCGGACCTGCAGGCAGCGGTTCCCCCGCGGCGCGACATGACGTGCGCCCTCATCGTGGCATTCGGGCGACGGTTCCATCTGCGGACGCAACAATGCTTGCCGGCGGAACTTCTGGCCCGCACGGTTTTCTAATACACTGATCCCGTGGGGTTGGCCCCGCGGAGTGATCCGCTCACCGACGACCCGGCCGTCCCCGCCGCGGCTCCGGGCCCCAGGGCCCCCGGCCGCGGCTTGAGGTGAACTATGGCGGTCGCCGAGCAGTTGCGCGAACCCGATGTCATACGCCCCGCGTGGTGGCCGGCCGTGGGCGGGCACATCGGCCTGCTGCTGGTCGCGTTCTCGGCGTCCTGGACCATCCAGCCTGAGGGGTGGTTCAGCCGCGGGCAGTGGGCGGCCTTCGCCGCGATCGGGCTGGCCACGCTCATCGCGGGCGTGGTCGGGCTGACCGGGCGCGCCGCGGCACTCGCGGTCCGCGCCCTGCTGGCCCTGGGGGCGGCCACTGCGCTGCACATGGCCTACGACCCGCAGCTCACTTCCCTGCCGGGTTTCGCCGGCCTGGGCGCCGGGCCGGTGGGCGCGCTCGAGCCGAGCCTGGCGCACCTGGGCGTGGTTATCGTGGCGCTGTTCGCGGCCGCGCAGGCGGCCATCGGCGGCCGCGAGCGCCTGGCGCGCACGCCCTTTGCGGGTGCGGTCATCGCGGCGGCGTTGTTGCTGGTCGCGCTCGGGGGCGTCATGTGGCTGGGCCTGCACAACGTCTATGACCTGTCGGCGGCGAGCGGCATGGCGGTGTTGACCTTCCGCACGGTGTCGTTCGCGCTGCTGCTGCTGGGCTGCCTGGTGATGTCGGACATGCGCGGCCTGGGCGGGGTGGCCCAGGCCTATGTGGGCCTTGCGCTGCTCGTGGCCATCGCGCGTAACGTCGGGGGGATGGGCTGACATGGCCTTCGCGGGCCCGCCACGCTCATTCGGGCGTCGGCTGCGCGACCTGTGCTGGCCGCTGGTGCTGGCGCTGATCCTGGTCGCGGCCAACCAGTTCTCGTACGCGCTCGATCCGAAGGACGGTCCGTTCATCCTTTACGCGGACCTGTTCGCGGCGCTGGTATTCGGCCTGTGGCTGCTCTCGGTGCTGCTGGAGCGGCGCTGGGGGGAGATCGTGCGGCCGCCCGCGGCCATCTGGGCGCTGCTGGTGGTGGCGGTGCTGTCGGCGCTGGGTGCCACCAGCCTGAAGTCGGCGGCGGTCGAGATCGTGCAGATCGTGCTCTACTTCGTGGCGGTCTATGCGCTCTTCGCCGACGTGCTGCGCGGCCAGCACCGGCTGGTGGCGGCGGCCAAGGCGGTGGCGATCGCCACCACGGTCGCCGTGTTCGCCGCGCTGTGGCAGTACTGCACGGTCGATGACCCGATGCTGGTGCGTGGCACCTTTGGCAACCGCAACGTTTACGGCGCCTTCCTCGTAATGGTACTGCCGCTGCTTTACGGCATGGCCATCTGGACCCAGGACACACTGCACCGCGCCTGGTTCCTGCTGATCATCGGCGTTGGCGTGCTCACCATGCTCGCCGGGGTGCAGCTCTGGTGCCTGACCCTGGTCCTGCTGGTACTCAGCGCCCTGAAGGGCCTGCGCGCTCTGGGCTACTACCTGCTGGCCACGGCGGTATTCGTGGCGCTGGTCATCAGCGCTCTGCCGATGAACCGGGCCGCGGTGTTCAGTGAGGTGGTGGACCCGATCGAGCGCGGCGAGGTGCACAAGACGGTGAGCATGCCGGGCGAGGAGCCACCGCCGCTGATCAAGAAGCGCTGGCTGGAGTGGCAGCCGGCGATGAGCATGATCAGCGACAACTTCCTGCTGGGCGTGGGCACGGGGGGATTCCAGAAGCACATTGGCGAAGGGCAATACTACGGGATGCTGCCGAACGCCAAGAAGACCGAACCCGATACCAACAACCTGTACCTGGTGGTCGGCGGCTCGATGGGCTTCCTGGGCCTGGTGGCGCTGATGGCCTGGCTCGGGCACTTCTGGCGGCGCGCCGAGGACAACTGGCGCAACGCCGGCGACCACTGGTCGATGGGCGTGTGCTGGGGGCTGCTGGGCAGCGTCTATGGCATCATTCTGGTAAACATTGTGTCGAGCCTGTTCGTCAGAGGGAGCAGCCTGGTGTGGGCTCTCATCTTCGCCATGATCGCATCCGTCCATCTGCACGGATTCGCCGGGGGCAGGCCCCCGGAAGCAGCAGCGGATCAACCTGACGAGAGTCCCGGGGAGGACTGACAATGCGTCGTCTGATCGCAGTGACCACCATCGTCGCGCTCGTGCTGGTCGCCGCCTCGCTGGCGTGGGCCGCCACCGTGAAGATCGTCGTGGAGGGCGAGGACTACTTCTCGATCAAGCCCTCGATGGCGAAGGCCACGGGCAGCACCCAGGCTTCAGGCGGGGCGTACATCCACATCCCGCTGCGCCGCCCGCACGCCACCACCGAGACCGGGCCCGCCGATGACGGCAATGCCCGCTTCAAGATCAACGTCCCCGTGGCCGGCACCTACACCCTGTGGGCGCGCGCCAACTGGTACGACTCGTGCGGCAACTCGTTCTTCGTGATCGTCGATAACACGCCCTCTACGGTCATCGGTGAGGACGGCACCTACGGGAGCTGGCACTGGGTGAAGGGCGCGCGCATCACCCTCACCGCCGGCCAGCACGTGATCCGCTTCCAGAACCGTGAGGATGGCGCCAAGCTCGATCAGTTCCTGCTCACCAATAACAGCCGCTATGTGCCGGTGCGCGCGGAGACGCGCACGCCGCAGTACATCATCAGGCCGACCCAGTAGGCCTGCGGCAGGGGTGCGATGACTCCGCGATGACAGGCACGGTCCGCCGCCGGTCAGGGGCCGGCTTCGCATGTGCGGCCTTTACCACCGCGCTGATCATCTTCAGCGCGGTGGCTACCGTGTACGCCCAGGACGAACTCACGATGCTGGAGGACACCGTCGAGGGCCCCTACGCCCTCGCCGGCACGCTGCACGTCACCGACCCGCAGGCGCTGAGTCTGCTGGTCGCCATCGATCACCAGGACGCGGACAACACCTACGCCGTGCGCCTGACCCCCGGGGCCACCACCATCGAGCGCATCGCGGGCGGCAACGCGGTCGCCATCGGCCGCGGGCGGGCGCACGGCCCCTTCGAGGCCGACAGCGACCTCGAGCTGACCGTGCGCCGCGACGGCTGGCGCATCGAGGTCATCGTGGACCGCGAGGTGCTGGCCCGAGCGTGGGACTCGATCCTGCCCGCCGGCGCGGTGGGCTACCAGGTGGCCGGAGGCGAGATCGTCGAGCCCATGTTGCAGCCCATCGGCGGCGTCTACATGACCGACCCGTTCGAGCGCCTGCCCAACCTGCCCGTGCAGGGCACGTGGGAGGACGTGCAGGGCACGTGGAAGCTGCAGTCGCTGCGCATGGACGAGCAGAGCGATCGCATGGAGGCCGACAAGTCGGCCAACGCCTTCAGCTATCTGGGCCGGAGCGCGGATGGCCCGGGGATCACCTGCACCGGCTACTGGTTCTGGAACGACTACTCGATCGCTGCGGCTGTGCGCCCGATTGAGACCGACACGCTGGGGCTTGTCGCCTACTTCCAGAACCCCGAGAACTATATCGCAGCGCGCTGGACCTCGGCGCTGTCGGAGGCCGAGGACGCCGACCGGCTGCAGCTCGTGGCGGTGGTGGGCGGGCGGCAGTCGGTGCTGGCGGAGGGCCGCGGCGGACACATCCCCGGCCAGTGGTACCGGCTTGAGCTGCGCGTGTGCGACGGACTGGTGCAGGTCTTCGTCGATGATGAGCCGCGGCTGGCCGCGCGCGCCGACCTCTTCGGCCAGGGGCAGCCGGGTCTCTACTGCGAGGGTTCCGCGGGCACGTCGTTCGACAGCGTGGTCATCGAGGACTGGCAGGTGCTCGCCGACGACTTCGAGCAGTCCAGCCCCGGCCGTTGGGTGGTGCAGAACGGCACCTGGCGCGTTGACGGCGGCAAGATGCGCGGCGCCGGCGCCGGCGCCGTCGCCTTCACGGGCAGACGCGAGTGGGGTCGCTACGCCCACGCGGCCGACCTCGCCGTGGACGGCAGGGCGGGCGTCGGGCTGGTCGCCTGCGGGGTGGAAGGCCGCTACTTCGCGCTGCGCATCGGCGGGCGCGGCTCGGGCGTCCCCTACGAGGGGCAGGCCCAGCTCGTGCGCGTCGAGGGTGGGCAGGCGACGGTGCTGGCCAGTACGCCGGCGGCGGTTGATTTCAGCGCGCCCCATCGCGCGCGACTGGTGGTTGACGAGGGCCTGCTGACGGGGTATCTTGATGACAAACGCATCCTCGACGCCTTCGACGTGGACGCGACGGGGGGGCTGATCGGCCTCTACGCCGATGGCGGGGGTGCGGGTGTGTTCGATAACGTCTACCTGACCATGCTGCCGCCGCGGCGTATCGCCCGCGTAGCCAAGGAGTTCGCCGAGAGCGATGAGCACCCGGAGATGGTCGAGTGGGCGAGCACGCGCGCGCCGTGGATCAAGCCCGAGGATGACGGCGGCACGTGGTGGACCAAGGGCGACTACTACGGCGACAAGAGCATCGTCTTCGACATCCCGCGGGTGGGACAGGTGACGGGCGAGGTGCGCCTGCGCCTCGACACCGAGCCGGATGATCCGCAGGCGGGGCTGACGCTGGTGATTGCCGCTCAGCAGGGGTCGAAGACGCTGGAGCTGACGCTGCTGCATGGCGAGGAGCAGGTGGGGCAGACCACCTATGAGGTGGCGAGCGAGCCCTGCCCGGTGCGCTTCGAGCGCCGGGGCACCTGGGCGGTGGTAGTGATCGACGGTTCGGTGGTGTTCAACGAGAAGCTCTGACGCGCCGGGCGCGCCACGCATCGAGGGATGACACGATGAGCAGCAGGCGTTCACTGCGCGCACTGACCGTGGCGGCCATCGCCGCTGGCTTGCTTGCGGCCTGTTGGGCGTCGGCCGGAGCGGCTTCGATCTCCGAGGCGACGGATCTGCTGTCCGCCGGCAAGAGCGCCGAGGCGGCCAGGATGCTCGAGACGATCGTTGCCGAGACGCCCGACGACCTCCCGGCGCACTTCTGGCTGGGGCGGTCGCGGGTGGAGCTGGGGGACTTTGACGGCGCGGTGGCGCAGTTCCAGTTGGTGCTTGACGCCAAGCCCACCTCGGTCGAGTCGCGCTACTGGCTGGGCGAGGTGCGGCGACTGCAAGGGCGCCTGAGCGATGCGCGCGCGGCCTTCAATGCGGTGCTGGAGGCCAGCCCCAACCACGCGCAGGCGCGCGCCGGGCTGGAGGCGGTGGCCGAGGAGATCGCCCGCCAGCAGCGCCTGCTCGGCGACACGGTCACGGACTGGGTGCTGCCCACTGACGAGCACCGCCTGGCGCTGGACATCGCCGGCCTGCAGGTGGACCCCGGCGGGTTGGAGATCTACTCCGACCACGTCTACGATTACACCTTCTCCGACCCGCCCACCGACTGGACCGCCGCCGGCGGGCTGTGGGAGACGACCAACCGCTGGACGTGCAGCCCGCAGTGGTCCTGGTTCGGCGGCTTCGCCAGGGACGGCGTCGCGGCGGTCTGGAACAAGCGCCAGTTCGTCGGGGACATCACGGTTGAGGCCTACTGCGCGTTCAAGATGGGCGTCATGCAGGGCGCGAGCAACTACCGCAATCCCAACGACATGAACATCACCATCTGCGGTGATGGCGCGAACCTCGACAGCGGCTACAGCTTCATCCTCGGCGGCGACCTCAACAGCTCCACGCGCATCATGCGCGGCACGCGGGTGCTCGCCGAGAACCGCGCCCCCGACGCCATGTTGCCGATCTTCGAGGACGGCTTCCCCAGCACCTACGAGTTCCACCGCAAGTGGTGGATGCTGCGGGTGCGCAAGCAGGGCGACCGCCTCGAGTTCTCCGTGGACGGACGAGTCGTGGCCGAGGCCACCGATCCCCAACCGCTCGACGGCGGCCGCATCGCCATCTGGGGCCGCGACAACGGCCTGATCCTGTCACGCATCAAGGTCTACTACGAGAGCGAGCAGATCCCGCGCGATCCGGTGCCGATGGAGCACCTGGCGGTGCGCCCCGTCGAGCAGGTGCATGAGCGCCATGCCACGCTCGCCAGCACCACGCATCCGGCGCGCTTCAACGACTTCGAGACCGACCTGGGCGGCGTGGCCAACCGCGACGCCGAGCAGGGCGCGATGGTCACCATCGCAGGCCCCGGCGCGAACGGCAGCGCGCACTGTGCCAAGCTGGTGAACATCTACGCCGGCGGCACCTTCGCCGCGACGCTGCACGCGGGTCGCATCGACCTGCGCGAGCTGCCCCGACTGTCCTTCGACTACCGGCTGTCGCCGGACGCCCGGGTCAACCTCTACCTGATCGTCAACAACGAGCTGTGCGAGATCGCGCTCACCGGCGGACTGGAGCCCTCGGCTGGGGCGCGCATGATCGGGGTTGTCCCCGGCGCGCAGGCCGACGACGCCTGGCACCACGCCGAGATCGACCTGCTTGGTTACGCCGAGCAGGCCCTCGGCGCCGGCGGACGCATGCTCGCCAGCGACCTGTTCATCGGCACGCTCAGCTCGCGCGACTACATCGACGCGGGCTTCGGGGGCAACCACGCGGGCAGCAGGATACTGCTCGACAATCTGGCGCTCTATCACCCGGCTTCGCCGGCCGAGGTGCAGGTCGCGGTGCGCGCCGCGGGTGGGTTGCAGCCCGCCGGCTGGGCCATCACGCTCGATCAGAATGCCGACGCGATCCCTGCTGAGGCGATCACGAGCGAGAGCGGTGAGGCGACGCTGACCGCACCCGGGGACGGGCGCTGGTTCGTGCACGCCCGGCCACAGCTTGCCGACGGCGCCTGGGGCGAGACCGAGACACTGGCGGTGACCGTGGACACGCAGCCGCCGGCGGTGCTGGCCATCACCCCCGACGGCGGCGCGCTGCCGGGCGGGGAGCCCATCGACATCGCGCTCAGCGATCGGGGCGGCGTGGGCGTTGATCCGGCCACCATTCGCGTGAGGGTCGGCGATACCGAGCTGAGCGTGGACGACGAGGCGGTGCGCTTCGACCCGGCGTACGAGACGCTCACGGTCGATGTCGCGCGCGTGGTCAGCTTCCCCGACGGCGGCTCGGTGGAGGTGGCGCTGCTCGCCGCCGCAGACCGTAACGGCGCGGCGATGGCGGCGCCGCAGAAGTGGGCGTTCAATGCCGGGCCGGAGATCGACGATGCCGCGCCCCCGGCGCCGCTGCTTGCCGTGGGCGAGCTGCCGATACTGCACGATGACTTCGAGGAGGGTATGGGCGAGTGGAGCAACTGGGGGGCCGAGGGCGGCGCGGTCCTCACCCGCGACCCCACCACGGCCGCCAGTGGACAGTATTCGCTCAAGCTCTACAACCCCAGCAGCGGCGGAAGCTTCGGCGCCTACATCCGCAAGACCGCCTTCGACGCCGGCCAGTACCGCGTGGTGCGCTTCGCCTATAAGGTTCCCGAGCGCCTGCGCGCGGACCTGATGGTGCACGTGAACGGCACGCGCAAGGCCATCCGCTTCACCGATACCGACAGCAGCTACCCGCGCATCGGTGAGATCCCGGGCGTGGTCGCGGACAACCGGTGGCACTACGCCGAGTTCAACCTGTTCGATATGCTGCGTCGCAGCGATCCGCACGCCCCCGGCTACAAGGTGCTGCAGATGTGGGTGGCCGACAGCGGCTGGACGCAGAATGCCCCGGGCCAGACCTGGCACATCGACGACTTCTCGCTGATCCCGATCGTCTCCGCCGCCCGACCGCTGACGCTGTCCTGGCAGGTGCACGACATCAGCGGGCTGGCGGGCGTCAACTGGGCCATCAACCAGTCGCCAAACACCGAACTTGACTCGAACGTGCTGACCACCGCCGACCATGTCGCCTATGCCGATCCGGGCGACGTGAACGGCTGGCTGCACGTGCGCGCCGCCGACTCGGCGGGCAACTGGTCCGCGACCGCCCACCGCCGGCTGCTCATCGACAGCTCCGCGCCCATCGCGGCCCAGGCCTCGCCTGCCGCGGGCGCGCGCACGGCGGTGTCGGAGATCGCCCTGCAGCTCAAGGACGAGGGCATCGCCGGCATCGACCCCGGCAGCGTGGTGCTCGCGGTCGGCGGCAAGGACTACTCGGTGAGCAACTCCGGGCTGACCTACCGGTCCGACGGCGGTCGGCTCGTGTGGAACTGCGAGCAGACATCGCCCGAGCCGACGGTCTTCCCCGACGGCCAACAGGTGGACGTGGCGCTCAAGCAGGCCGCGGACTACGCCGGCAACCCGGTGGCGAGCCTGCCGTCGTGGAGCTGGGTGATGGACTACTCGCAGGACAGGACGCCGCCCGCCATCGCCGACATCGACTGCAGCACCCACCGCTCGCTGCTGGCGCAGACCTTCGAGAGCGGGCTGGACGGGTGGTCGAATCGCGGCGGGCGCGAGGGCGCGGCCGTGGCGCGCGACACCACCACCGCGGCCAGCGGCGAGGCCAGCATCAAGTTGACCCAGCAGCAGGCCAACGGACACATGCAGGCGCTGGTGACCTCGCGCGCCTTCCCGGCCGACCGCTTCCCGGTGATCGCCTTCGACTATCGCTTCGACCCGGGCGTGAAGCTTGACCTGATGGTGCACATGAACGGGCAGTGGTGGGCCATCGCCATGACCGACGCGGACAGCGATTCGATCGGGCGCATCCCGGGCATGCGCGCGGACGGCAGGTGGCACCACGCGTCGATCAACATCGCGCCGCTGCTCAAGCGCCGCCAGCGCCGGGGGCCGATCAACGTCGAGGCGGTCATCATTGGCGACCGCAACTCGCGCGACAATCCGCAGGGCGCCACCGCCAACTTCGATAACTTCGTGATCGGCACCGTGGGCACGGTCAAGCCGGTGTTCCGCTGGACGGCGACCGACACTACAGGCATCGTCGGCTACAGCTACGTGCTCGACCAGGAGCCGGCGACGGAGCCGCCGACCCAGTCGCTGGGGCCGACGGCGGCCAAGGCCTTCGAGAACGTCACGACCGGCCTGTGGTTCATGCACGTGCGCGCGGTCGATGGCGCGGGCAACTGGGGGCCGACCACGCACTACGCCATCATGCACTCGGCGGGCTGATCGGCCGCGCTGTGAGCACTACATGCGGCGGCGCCCGCACCGGGCGCCGCCGTGTCGTCAGGAGGGCCGGATGGCGGACGAGCGGGCGACGCTGCCGCAGTCGGGGAGCGCGGAGCGGGCGTGGCGCTTTGCCGGGCTCGCGCTGGTGCTGGTGGTGGCGGCCGCGCTGCGCCTGATCGGCATCACCTGGGGGCTGCCGGATACGACGCACCTCTTCTCGTATCACCCCGACGAGTTCCACTCGCTGCGCGGCGCCTTCTCGATGGCCTTCGGCGACCTGAACCCGCACTTCTTCAACTACGGCAGCCTCTACCTCTACCTGGTCGGCGCCGCCGCCGCTCTGGCGCATGGTGGGATCTTCGCGTCCATCAGCCAGGCCGTGCCCGGCGGAGCCGTCCTGGCTGAGGCCATCCGTGCGTGGACGTTGGACGCCCGCGTGGTCACCGTGATCCTCGGGGTCGGGACCGTCGCGGTGGCCTACGTCCTCGGGCGGGAGATCTGGAACCACCGCGCGGGCCTGGCGGCAGGGTTGCTGCTGGCGCTGGCGCCGTTGCACGTGCTGCACTCGCACTACGCCACGGTCGATGTTCCGGGCGCGTTCTTCGTGGCCCTGGCGCTGCTGCTGGCGGTCCGCATGGTGCGCGTGATGACGGTGCGCAACGCGGTGTGGGCGGGGGTCGCCTGCGGCCTGGCGGCGAGCGTGAAATACTCGGGCGCGCTCGTGCTGGTCGCGCCGCTGAGCGCATGGGTGATCACGTCCGCCGACGCGCGCAGGGGCGGCGCGGATCGGCCGCCCATCGGCGCGCTCGTGCTGCCTCCGATCGCCGCCCTCGCGGCCTTCGCGCTGACCTCGCCCTACACGTTCCTTGACTGGTCGGAGGCCTGGCGCTCCATCTCCTTCGAGATGGGGCACATGCGCACGGGCGATGATCCGTGGATGATGGCGGCCTGGCCGAATGGGTGGCTCTTCCACCTCAGCGGCCTGGCGCTGGGCACGGGCTTCATCATGCTCGCGGCGTCCGCGGTCGGGCTGGCGTCGGGCCTCGCGGTCGGACGGCGTGAGGTGGCGGTGCTGCTGGCCTTCGGCCTGGTGGCCTTCGCGGTCATCGGCAACGCCGCAGTGCGTTACGCGCGCTACGAGATGGCGCTGGTGCCGGTGGTCGCGGTGCTGGCGGGCGGGTTGGTCTCCGACGACCTCTTCGCCATGGTGCGCGGGCGGCTGCCCGCGTGGGGGATGGCGGCGGCGATCACTGCGCTGCTGGCGGCGTCGGCGTGGGGGGCGGCGGTGCTCGACCAGCGGCTGCTGCGCGAGCTGGTGCTGCCGGACGCGCGCGAGTTGGCGCTGCAGGCCATCGAGCGCGAGGTCCCGTCCGATGGCACACTCGGCCTGATCAGTGAACCGTGGTTCTATCAGCCGCCGGTCGATTACTGCAACGGCGGCGAGGCGCTGTGCAGCAACCCCACCTGGCGCGAGTACCGGCGACCGGTGCGCGGCCTGCTGGTGCTCGGGCTCGATCCCGACCGGCTGCTGCTGGAGCGCCCCGCCGCGATGGTGGTGACCGGCTGGGAGATCGACGGGCCGCTGCGCGGCGACGACCCGGAGGCGCGCGCGTTCATGGACGCGCTGGCGCAGACCGGCTACGAGGTCAGCAGCTTCGGCGGCGCCATGTCGGACTGGTCGCAGCGTTCGCGGCCGCCTGCCAGCGACTGGCTGTACCCGTTCGTGCGCGTGGAGCTGTGGCGCGCGCCATCCGCGGGCGGTGACTGACCCCGGTGTGAGAGCATCGCGCGGCTGTCGCGGAGGCGCAGGCGGACCCTCTGGAGAAGCACTCACCATGGCCGCATGTGAGCACGAGCAGGAGCCCAAGGCCGTCGATTCTTCGGCAGAGCGCCGACGCGCGGGCGACCGCGTCGAGGCCGCCGCGGCGCTGATCGTGGCGCTGGCGACCATCGTAATCCCGGCGCTGCTCACGCCCGACGCGTCGGGGCATGGCACGCACACGCAGCTCCTGCTGCTGCCGTGCATCTTCAACATGCTGACCGGCCTGCCGTGCCCGATGTGCGGGATGACCACCTCGATGGCGCACATGGCGCGCGGCGAGGTGGCGGCGGCGTTCGGGTCGCACCTGCTCGGGCCGCCGCTCTACGTTGCCGCGTGGCTGGGGGCGGCGTGGGCACTGGCGGCGTTCGTGCGCGGCACGCCCGCGGTGCCCGAGGTGCTACGCAGGCCCATCGCGCCCAAGGTGTTCCTGGCGACCATCGCAGTGGCGTGGGTCGGGAACGTCGTGATCTGGCTGCTGCGCTGACGGCACTTGCCGCGGCGCGCGGCGTCCGGTAGACTCAGGTCCTCGCGAACGCGGTGATGGGACGAAAGCCAAGATGTTCGACGCCACCAGACGGCACAAGCTGAGGCCCGTCGCGCTGCTGTGCGCGGCCGCCATCTGCGCGCTGGGCGCGCTCGCCGCAGCGCAGCAGGACGACGCCTACCGCCTGGGCGTCGATGACGTCATCACCGTCCGCGTGCTCTACCAGCCCGAGTTCAGCGTCGAGAACGCGACGGTACGACCCGACGGGCGCATCAACGTGCCGGTCGCGGGAGAGGTCGAGGTGGCCGGGCGCACCATCGCCGAGGTCGCCGCGACCATCAGCGAGGCCCTGCGCGCGGAGCTGCGCGATCCGCAGGTGTCGGTGCAGCTCGTGCGCCGACACGTCGAGCCGGTCTACGTGGTGGGCGCGGTGCGCTCCCCGGGAGCCGTGAGCGTGCGCGAGCCGGTGACCGTGGCCGAGGCCATCGCGCTCGCGGGCGGGCTGACGCCGGCCGCCGCGCCGCGCTTCGGGGTCATCATCGCCGCCGACGGGGCTGAGCGGCGCATCGACGTGCAGGAGGCGCTGACGGGCGCCATGGGGGGGCAGGCGACCATCGCGCCCGGTGAGACGCTCGTGGTCAGCGCGCAGTTTCTGGTGAGCGTGGTCGGGCGGGTCGGGGCGCCCGGGCGCTACCCGTCGGAGGCGGGCGATCGCGTGGCGGATGTGCTGGCCGCGGCCGGTGGTCTGGTACCGGGGGCGGCGGACGTCGGCTCGCTGGTGCGCGCCGACGGCACGCAGCTCGACCTCGACCTGGCGGCGATCGTCGAGCGTGGGCAGGTGGCCGACAACCCGGCGCTCGAGCCCGGCGACCTGGTCGTGGTACCCGAGGTGACGCGCCGGGTGACGGTCGTCGGGGCCTTCGACGCGCCCGGCCGCTACGACTTCGACGAGGGCGCGCGCGTGTCTGATGCCGTGGCGTTGGCGCGCGGCGTGGCGGAGGACGCGCGACTGGCGGCGGCGGTGCTGGTGCGGCGCGACGGGTCCTCGGAGGCGGTGGACCTGGAGGCGCTGCTGCAGGGCGCGGCGGCCGACGATCCGGCGCTGGCCGACGGTGACACGCTGATCCTGCCGCGCGAGGTCGATCGCGTCGCAGTGCTGGGCACGGTGGTGCACCCGGGGCTCTTCGCGCTGGAACCGGGGATGACGCTGATGGATGCGCTGGCCGCCGCCGGCGGCTGGTCGCAGGACGGCTCGCGGCCGACGGAGACGATCCTGTGGCGGCGTACCGAGGGCGAGCCGGATATGGTCTTCATCAACGCCCAGGAGCTGCTACGCGGCGACGCCGAGGTCGAGAACCCACTGCTGGCACCGGGCGACATCGTCTTCGTGCCCTCCCGGAAGGAGGTCACGCGGGACGAGGCGATCCGCGCGCTGCTGGGCATCACCGGCGTGCTGCGCCTGCTGTTCTGAGTCGCCATGGGCGATGACCGCTGCGAGCCTATGACCACGCGCGACCACCTGCGGCTGCTCTGGCGGCGGCGGTGGGTGCTGCTGGGCGTGCTGGGACTATGCGTCGGTGGGGCGATCGCCCATGTGCTGCTGGCCACGCCGACCTGGCGGGCGCGGGCGACCGTGGTGGTGACCAGCGAGCAGGATGCGCGTGCGTCGGTGTTGTCGGCGGCGGCGCCGCTGCTGTCCATGCTGGGGGAGCCGGTGTCGGCCCTGGGCGGGGCGGACCGGGCGACACAGGTGCAGATCATCGGCAGCCGGCCGTCGCTGCAGGCGGCGTACGGGCTGATGCTCGAGCGGCCGGAGCTGCTGGCGTCGCTGGATCCGTCGGGCGATGTCGAAGAGCTGGTCGAACGCCTGCCGGGCGTGCTGGCGGAGCTGGGGCCGCAGCCGCCGCCGACGCGGTGGTCGGAGCGCCACCAGGCGCTGGTGGAGACGCTCTATGTGGGGACCGTGGAGGACTCCGACCTGATCGAGGTGCGCTGCGACGCCGCGGACGGCGAGCTGGCGCGCGACTTCGTGAACGCGCTGGTGCTGGCGTATCTGGGGCGCAGCCTCGCCGACGCGCAGGCGGCCACGCGACGCACGCGGCGGTACATCGAGGACGAGATCGAGCGCGTCGAGGTGCGGCTGGCGGAGGCGGAGGCGTCACTGCAGGCCTTCGGCGAGCACGCGGGGACGATCATGCTCGATGAATCCGCGCGCCAGCAGGTGGCGCTGCTGGTGCGGCTCAACGAGCAGGCGGCGCTGGCGGAGTCGACGATGAACGCGCGCCAGGCCATGCAGGATGAGCTGACTGAACGCCTGCGGGGTATCGACGAGCGCATCGAGCAGGCGACCACGACCATGCGCAACCCGGAGATCGTGGAGCTGCAGACTGCGCTGGCGCAGGCCGAGGCCGAGCGCTCCGGGCTGCTCGAGGAGTACGCGGCGGAGAGCATGCCGGTACGGCGCGCGACGGCCAGCGTTGACGAGCTGCGCGCGCGCCTGGCGGCGGTGTCGGTGGAGGTCGTCGGCTCGCGACAGGAAGCGGTGAACCCGGTCGCGCAGGAGCTGATGCAGGAGCTGGTGATGGCACAGGGGGAGACGATGGCCGCGCGCGAGTCGCTGCGTGTGTTACGCGCGTCGGCGGAGCGCGTCGAGGCCGGGCTGTCCGACCTGCCCGCGGAGCAGGTGGGGCTGCTGCGCGTGCAACGGGAGATCGAGCTGCTCGAGCGTATCTATCTGGCGCTCAAGGAGCGCGAGCAGGAGTACGAGATCGCCGAGCGCGCCAAGTCACCGGCCTCGCGGCTGATCGAGCCGGCCATCACGCCGGACGAGCCGGTGCGGCCGAAGCGGCTGGTGAGCCTGGCGGCGGGGATCGCGGCGGGGCTGCTGCTGGGCCTGCTGGCGGTGGGCGTGGCCGAGCATATGGACCAGCGCCTGCACGACCCGGAGCGTGCGGCGCGCGTGCTGGGAGCGCCCGTGATCGCGACGCTGCGGCGTGGCTGGCGGGAGGATGGCGCGCCGGAGTCCGTGCGTGCGGTGCTGGCGCAGATCCGAGCGGCGCCTCAGGACGAGCTGGCGGGAGCGGTGATCGCGTCTGTGGATGAAGAGGCCGCGCAGGTGGCCGAGGCACTGCGGGCAAGTGCCGGCGACCTGCCTCTCACCGTGGCGGCGGGACTGCAGGGCCTGCTGGACGCGGGGCCGGCTGACGGGATGGTGCTGGTGCTGTGCATCGACCTGCGGCGCACCGCCTCCCCGGATGCGCGCAGGATGCTGGCGCTGGCGCGGGAGCGAGGGATGGCGGTGCTGGGCGTCGTGACCTGCGGCGCGGCCCGCAGTGGCGCGGCGTACTACCCGCCCGCGGACATGGACACACGAGGAGTCTGACCATCACGCGCGGAGGAAGAGCGGCGGCCCAGGGCGGGCGTGCCGCAGTGCCATGCTCCTGGTGATCGGCATCGATGGGGCCAACCCCGACCTGATCGAGCGCATGACCTCGACCGGGCACATGCCCACGCTGCGGGCGCTCATGCGCCACGGCGTGTACGGCCGCGTCGAGTCGTCGGCCAACGCCAGCCCGGTGTCCGCATGGTCGAGCTTCCTGACGGGCGTGAACCCCGGGATGCACGGCGCCTGGGACCTGCGCACGCTCGCGCCCGAGAGCTACGAGTGGCAGGCGCCGCACTCGCGGATGCTGCGGGCGCCCACGCTGTCGCAGATACTGACCGAACGCGGACTTGAGGTCGGCACTGTCTTCGTGCCGATGACCTACCCGGCGCGCGAGGCCGAGTGGACCACGATCTCCGGGTGGCTGGCGCCGTCGCTGGACGCGGAGGGCTTCGCGCACCCGCGCAAGGTGGCGGGCATGGCCGCTCGGCGGCTCAAGGATGTCCCGCTGGCGGTGCAGCTTGGCCCCTGGGCCGCGTCCGGGCGCTACGACGCGGGCCTGGAGCGTGCGGTCGAGGCCATGAACGCCAAGTGCGCGCTGGCGGAGGAGTTGCTGGCCGACCGTCGGTGGGACATGCTGGCGGTGAATCTCACCGAGCTGGACCGCGTCCTGCGGTGGTTCTGGCACCTCGCCGACCCCGCGCACCCCGAGCATCGCGATGAGGTGCCCGCCTCTCAGGACGGCGTGATCCCGGCCATGCATGCGGCGGTGGACGCGGCCGTGTCCCGGCTCATCCGGGGCCTCGGCCCGGAGGATACCGTGCTGGTCATCTCCACCTACGGCGTCGGGCTGAACTCGCGCGCGGCGCTGTGCGTGCCCGAGCTGATGGCGCACCTCGAGCTGCTGGTTGGACGTTCGGCCGCCGGCGGCCTGTGGCACGGGCTGACCTCGTGGATGGGCGGCACCATCGACGGCGTGCTCGACTTCCTGCACGCGATGCTGCCGGGGCGGCTGGCGGAGCTGGTGCCGCTGCCGGCCGAAAATGAGGCGCCCTCGCGGCTGACCGACGGCGACCCGTGGTTGGACTACGAGCGGACCTGGGTCATCCCCGCGCCAGGGGGTAGCCTCTACGTGAACACTGAGGACGAGTTCCCCTCCGGCGTTGCGAGCGCCGCCCAGCTCGACCAGCTCACAGTGCGCATCACCTCGGCGCTGCAGACGTGTATCGATCCGGCCACCGGCCGGCGTCCGCTGCGCTGGGTGCGGCTGCGCGACCAGGTATGCTCCGGGCCCTACCTGGCGCGCATCCCGCACATTATCGCGCGCTGGGACAACAGCCGGGTGGTCGAGGGATTGACGGTCACCGGCAGCCGCGACGGCCGGGTGAAGATCGCGCGCCCGCCGTCGGGCCGGGTACCCAGCGGCGCGGCCGGCGAGGAGGGCGTGCTCATCGCTGCGGGCGGCGGCCTGCGGCGAGGCGTGCGCATCGAGGGGGCGAAGGTGGAGGACCTGGCCGCCACGGTCGTACATCTGTGCGGCGAGCCCGTGCCCGCGTACTTCGAGGGGCGGGTGCTCGACGAGGCGTTCCGCCGCTCGCACCTCGAGGAGCATCCCGTGCGCCTGCTGCAGCGCGAGATGCCGCGTATCATCGAGGACCCGGGGCGCGCCACGGAGACCGCGCGCGTCGTCCGCGACCACCTGCGCACGCTCGACTGGGAGTACTGAGATGCCGCGCGTGCTGATCATCGGCATCGACGGCCTGCCGCCGACGCTGCTGCGGCGCCTGATGGCGGAGGGCCGGATGCCGACCCTGGCGGGCATGGCGCGGCGCGGCTGCCTGGGGGTGCTGCGCTCGACCCCGAACTATCAGAGCGCCTCGGCGTGGACGTCGATGATGACCGGCGTGAACCCCGGCGTGCACGGCATCCTGCACTTCACCAACCCCGTGCGTGGCAGCTACGGCGTCGAGCAGATCGATGCGCGCGCCCGCCGCTGCCGCAGCATCTGGTCGCTGCTGTCGGAGGCCGGCGCCACCGTTGCCGCCCTCAACGTGCCGGTGAGCTATCCGGCCGAGCCGGTCAACGGCATCGTGCTCGCGGGCTGGCTGTGCCCATCGCCGACATCGCCCGGCTTCGCTCACCCGCCGGAGCTGGCGGCGGAGGTGGGACGCATCGCCGGCGACTACCCGATCCACGCCGACGTGCGCCGCCATGCCTCGCGCGGTGAGTTCGGCCAGGCCGCACGGGCGGCGACGCATGGCATCAACGTCAAGGGTGAGGTCGCGTGCCGCCTGATCGAGCGGCGCCGGCCCGACGTGGCGGCGGTGGTGTTCACCGAGTGTGACTCGCTTCAGCACTGGTGCTGGCACATCCTTGACGAGCTGCACCCCTGTCACGACCCCGCTCTGGCGGAGCGCTGGCGCGACGACCTGCTGGCCGTCTACCAGGCCGCCGATGCGCAGGTGGCCGCGCTGCTCGGGGCCGCGGGGGACGATGCGGAAGTGATGATCGTGTCCGATCATGGGCAGGCGCCGAACTCGGGCGCCCAGGTGCTGCTGCGGCCGTGGCTGGTCGCGGCGGGCTACCTGGTGCCGCGCCGGCGGTCGCTGCCGCGCCGGGTCATCGATCGCCTTGCCGTGGTCGGCTTCGGACTGGCGCGGCGGCACGCGCCCGCGCGCGTTAAGGTGGCTTTGCGCGCGCGCATGCCCGGCCTGCAGACGCGGGCGCAGGCAGGCGTGCGCGGCGTGGCCGCGGACTGGCCGCGCACGCGTGCGTGGACGGAGACCGGCCACGTGTTCATCAACGAGCGCGGGCGCTGGCCCGATGGATCGGTGACGCCGGGCGCCGACTGCGAGGCGCTGCTGGCGGAGATGGAGGGCGAGCTGCGCTCGTTGCGAGACGCGGACGGCGGCGAGCCGGTGGTCGGGGCGGTGGTGCGCGGGGCGGAGGCCTTCCATGGCCCGTACGCGGACATCATGCCCGATCTGCTGGTGCGCTGGCGGCATGGGCGTATCGTGCGCGCCCTGGCCTGGCGGGGTCGGACCATCGTGCATCCGTCGCCGCCTGAGCTGCCCACGGGCGCGCACCATCCCCACGGCACGCTGCTGGCCGCGGGGCCGAGCTTCCGTGCGGGTGGCGACTGCCCACCGCAGTCGATCTGCGACGTCGCGCCGACCGTGCTGCACCTGGCGGGTTGTGCCGTGCCGACGTACATGGACGGCGACGTCATGGTGGAACTGCTCACCGCGGATGCGGCGAAGGAGGTGCGCCGGGACGCGGTGAAACACCTGGAGGACGCGGATGGCGCTGCCGCGGCCGGCGACGCCGATGGCATCGTGCTCAGCCGCCTGCGTTCGCTGGGATACATCGATCAGGGGTGACTGCGATGCTGGCAGAGGAGCTGCTCGCGGTGTTGGTCTGTCCCGTGTGCGGAGGGGCGCCGCTGCGGCTGGACGTGGAGCAGGCCCGCGGCGACGTCGTGGCGCGCGGCAGCCTGGGGTGCTCGGACTGCAAGCGCTGGTACCGGGTCGTCGATGACATCCCCAGCCTCATGCCCGAGCAGGTGGCCTCCAGCCTGCGCGCGGCAGACGCCCACTGGGAGAGCTGGCGCGCCGCGATGGATGCGTTCCTGCAGTGGCGCGACAGCGCATGGTCGGATCCCGAGGCTGCGCGCAGTCGCCGCGAGACCGCCGCCGCGATGCACTCGCGCTTCATCGAGTTCTGTGAGCTGCCGGCAGGCATGTTCACCTGCCTCGACGTGGGCGCAGGCACCGGGCACGTCGCCGACCTGCTGCCCGACGACTGCACGTACATCGGCATCGACCCGCTCCGTGGGGGCAGGGCGCCCGACACGGGGCAGGCGCCCGAGCAGATGCCGCGCCCGTCGCGCCCGGTGTCGCTCGTGCAGGGGGTGGGGGAGGTGCTTCCTTTCGCCGACGGCAGCTTCGACGTGGTGCTGATGCTGGGGGCGCTCGATCACTGCAACGATCCCGAGCAGGTGCTGGCTGAGACGCGGCGCGTGCTTACGCCAGGCGGACGCTTCGGGCTGCTGCTGGGCCTGGCGGAAGAGAAGCCGCGCGGTGGCCTGCTGCGCACCCTCGCCGGCGCATTCTCCGCCGAGCCCAAGGCGCGGGACACGCACACCTTCAGCTTCACCGCGGCGCAGCTCCATGAGCTGGTCGGCCGGCATTTCACTATCGAGGCGGCCATCGAGGACAGTGGGCGCGCCTTCATCCGCACGGTCGCCGGTTCGGATGTGAGCGAGCAGTGAGGCACGCGCCCGCCGTCATCCTCATCGGGATCGACGGGGGGACGCTGGACCTCATCGGGCCGTGGGTAGCCGCCGGAGAGCTGCCCGCGTTGGGCGCGTTGCTCGCCGGCGGCGCGAGCGGGCCGCTGCGTTCCACGCAGCCACCGCTGACGCCGGTCGCGTGGTCGAGTCTGCTGACGGGCTGCAGCCCCGCGCGCCATGGCATCCATGGCTTCCTGCGCATCCCCCGCGACGACTACGCGCCGGAGTTCCTGAGCGGCGGCGCGCTGTCGCTACCCACGTTCCTCGAGCTGCTCTCGGCCCGGGGCGCCCGCGTCGGCGTCATCAACATGCCGTGGACGTGGCCGCCGCGCCCCGTCAGCGGCTTCTGGCTGTCCGGCCTTGACGCGCCCGCCTTCGGGCCGGAGATCGCACACCCGCCGGGCCTCTTCGAGGCGCTGTGCGCGCGCTTCGGGAGGTACTTCGACAAGGCCATCCCCCCGCGGCGCGATGCCTACGAGCTGGGCCGTCTCGATGGCGGCATCCAGCGCCTGGGTGTGATCGCCCGCCATCTATGCCGCGAGCACGCAGCGGACGTGCTGGCGATGGTGTTCACGCTCACCGACCAGGTGCAGCATTGGTTCTGGCGCGACCGCTCGGTCACAACGACCGACGGCCGGCGCGTGGACGATCTGCTGCTGCACACCTACCGCCGCGTGGACGAGCAGATCGCGCGCACGGTCGAGGAACTCGCGGGGGAGCGAACGACGGTGATAGTGGCGTCCGACCACGGCGCGGGGCCGTGCGAGGGGGGGATCAACCTCAACCGCTGGCTGGCCGATCACGGCTGGCTGCGCCTGCGCACCTCGTCCCCCCGGCGGGGGCTGCGCGGCCTGGCGCTGCGTCTCGGGCAGGCGCTGCCGCTGTCCGTCCGTGAGCGGCTGCGCGGTCGCCTCGCGGTTCGGCGGCGGCGCATGCTCTCGCAGGTGCTGGCCGAGGTCGTTGACTGGCCGCGCACCCAGGCGTTCTGCTGGAGCGACTACGGCGCCATCTTGGTCCATCGCTCGGGGCGCTTCGCGCACGGCACCGTGTCCGAAGCACGGGCCGATGCGCTGGCCGACGAGATCGCTCAGGCGCTCCTGGAGATGCGCGATCCGCGCACGGGCGAACGCGTGATGTCTGCGCCGCTGCGCGACGCAGAGCTGCACGGCGCGCGCAATGATGACGCCCCCGACCTGCTGGCGGTGACGCGCGGCTACCGCCGGGAGATCCTCAGCGAGTTCACGCCCGCGGGCCCCCTGCCGGGCGAGCTGGCCGGCGCGACCTTCGGCCCGTCGCTCCGCCAGGCCACGCACCGGCTCGATGGCCTCGTCTGCCTGCACGGACGAGGAGTACGCGTCGGCCGCGCCCTGCAGTGCGCGCGCATCGAGGACGTCGCACCGACGGTCATGCACCTGCTCGGTCAGCCGGTGCCGGAGTACATGGACGGGCGAGTGCTCTCCGAGGCGTTCACGCGCGATGCGCTCCGCGTGCACGCACCCGGCCGCGAGGCGGTCGACGTGACGGAGGCTGAGCGGTCAGGTCGGTACTCGGACGCGGAGCGTGCGCGCATCGAACGCGAACTCGGCGCGTTGGGTTACCTGTGATGGGCGCGCGCAGGCCTCCGGCTCGCATCGCCCTCTGCGACGCCTACGCGACGATGCATGGCGCGGGCATGATGCTGTGCGAGATCGTGCGCCGCCTCGACCGCGAACGCTTCGAGCCGATCGCTGTGCTTCCGATGGACGGGGCGCTGGTGGAGGGCCTGCGTGCGCTCGATTGCCCGGTCGAGGTGCTGCCCCCCGATCCGCCCCTCGACCAGTTCGGCCGGCGGCTGGTGCGGACGAGCGTGGTGATGAAGCTGCGCGCGGCGTGGTCGCTGCGGCGCTACGCGAGCCGCATGAGCGCCTGGCTGCGCGAGCGCGACGTGCGCCTGCTGCACTGCAATCAGACGCGCGCGGCGGTGCTGGCGGGACCGGGAGCGCGGCTGGCCCGCGTGCCGGCCGTGTGGAATGTGCGCATCCGGGAGCAGTTGCCGCCGATGGTGGTGCGCCTGGCCGAGCACTACGCCACGCGCATCGTGCCGTTGACCGAGGACAGCTTCGCCGCGCAGCCGCGCGCGCGACAGCTCATGCGGCGTGCGACGGTCATCGCGAATGCCGTGGACCTCGAGCGCTTCACGCCCGGTGGCGACGGCTCCGCGGTTCGTGCCGAGTTGGGCATCCCGGCCGGCGCCCCGATCATCCTGTCCGTGGGCATTCTGATGGCGCGCAAGGGCTTCGGCCTGCTCATCCGGGCGCTGCCCCGCATTGTCGCCGCCCACCGTGACGCGCGGCTGCTGATCGCCGGCGGGAGATCGGACACCGATCCCGGGGACCATCCGGGCGAGCTGCGCGCGCTCTCCGGTGAGCTGGGCGTGGAGGAGGCGGTGCATCTGCTGGGGCAGCGCAGCGATGTCGCTGAGCTGCTGGCCGCCTGTGACGTGTTCGCGCTCGCGTCGAACCACGAAGGCCAGCCGGGCGCGGTGCTGGAGGCGATGGCCGCCGCGCGCCCCGTCGTCGTGACGCCGGCCGCAGCCGCGGGAGTCGAGCACGGGCGGTCGGGCATCGTGGTGCCGGAGGGCGACGTGGACGCCATCGCCGCCGCGGTGCTCGAGCTGCTGGCGCGGCCCGAGCGCGCGCGGGAGATCGGCCGGGCGGCGCGCCGCGACGTCGAGGAGCGCCATGACGTGCGCAAGATGGTGCGCGCCTATGAGCGGGTCTACCTCGAGCTGCTGGGCGAGGACGCGCACGCATGACGCGCACGCTGCTCATCGGCATCGACGGCGCCTCGCCCACGTGGCTGGCGCGCTGGATGGCCGAGGGGAAGCTGCCGGAGCTGGCACGGCTGCGGGACGGCGGCTGCCTCGGCCCGCTGCGTTCCACGCCCAACATGATGAGCCCGTCGGCGTGGACGAGCATCACCACGGGTGTCGGCCCGGGCCGACATGGGGTCTTCGGGTTCTTTGACCGCCTGCCCGGTAGCTACCGCTTCCGCCCGAGCGATGCGCGCGCGCGGGCCGCCGATCCGTGGTGGGTCATCGCCTCGCGCGCCGGCCTGCGGACCGCGGTGCTCAACGTCCCGTGCACCTGGCCGGCCGATGCGGTGAACGGCCTCCAGGTGGCCGGCTGGCTCACGCCCTCGGCGCGCGCGCCCGGCTTCACCTGTCCCCCTGAGCTGGCCGGAGAACTGGCGGTGCGCTTCGGCGACTACCCGCTGCACTCGGACGTGCAGCGGCTGGTCGCGACCGGTCGGCTTGCCGCCACGCGTGACCGCATCCTGCGCAGCCTGCACCGTAAGGCGGAGATTGCGCGCCACCTGCTGGCACGCGAGCGCTGGGACCTGATGGCCGTCGTGTTCGCGGACACCGACGCGGCCCAGCACTACCTGTGGCACCTCACCGACCCCGCGCACCCGGCTCACGGCGCGGGCGCGCGGGCGACCGTGGGCGACGTCGTGCTCGCGGCTTACCAGGAGATCGACCGGGCCATCCCCGCGCTGCTCGACGCGGCCCGCCCCGACGTGGTGCTGGTGGTCTCCGACCATGGGGTCGGCGTCGAGCATCGCGGTCACCTTTTCCTGCCGGGCGTACTTGACGCGCTGGGCTGGCAGGTGCGGAAGCGCTCGCGCCTGCGCGGGATCGCGCAGGCGGCGGGGCGGCTGCTGCCCGCGGGCGTGAAACACCGCCTGGCGGCACGCACCGGCCGTGACATCGCCGGCTCGATGCTGGTCGGCGATGTCACCTGGGCGCGCACACGCGCGTTCACCATCGCTCACGGTGGGCGTACGGACATCGCGCTCAACGTGCGCGGCCGCGAGCCCGAGGGCGCGCTGGACGCGGAGGACGTGGCCGACGCCGTCGCGGAGTTGTGCGGGCTGCTGGCGGACTGCGTCGATCCCGCCACGGGTGTGCCGGTGCTGGAGGACATCGCCCGGCGTGGAGACGTCTACGCGGGCCCGTACGTCGCACTCGCGCCCGACCTGCTGATGCGCTGGCGCGAGGACCTGCCGCCGCTGGCGGGGCTGCGTTGCGGCGACATCACGGTCACGCACGCCGAGGGCGACCAGCTTCACACCGGCGGGCACCGGGGCGACGGCGTGCTGCTGGCCGCGGGCGACGGCGTCAACCGGGGCGGTACGGTCGCGGGTGCGCGCGTCGAGGACATCGCCCCCACGCTGCTGCACCTCGCGGGACTGCCGGTGCCCAGGTACTGCGATGGCCGCGTGGTGGAGGGGATCTTCCGCGAGGCGCCGGAGGTCAGGTTCGACGACGCGGCCACGCTGCGCGGCGGGCCGGGGGGGGGCGATGCCGCCGATCCTCGCGTGACCGAACGGCTGCGCGGCCTCGGCTATCTCTGAGCGCCCTCGCGTTGCCGGGCGAGCAGGCGCTCGTAGATGGCGCCGATCTCGGCGACGAAGCGCTCGTGGGTGAACTGTCGCGCGTGCTCGACGCCGGCCGCGCCCATGGCTCGCGCCAGGGCCGGGTTGTTGACCAGGCCGGCGATGGCCTGGGCCAACAGGTCGGGCCTGCCGGGCGGCACGAGGACGCCGTTGACCCCGTCGGCGACCGCCTCGGGCGCGCCATCCACCCGCGTGCCCACGACGGGCAGGCCTGCTGCCGCGGCTTCGAGGTAGACGAGGCCGAAGGGCTCCCACGCGCTCGACAGCGCGAAGGCGTCGAACGCCTGCAGCAGGCGCGGCACATCGCGGCGCGGCCCCACCAGCAGCGCGGGCTCGCCCAGGCCGAGGGCATCGACCAGCCCGCGCACCCGGGCCTCCAGCGGGCCGCCGCCCACGATCACCCACCTCACGTGCGGCTGCGCGGACGCGACGACCGCCGCCGCCCGGACCAGCACCTCGGGCGCCTTCTGCGGGGCCAGCCGCAGCACTGACCCGACGACGAAGGCATCGTCCGCGAGGCCCAGGTCGCGTCGCACCTCGCGCCTGATCGCGGCGCGCCGGGCCGGGGCGAACTCCTCAGGAGCGATGGATGGGTGCACGACCTCGTACTGCGTCGCGTGCCCCACGCCGCGGGTAAGGCCCTGGCGGCGAGTCGCGTGCGAGGTGGCGATCATCGCGTGGTACGTCGGCGCCACCAGGCGCGCCGCCACGGTGAACGCCGTCGCCTCGAGAGCGCCGCGCGCCGGCTGCCACTCCCAGCCGTGGAGGTGCGCGATGCGCACCGGCGCGGGGCCGATCTGCGCCGCGACGGGCAGCAGCAGCTTCGCCTTCGAGCCGTGCGTGTGGACGATCTCAGGCCGCCAGCTCGCCAGCAGCCCCCCCAGCTCCCACGCTGCCCGCACGTCGCGCACGGGCTTGACCGCCCGGGTCATGTGCTCGAGGGCGAACACGCGCAGCCCACCCACGCGCATCTCCTCGAGCAGGCTGCCCTCGGGCGTGGGGTCGCAGCCGGCGGCGATCGCGACCTCGTAGCGGGCGGGGTCGAGGCGCTCGGCCAGGGCCATCGCCAGCAACGTGCCGCCGCCCAGCGCGGCGTGCTGGAGCACCTGCAACACTCGAACGCGGTCTCCGGCCACGGCTTCCTCCGACGCGTGCGCCATGCGGGCAGCGCGTCAGTTCACGCGGCCGCGCCGACAGTCCTCCATCGCGCAGGCGGGAGGAGTGCGACCGCGGGAGAGCGAAGCAGTGCCCTGACCCCACCAGCCGACAGGCCCGCGTGCGGGAGGAAGCTCGATGGCCGAGGAACGCCCCGACCTGCTCGACCTGCTGCGCGATCCCGGCGCTCCCTGGCGACCGGCGATGTTCTGGCTGCTCAATGGCCGTCTGACGCCTGAGCGTATGCGCGACCAGATCCGGCAGATGCACGAGCGCGGCTGCGGCGGCTTCTTCCTGCACCCCATGGGTGAGCGCTTCCGCCTCGGCGACTTCATCGCGGGCATCGACCCGCCCTACCTCTCCGACGAGTACTTCGGCATGATCCGCCTCGCCGTCGAGGCCGCGGCCGAGCACGGCCTGTACGCCTGGCTCTACGACGAGGGCGGCTGGCCCAGCGGCACGGCGCAGGGACGCGTCGTTGAGGGCCATCCCGAGCTGCGCGGGCGGGTGCTGCGCATCGCGGGCTCCGGAGAGCCGGTCGCCGAGGTGACGGTGGGGGACCGCACGCTCATCTTCACCGCCGACGAGGGTTACCCCGTCGATACGCTCAACCCGGCCGCCACCGCGCGCTTCATCGAGCTGACGCACGAGCGCTACGCGCAGACGGTCGGCCTGCACTTCGGCAGCACCATCCCCGGCATGTTCACCGACGAGGTCGCCGTGCGCGGGGAGGTGGGGACCGACGCCATCCCGTGGACGCCGGGCATGCTCGAGCACTGCCGCGAGCGCCGCGGGTTCGATCTGACCCCGTTGCTACCGACGCTGTTCTCGGCGGAGGCCCTCGGCTTCGATCCCGCGGAGCACTTCGATGAGGCGACCATCGCGGCGGCGCGCTGCGAGTTCAACGAGCTGTGGACCGACCTCTTCCGTGAGGCCTACTTCGAGCCCATCAACCGCTGGTGCGCCGCGCATGATCTCATTCACACCGGCCACGTCGGCGGCGAGGACAGGCTGCCCGACCATCGCCGCAGCTTCGGCCACTTCTTCAAGACCGCCGGCGCGCTGCACGCGCCGGGCGTAGACGCCATCTGGCGCCAGGTCTTCCCCGGCCAGGAGGATTTCGGCTTCCCGCGCCTGGCCGGGTCCGCCCTCGCCCGCCGGGCGGAGGACGCGCGCGGCCATCGTCCATGGCGCAACCTGGCGCTCAGCGAGAGCTTCGCGGTCTACGGCTACTCGCTCACCCCCGAGCAGATGCGCTGGGTGGCCGACTATCAGTTCGTGCAGGGCGTGAGCTACCTCGCCCCCATGGCCCTGTGCTACGAGACCTCCGGGGGCCGCTTCATCGGCACCATGAGCCACCTCGGTAAGGGCAATCCGCTGTGGGACAGCTTCTCCTCCTTCGCCGATCACTGCGGGACAGTCAGTGTCGCGATCCGCGAGAGCGATCCGGTCGCAGATGTCGCGGTCTACTACCCCATCGAGGCCGCGTGGCTGGGCGGCGAGTCCCTGGCGGCGGCGACGAGCTCGCTGCGCGACGTGTGCGTCGCGCTCAACGAGCGCCAGATCGGCTACGACATCATCGACGCGCACGCCCTCGCGGACGCGCGCGCGTCCACGGGCGTGCTGGAGACGCCCGGCCAGCTCTACGGCGCAGTCGTCGTCCCGCGCACGCCGGTGATGCCCGTCCGAGCACTGGCGGCGCTGGTCGAGTTCCGCGACAGCGGCGGGCGGGTGGCCTTCTGCGGTGATGTGCCCGCGATGTCCGCCGAACTGGATGCCCGTGATGCCTTCGACACCGCACGCGCCCGGCTGCTCGAAGGCGCGGTGGAGATGGATGGCGCGCACGCCCGCAGCGAGATGGGTGACGATGATCCACGCGGACTCGGCCCGTCCTTCAGCTTCCTGTTCGACGGCGGCGCGACCGCCATGTTCGGCCCACGCTCGACGACCATCTTCAGCTACGAGGAGGCCGCGGAGGGCGCCTGCCTGCTGGTGCCCGAGGAGGAGGTCGGGCGCCTCGCTGAGCTGCTGCTGCTGGTGATAGGCCGCTATGAGCTGCAGCTTGACCGGCCGCAGACCGACCTGGCGATGGCCTCGCGCAGGGCGGGCGATGTGGCCGTGCACCTGCTGCACAATCAGGGTGAGCGCGAGATGAGCGCGCGCCTGATGCTGGTGAACGAGGACGCGCGCGTGGTCGAGCAGTGGGACACGCTGACGGGCGAGCCGACGGTCATCGCGGTGCATCGCGAGGTCAACGAGCCTACGTACTTCGAGGTGGACCTGGCGCCCGGCGGCTCGGCGCTGCTCACCACGCGCCCTCCGCGCGCCCGGGGCGAAGAGCCGGCGAAGCGCCTCTCCCTGGCCGTGATCGGGCGCGAGGTGCGTGCGCAGGGCATCGAGATCATACGCGAGGTGGTGATCACCACCGCGGGCGACCTCGAGGTGCGCGCGGGCGCCTACGTGCCCGAGCAGATCCCGGCGGACTTCCCGCTGCGCCCGCTCGAGCAGCAGGGCCTGGCCCACTTCTCCGGCACGGCGCGCTACACGCTGGACGTGTACGTGCCCCCGGGCGAGGTGGGTGAGCGCCTCTTCCTGGACCTCGGCGAGGTGCGCTGCGTGGCGCGCGCGTGGCTCAACGGCGAGGAGTTGGGCGAGAGCGCGTGGCCGCCGCACCGCGTGGAGATCACCGGTATCCCCGAGGCGGGGAGCAACGAGCTGATCGTCGAGGTCACCAACACGCTCGCCAACCAGGCGGTGCGCGACGATGTGGTGGAGATGGCCCGCGAGCGTGGCTGGCTGAACGCCTACTACCAGCGGACGCTGCCGTGGATGCGCGCGGATCTGCGCTCGGGGCTGATCGGCCCCGTGGAGGTGCTGCGCGGCTTCTGAGAGCGCAGCGGCACGGGGGTTGACGTGCCGCCTCAGCTTTGGGTATACTCAAGAACGTCGCGCGGCCGGCGAGGATCGGGGCGTGGCGCAGCTTGGCTAGCGCGCCTGCTTTGGGAGCAGGAGGTCGCCGGTTCAAATCCGGCCGCCCCGACCAGGGACCGCGGCCGCTCCGGAAGCGGTGCGGGCGTAGCTCAGCGGTAGAGCGTCAGCCTTCCAAGCTGAGGGTCGTGGGTTCAAATCCCATCGCCCGCTCCATACGACGGGGACGGCCGAGCGCGATCACGGACGCGACCGGTGACGTGCGACTGCTCCGCGCGCCCGTAGCTCAGTGGACAGAGCGGCGGCCTTCTAAGCCGCTGGTCGCCCGTTCGAATCGGGCCGGGCGCGCCACCGCTTTCGTGGCGGGGCCGCTGCGGCCCCGCCAGCAGACGACCGTGTGGTGGGCGTAGCTCAACGGCAGAGCACCTGACTGTGGCTCAGGTGGTTGTGGGTTCGAGTCCCATCGCCCACCCCAATGGTACGGCAGAGAACGACAGAGAGCGGCGGAGTACGGCAGAGAGCAGCAGCAGACGGCGGCGGCGTAGGGCAGCGATTGGCGACTGATGACTTACGACCTGTTTGCACGCCCGTAGCTCAGTGGATCAGAGCGGCGGACTTCGGATCCGTAGGTCGGGGGTTCGAATCCCTCCGGGCGTGCCAGATGACCGCCCCGACGCCGGAACCGACCGGCGCCGAGTTGGCGATGACGGGCGTCGACCGCAGGTCGGCCGCACAATTCCAGGTGGACCGGTAGCTTAGCTGGCAGAGCAGGGGACTCTTAATCCCAAGGTCGGAGGTTCGAATCCTCCCCGGTCCACCAACTCCCGTTCACAAGTCAGGCGCGCTGGACACGGCGCGCCGCCGTTGTATGTGCGGGCGCGATGCGTGGTGGGCAGCACGGCCCGGAGCCGGGCCACCGGCGCATCGCCCGTGCGGCGGGGCCTGGGCGCGTGATGGAATCGGTAGACATGCATGACTTAGGATCATGTGGGGCAACCCTTGGGAGTTCGAATCTCCCCGCGCCCACCAGCCACGCACGATCCAGCGCTACCACCAGGGCCGCGTGAGCGGCCCCGTTTCGCTTGCAGCACTCGCACCGGCGCATCCCGGCGACCAACGCGAAGTCCGGGCCCCGGGGGCCGGACCGGTGGACTTCACGGCCCGCAGGAGCGCCGCGGGCGAGGACAGCCGGAAGCCGCAACGCAGCCGGGGCGCCATCGCCTGTGTGCGCTGTCGGGGTCGTTGCGGACACACAGACGTGCCCAGCACCGTGCCAGCACATGACGCCAGTGGCGCGCGGCCGGCTCAACCGCGGCGCGCGCCAGACGGGAGCGATCCACTGTGGAGGTTGACGTTCGCGAACTCGGCGGCAGCCGGGTCACCGTCCACGTACGACTCGATGTCGGCGAGGTCCAGGGGGCCTTCGACCGCACCTACCAGCAGCTCTCCGAGCGCGGTGGCATCAGGGGCTTCCGCCCCGGCAAGGTGCCGCGCAGCATCCTGGAGCGCCATTACGACAGTGAACTCATCCGTGCCGTCACCTACGACGCCCTCGTGCAGAAGCGCCTGCAGGACGCTCTGGAAGAGCACAAGCTGAGGCCGATCGAGGAGATCTCGGTCGAGGCCGGCGCGCCCCCTGGCGACGAGGAGCTGCTCGCCGAGACGATCCGGTCCGGGCTTGTCGCCGAGGAGGAAGGTGCGGCGGCCGATGAGGCCGAGGCCCGGAAGCACGGCGACGACGAGGTGGACGGGGACGAGGAGCAGGTCCACGACGAGGAGGACGAGGATGAGGAGGTACCCCTCGTCGAGGGCGAGGCCTTCGAGTTCCACGCCACCTTCACCGTCTACCCGCGGCCGCAGCTCCCCGACCTGTCCGACCTCAAGTTGCGCCGGCCGGTTGCCAGGGTCAGCGATGAAGACATCGATGCCCGGCTCGAGGAGCTGCGGCGGATCAACGCCGAAGAGATCGACGTCGAGCGCGACACCATCGAGGACGGCGACCTCGTGACCGCCGACGTGAAGGTGGTCCTCGAGGACGAGGACGAGGACGAGATCGAGCCGACCGAGCGGGAGATTACGGTCGGGGAGGGGGAGTATCTGGGCGAGATCGACCAGGCGCTGATCGGCCACACCCCCGGCGATGTCGTCGAGCGGCCCTTCGAGTACGGGGAAGATCACCCCGATGAGGCGCTACGTGGCCGCTCGGGGCGCGTCATCGCCGAGATCGACTCGTTCAGCGCGAGGAAACTGCCGGACCTGGACGACGAATTCGCGCAGAGCCTGGGCGACTACGAGACGCTTGCGGACCTGCGCGCGTCGATCCGCGAGCAGCTCGAGACGCGTGCCGCGGAGCACGCGCGCGAAGAACTTCGCGGCCAGGTTCTGCGTTATTTACTGGAGAACGCCGAGGTGGAGATGCCCGAGGAGTTCGTCGAACGGACCGCCGAGCGCAGCTACCAGGACCTGCGTTCGGAGCTGCAGCGCTACGGCATGTCCCTGGAGGAGTTCGCCGAGGTCGCCGAGCTGGACGAGGAAGGGCTGCGCGCCAACGAGCGCCGGCGGGCCGAGAGTGCCCTCAAGCTCAACTTCGCCCTCGAGGCGCTGGCTGAGGAGTTGGGCGTCGAGGTGACGGACGACGACCTGACCGCCGAGCTGCAGCGCGTCGCGGCGGAGAGCGGCGGCGACCTGGAGTTCGTGCGGCAGGCGGCGGCGCTGCAACCGGACTTCGCGGAGGAGATGCGCGACCGGGCGCTGCGGCGCAAGCTCATCGACCATATCGTGGACTCCGCCGAGATCGAGGACGTACCCGCCGACGAGTACGAGGCCGAGCGCGAGAACATCGAGGCGGAGGCGGCT
Organism: Candidatus Zipacnadia bacterium; assembly: GCA_029820295.1. Classification (GTDB taxonomy): domain Bacteria; phylum Armatimonadota; class Zipacnadia; order Zipacnadales; family UBA5352; genus JALGVA01. The sequence continues at coordinate 42,474 of JALGVA010000011.1, forward strand.
GAGACCGAGGATGAAGAGGCCCCGGCACCGGCTGCGGAGGGCGATGCCGTCGAGGAGGCACCCGCCGCGGCGGCTGAACTCACCGAGGCCGCCGCCGAGGAAGCCGTCCAGATCGACCAGGAGAGTGAGACGCAGTGAGACTGATCCCGATGGTCATCGAGCAGACGCCACGCGGCGAACGCTCGTACGACATCTACTCGCGACTGCTCAAGGAGCGCATCATCTTCGTCGGCACCGCGATTGACGACGACATCGCCAGCTCCATCATCGCGCAGCTCGTCTTTCTGCAGGATGAGGACCCCCTCGAGCCGATTTCGATGTATATTTCCTCGCCGGGGGGTATGATAACAGCGGGGCTGGCCATCTATGACACCATCCAATACGTCTCGCCGCCGGTGCACACCTGGTGCATCGGCCAGGCGGCGAGCATGGCGGCGGTGCTGCTGGCCGCGGGCGAGAAGGGCCACCGCTACGCGTTGCCGTACTCGCGCGTGATGATCCATCAGCCGTGGGGCCAGCTTTCCGGCCAGGCGGCCGACGTGCAGATTCAGGCCGAGGAGATCCTGCGGCTGCGCTCGTGGCTGAATGACATCCTGGCCAAGCACACCGGTCAGCCGCTGGAGAAGATCGAGCGGGACACCGATCGCGACTACTTCATGACCGCGAGCGAGGCCATGGAGTACGGGATCGTGGATGGGGTGGTCGAGCGCCGGCCCGACGACGAGTAACGGCGGTCCCCGCCACCGTGCGCACGGCGGGTGCGCGGGGCGCAACTCCCCAGCGAGCACACATGGCAGCAGGCGGGCGCGCAGCAGCGCGCCGCGGGAGAGTGAACGATGGACATCGACGGACAGGGCAGGGAGAGCCGGCCACTGCGATGCTCCTTCTGCGGGCGCGAGAAGCCCAAGCAGGTCAAGGAGCTGATCGCCGGTCCGGGCGTGTACATCTGCGTGGACTGCGTCGAGTTGTGCAACCAGATCATCCGGGGCAAGGCCGAGAGGGAGGCGCGCGCCGACAGCGCCGACGGCCACGTGCCCACGCCCCGCGAGATCTGTGACTACCTCGACAGCTACGTGGTCGGCCAGGACCGCGCCAAGCGCGTGCTGGCGGTGGCGGTCTACAACCACTATAAGCGCGTGCGCCTGGGCGCGATGGACGCCGATGTCGAGCTGGACAAGACCAACATCCTGCTGCTGGGGCCGACCGGCAGCGGTAAGACGCTGCTGGCCCAGACGCTGGCGCGCATGCTCGACGTGCCCTTCACCATCGCCGACGCCACCTCGGTCACCGAGGCCGGCTACGTGGGCGAGGATGTCGAGAACATCCTGCTGCAACTGCTGATCGCCGCGGGCGGCGACGTCGAGCGCGCCGAGCACGGCATCGTGTACATCGACGAGATCGACAAGATCGCCCGCAAGGCGGACAACCCGTCGATCACCCGCGATGTCTCCGGCGAGGGCGTGCAGCAGGCGCTGCTCAAGATCCTCGAGGGCACCGTCGCCAACGTACCGCCCCAGGGCGGTCGCAAGCACCCGCAGCAGGAGTTCATCCAGGTGGACACGACCAACGTGCTGTTCATCTGCGGCGGCGTCTTCGACGGCATCGTGGACATCATCCGCCAGCGCACGCGCAACCGCACCATGGGCTTCCACGCCGCCGCCGACGCCGCCGGGCATGAGCTGACCGACGACGAGATCCTCGCCCGGGTCATGCCCCAGGACCTGATGAAGTACGGGATGATCCCCGAGTTCATCGGCCGGCTGCCCAACATCGCCACCGTGGATCACCTCGACAAGGACGCGCTTATGCGCGTGCTGGTTGAGCCGCGCAATGCGCTGCTCAAGCAGTACAAGAAGCTGCTGTCGCTGCTCGATAATGTTGAGCTGGTGGTGACCGACGACGCCCTGGAGGCCATCGCCGCCAAGGCGCTCGAGCGCAAGACCGGCGCCCGCGGCCTGCGCGCGGTCATCGAGTCGGTGATGCTTGACGTGATGTACGAGATCCCCTCGCGCGACGACGTCAACCGCTGCACGATCACCGCCGAGACCATCGAGGAGGGCATCGAGCCCTGCCTGGAGAAAGTCTCGGACGATGATCGTGAGGTCGCCTGACGCCCGCGGCCCCACGTATCAGCGGAAGTACTCCCCGGCCCTGGTGCGTGCACATGCGGCGCAAGTCACCCCATCCTGCTGACGACCAGGCGGCGGAGGCCGGCGCGAATGTGCCGCTCTTCCCGCGTACGCAGCACCCCCAGGCGCGGCCGCGTGCGGCCCGCGCCGAGCCGGTCGTGCTGCCGGTGTTGCCCGTGCGCGATGTCGTGGTCTTCCCCAACACCGTCATACCCCTGATCTTCGGCCGGCAGCGCAGCCTGCGCGCACTGCGCCGGGCCCGCAGTGAGGACGCGCTGGCGCTCTTCGTGGCCCAGCGCGAGCCCGAGAACGAGGACCCGGCCCCCGAGGAGCTCTACCAGGTGGGCTGTCTCGGCCGCTGTCTGCAGAGCCTGGAATTGCCCGATGGCACCGTGCGCGTGGTGGTCGAGGGCATGACCCGTTCGCGCATCGCATGCATGACACAGGTCGATCCGTTCATGGCGGCCGAGGTCGAGCCGGTCTGCGAGCTGTGCCCGGATGCCGGCCCGCGCGTGGAGGCACTCAAGCGGCGCATTCTCGATCAGTTCGAGGAGGCCACCGAGCTGTCCCGGCGCATCCCCCCCGAGGCCCTGGTAACCGCCTTCAACATCGAGGAGGTCGGACACCTCGCCGACCTCATCGCCTCCTGCCTCGACCTTGACCTCGAGCAGCGACAGGCGCTGCTCGAGGAGCCTGACTGCCTGCGGCGACTGAACACCGTCGCTCGCCACCTGCACGAGGAGTTGCGCATCCTGTGGCTGGAGAAGGAGATGCGCGAGCGCGTCGAGGAGGAGATGGACAACTCCCAGCGCGAGTACTACCTGCGCGAGCACCTGCGCGCCATCCAGGACGAGCTGGGTCAGGCCGACGGCGCGGTGGGCGAGGCGTGGCAGTATCGCGAGCGCATCGACGCCGCGCAGCTCCCCGAGGCCGCGCGGGAGGCGGCGCTGGCCGAGGTCGAGCGGCTGCAGCGCATGCCCGTGGCGTCGCCTGAAGTGTCCGTGGTGCGCACCTACCTCGACTGGATCCTCGACCTGCCCTGGAACCAGGCGACCGAGGACCGGCTGGACATCGACCGGGCGGCCCGCGTGCTGGACAGTGATCACTACGGCCTGCGGCGCGCCAAGGAGCGCATCCTTGAGTTCCTGGCGGTGCGCCGGCTCGTCGAGGACGCCAAGGGCCCCATCCTGTGCTTCGTGGGGCCGCCGGGCGTGGGCAAGACGTCGATCGGGCAGTCGATCGCGCGCGCCATGGGGCGCGAGTTCATCCGCATCTCGCTGGGCGGCGTGCGCGACGAGGCCGAGATCCGCGGCCACCGGCGCACTTACGTGGGCGCGATGCCCGGGCGCATCATCCAGGCGCTGCGGCGCGTGGGCACGAGCAACCCGGTGTTCATGATCGACGAGGTGGACAAGATCGGCGCGGACTTCCGCGGCGACCCCTCATCGGCGCTGCTCGAGGTGCTCGACCCCGAGCAGAACTTCGCCTTCAGCGACCACTACCTGGAGGTGCCCTTCGACCTCTCGCGCGTGCTGTTCATCGCCACCGGCAACGTCCTCGACACCGTGCCGCCGGCGCTGCGGGACCGCTTCGAGGTCATCGAGTTCCCCGGCTACATCGAGGAGGAGAAGCTGCAGATCGCACGTGACTTCCTCGTGCCCAAGCAGCGTGCCGCGCACGGGCTGACCGGGCGCTCGATTCGCTTCCACACCACCGGCCTGCAGGCGCTGGTGCGCCGCTACACGCGTGAGGCGGGGGTGCGCAACCTGGAGCGCGAGATCGCGTCCGTCTGCCGCAAGGTCGTGCGTGGGGTCGCGGCGGGCGGTGACGGGGTGGCGCAGATCACCGCCGAGGCCGTTGAGGAGATGCTGGGCGCCCCGCGCTTTTCGTGGGGGGACGCGCGCGCCGAACCGGCCGTGGGCGTCGCGACCGGCCTGTCCTACACCGAGGCCGGCGGCGATATCATCGCCATCGAGGTGAGCGTGGTCAAGGGCGACGGCGACCTGCTGCTGACCGGGCGCCTGGGTGAGGTGATGAAGGAGTCGGCGCAGGCGGCGCTGAGCTACGTGCGCGGCATCGGCCCGTCGCTCAAGCTCCCCGATGGACACTTCGCGCGGCACGACATCCACGTGCACGTGCCCTCGGGCGCCGTGCCCAAGGAGGGCCCCTCGGCGGGCGTGGCGATCTGCACCGCCCTGGTCTCGGCGCTGACCCGGCGTCCGGTGCGCGCGGACGTCGCCATGACCGGCGAGATCTCGCTGCACGGGCGGGTGCTGCCCATCGGCGGGGTGCGCGAGAAGGTGCTGGCGGCCCACCGCGCGGGCATGAAGACGGTGCTGCTCCCCGAGGAGAACCGCAACGACCTGGCCGACCGCGAGCAGTTCCCGGCGGAGGTCTTCGACGACCTGGAGTTCGCCTGGGTCAGCGCGATGCCGGAGGTCCTCGATTCCGCGCTGACGGGCGGAGCCCCAGGCGCGTAGCGATGCCGTCACGGACGTCGCGAGGGGCTTCCCGAGAGCCACCGCCGCTCACAATCCCCCCCACGCCTCCACGCCACCGGACCGGAGGAACGCCGATGACGATACGTGAGCAGGCCCTGGTCGCCCTGCGCGGCGAGCAGACCGACCGCGTGCCCTTCACCTGCTACCAGGGGCTGCTCCCCGAGGGCGGCGAGGCGATCGACGGCCTCGGGCTGGTGGTCAGCGCACGCGTGGCGAGCACGGACACGCCGGGCGTGCGCATCTCCAGCGAACAGATCGGCCCCGGGCGCTCGCGCCAGCTTATGGAGACCCCGTGGGGGACGCTCACCCGTGAGGTCGCAATCGAGACCGGCTACGGCAGTGCGTGGACCATGCGGCACTGGATCCAGCGGCCCGAGCACTATGCGATCATCGAGCGCGTGGTGCGCGAGGCGGAGATCGTGCCGACGCCGCAGGGGATCCGCGAGGCGCAGGAGCGCGTGGGCGAGGGGGGCGTCGTGATTGCGTGGACCGCGCGCACCCCCCTGCAGCGGTTGTGGATCGAGTACTGCGGGATCGAGCGCCTGTCGTGGGACCTGGTCGACTGCCCCGAGGCGGTCGAGGGCGTGCTCGACGCCATGTGGCAGCAATCGCGGCGGCTGATGGAGATTGCGGCCGAGAGCGAGGCGGAGCTGATCTGGCTGCCCGACAACATCACCGGTGAGGTGGCCGGGCCCGGGTGGTTCGAGCGCTACCTCGCCCCGTACTACCGGGAGATGTGCGAGGTGGTGCTGCCCGCGGGCAAGCTCCCATGCTGCCACATGGATGGGATGCTGCGGCCGATCCGCGATGACATCGCCGCGACGCCGCTGCCGGTGATCGAGGCCTTCACGCCGCCGCCGGACGGGAACCTGTCGGTCGCCGAGGCCGCCGCCGCGTGGCCCGCGAAGGCGCTGTGGCTCAACTTCCCGTCATCGGTACATCTGTGCGAGCCCGACGAGATCATGCGCACGACGCGCGAGCTGGTCGAGCAGGCCGGCGGTCGACCGGGCTTCGCCATCGGCGTGACCGAGAACATCCCCAAAAGCGTCGGCACCCGCTCGCTGGAGGCGATCGCGCGGGCGCTGGCGGAGTGCTGAGACGCGAGGAGATGCCGCGATGATCGAGGGCAGAGAGGTCGTCTCGTCAGTGGGCGCCATCGCCGCGCAGCCCCAGGAGGCGGCGCGCGTGGGCGCGCGCATCATGGAGCAGGGCGGGAACGCCTTCGACGCGGCCGCCGCGTCGGCGCTGGCCTCGTGCCTGCTGCAGCCGCAGTCCACGGGCATCACGGGCTACGTGTTGTGCGCGGTGGTGCGCGACGGCGCGACCGGCGAGATCTGGTCGCTGGACGCCAACTCAGTGGCGCCGGCGGCCGCGCGCGAGGACATGTACGAGATCCTGCCCGCGTCCGGCGACCCGAAGGACCTGAACTCGCGCGAGTACGGCTGCTCGGTGCGCGATGACGCGAACGTCTTCGGGCCGCTGGCGGTCGGCGTGCCGGGCATGGGCGCGGGCATCGGCACGCTGTGGGAACGCTGGGGGCGGCTTGAGTGGCCGCAGATCGTCGCGCCCACGCAGCAGCTTCTCGCCGACGGCCCGCAGTTCGGCGGCACCGCCGGCGCGGTCAGGTCGCTCGAGGACGTCGTCCGGCGCTACCCGGCGACGGCGCGCCAGCTCCTGGTCGATGGGCGGCTGCCCGAGCCCGGGGACATCATGCGCCGGCCGGGCCTGGACCGGACGCTGGAGCGTATCGCGCAGGCCGGCTGGCGCGACATCTACCGCGGCGACCTCGCCCGCGAAATCACGGACTTCGTCCAGGAGGCCGGCGGCATTCTGACCTTTGAGGACATGGCGGCCTACGAGCCGCGCGTGACACCGACGCTGAGCATCACCTACCACGATGCGACCGTGCATGGCCCGATCCTCCCCAACGGCACGATGACGTGCCTGCAGATCCTGAACATGCTGGAGTGCTTCGAGCCGGCCGATGACGCCGACGTGATGTACTGGCACCGGCTGGCGGAGGTGCTCAAGCTCGCCTGGCGCGACCGGCTGCAGTACCTGACCGATCCGGACTTCGCCGACGTGCCGGTCGAGCGGCTGCTGTCGAAGGACTACGCGGCGGGGCTGGTCGAGCGCACGCGGCAGTTCCCACGCTGGGTCGATGACCTGCCCGCGCGCTTCCCGCCCGGCGTGATGCACGGCACGCTGCACCTGTCCGCCGCCGACGGCGAGGGCAACCTGGTGAGCGCGACCATCACCCAGGGCATGGCCTTCGGCGCGTGCTTCGTGGCCGGCGAGACCGGCCTGATCCTCAGCCACGGCATGTGCCGCTTCGACCCGCGGCCCGGGCGCATGAACTCGGTGGCGCCGGGCAAGCGGCCGCTCAACAACACTGGCACGATGCTAATCGAGACGCCCGAGCGCTTCATCGCCACCGGCCTTCCGGGCGGGCGCAAGATCGTCAGCGTCATGGCGCGGGCGGCCCAGCGCTTCATCGACGCGGGTGCGAGCCCGCTGGAGGCGGCCGAGGCGCCGCGCATGCACGTCGAGGCCGCCGAACCGGCGCAGGTTACCGAGTCGCTCGGCGACGAGATCCTCGACGGACTGCGGGAGATGGGGCACGAGATTGAGGCGGTCGCGGGTGTGGCCGGCGCGATGCACTCGGCCGACTTCGACCGCGTCGGCGGCACCGTGCGCGCGGGCGGTAATCACTGGGCGGCGGGCATCGAGTGACGAAGGAATCGCGGGCGGAGGCGGCGCAGTACATGTGGAGAGCAAGGAGCTGTCCCCAACGGAGGCGGCCGATGATGAAGACGCTGGCGCTGATCGGGGTGGGACTGCTGATCGCAATCAACGGGTGGGCGCAGCCGGTGCTGGACTACGTGAACGCGCCGGACGACTCGTTCGCGTGGCAGGTCACCAGCGAGGAGACGGTGGGGCAGACGACCGTCACGCACCTGCAGGTCACCTCGCAGACGTGGCGCGGGATCGTCTGGACGCACCGGGTGCAAGTCGTGGTGCCGCAGGAGATGGCGCACCCGGAGACCGCGCTGCTGTTGATCACCGGTGGCTCGCCCGGGCGTGAGGAGCTGACCTTCCTGGGGATGGCCGCGGTCGGGTTGTCGGCGCCGATGGTGGTGCTGGGGGACGTCCCCAACCAGCCGCTCTTCGACGATCTCAGGGAGGACGCGCTGATCTCCTACACCTTCTCCGAGTTCCTCGACAGTGGTGAGGCCGACTGGCCGCTGCTGTTCCCGATGACCAAGGCGGCGGTCCGCGCCATGGATGCGGTCGAGGAGTACACCGCGCAGGCGTGGGAGACGCCGGTGCGCCGCTGGCTGGTGACCGGGGCCTCCAAGCGCGGCTGGACCACCTGGTTCACCGGCGCCGTCGCGCCCGAGCGGATCGTCGGCATCGCGCCGATGGTTTACGACAACCTCGACATGGCCGCGCAGATGGCGCACCAGGTCGAAGCGTGGGGCGACTACTCGGAAATGATCCACGACTACACCGAGCGCGGGCTCCCCGACCTGCTGGGCTCTGAGGAAGGTCGGCGGCTGGGGGAGATGGTCGATCCGTACGCGCTGCGCGAGCGCATCACCATGCCCAAGCTCACCATCACCGGGACGAACGATGCCTACTGGCCTCTGGACGCCGCGAACTTGTACTGGGACGGGCTGGTCGGGCCGAAGTACATTCTCTACGTGCCCAACTCCGGCCACGGTCTCGATGACCTCATGCGCGTGATCAACGCGCAGATAGGCTTCTCTCTGTGCTGCAGCGGGCGTGCGCCGCTGCCCGAGCCGAGCTGGGAGTTCGAGGAGGGGGGCTACCTGAAGCTGACCGTGGATCCCGGCCCGGGCGCGATCCGCGTCACGCAGTGGACGGCGCACACGCCCACGCGCGACTTCCGCGAGTCCACCTGGGAGGAGGAGCCGGCCATCGAGCACGAGGGCCGGTACATCGCGCGCATGCTCTACCCGGAAGCGGGGCATTCGGCGTTGTTCGCCGAGATCGTCTATGAGGTCGATGGCCGCGAGTTCCCGCTCTCGACCAACGTGCGCATCGTGGGGGCACGATAGGGGGCGGGCCCGACCGTTCCGGGACGCGAACATGACAGGGGCGCCCGAGCACGGGCGCCCCTCGGAATTCCTGCCGGTGAGGGCTACTGCCGCCGCACGCTGTCCGGGTCCATGATCGCCTTGCGCAGGCGCGCATAAACGTTGCCGTCGTAGAAGTCGCTGACGAACTTGCCCGGTGGCACCAGCTCGTCGACGCGCGCCAGCTCCTCCTCGGTCAGCTCGATTTCCAGCGCCTTCATGGTCGAGCGCAGGTGCTCGATGGTGCGCGGGCCGATGATGGCCGCGGTCAGGAACGGGCGCGTGAGCATCCACGCGTGCGTCCACTCCGCCAGAGAGACACCGCGCGCCTCGGCCAGCGGAATCAGCTCCTCGACCACATCCAGCGCGGCCTGCGTGAAGCGCGTGCTGTCCGGGCCGTGGCTGGCGAAGCGCCCGCCCTCGTAGGGCTGTTCGCCCCTGCGGTACTTGCCCGACAGCAGCCCGTAGGCCAGCGGCCCCCAGGTGCACAGGCCGATGCCCTGGCGCAGGCACATCCACGCCAGCTCGTTCTCGATGCTGCGGTCGAGGATGTGGTAGGGCGGCTGTTCAGCCACGAAGCGCGGCAGCCCGCGCGCCTGCGACAGCGCGATGCCCTCCATGATGAGCGCCGAGGGCCACTTGCTGGTGCCGACATAGAGCAGCTTCCCCTGCTTGACCAGCACATCGAGTGTCTCCAGGATCTCATCCATCGGCGTGGTCAGGTCCACGATGTGCAGGTAGAACAGGTCGATGCGGTCGGTCTGCAGGCGCTTGAGGCTGGCCTCGACCGAGCGCGTCAGGTGGTAGCGACTCGCGCCGTGATCGTTCTGACCCTCGCCCATGTTCGCGACCGCCTTGGTCGCCAGCACGACCTCGTCGCGGCGGCCGTTGGCGGCGAGGATGCTGCCCAGCACTGTCTCGGAGATGCCACGGCCGTAGACGTTGGCGGTGTCGATGAAGTTGATGCCGCCATCGAGGGCCTCGCCGACGATCTGCCCCCACGCCTCCTCGTCCTCGGGCGCGCGGATGTTCATGGTTCCGAGGCAGAAGCGCGACACGCGCGTGCCCGTTCGCCCAAGCTGCACGTATTCCATCAGGCTCCCTCCTTCGGATGGTCTGGACGCCAGGAGTATTCGCCCCGGTCCTGCCCAGCCCTCCAGGCGCGAGGGGTAGCGGACACGGTATCCCCGGCCCGGCGGCGTGCAGCTTCAGTTCTCACCGCCGGCAATCAGTCGATGTCGCCGCCGCGCACCTCGAAGCCGGGGATGATCGCCGTCAGCTCGGCGCGCAGATCCTCGTCCACTCGCGCGGGCAACGCGAGCGACTCGCGCAGCCAGCGCACCGGACAGCCCTCCGGCCGGAACAGCTGCACCACCCACGCGCGCGCCCCCAGGGCCGACAGCTCGCGGGCGATCGCGCGGAGCTGATCGCGGCTGAGCAGCGCCGGGTGCCAGGTGGTGCGTAGCTCGTGCGCGACGGCTGAGGCCAGGACCAGCCGCGCCGACTCGCGTGCCGGCATGCCGCTGGCGGGGACCTGGGTGATCGTGGGGTAATCGTCGTAGGGCGCCTTGACGTCGAGGGCGACGAAGTCCACCGCGCCGGTGTCGAGCGCGCGCTGCAGCGCCGCCGGGTCATGGCCGTTGGTGTGCAGGGCGACCTCGAATCCGAGGTCTGCCGCCTCGCGCAGAGCCTCGGGTAGTTCCGACTGAAGCGTGGGTTCGCCGCCGCTGAAGATCACCGCGTCGAGGAAGCCCCGGCGCGCACGCAGTCGCTCGAAGATATCCGCCCAGGGCTTCATGCCGGGCGCCGTGAGAGGCGCAAGCTCGGCGTTGTGGCAGTAACGGCAGCGCCACGGGCAGCCCTGCAGGAAGACGACCGCCGACAGCCGCCCCGGCCAGTCGACGGTGGTCAGCGGCTCGAAGCCCCCGACGCGCAGGCGGGCGCGCGCCTCGGGCCTGGCGTGCGGCTCGGCCATGCCTCAGATCTCCAGCTTCTTCTGTCCGGAAGGGCCCTGCCACGACGAGGGGGGTTCGAGGAACGCGCGGCGGTCGGCGTACTCGCTCTGCTTCCCGGCATTCCACATCGACACCGGGCGGTAGTAGCCCATCACTCGCGTCCACACCTCGCAGCGGGTGCGCTCGGACGGGTCGAGCCGGGTCTCGGCGGTGGTGGTGTCGTTGTCGCGATTCATGACCGCATCTCCTGTGGTGGTGTGATTCGTCGCGGGCTAGCCGATGGCCTCCCTGGCTGCGTTCTTTCTCGCCAGGGCCTCCGCGTCGCACTTCGGGCAGAACTCGTGTTCGCCCGGCAGATAGCCGTGCTTCGGGCAGATCGAGAACGTCGGGGTCATGGTCAGGTACGGGATGCGGAAGCGCTCCAGCGTGCGGCGCACCAGGTTCTTGCAGGCCTCCGCGCTGGAGATGCGCTCGGACATGTACATGTGGAAGACGGTGCCGCCGGTGTAGAGGCGCTGCAGCTCCTCCTGATGCTCGAGCGCCCGGAATGGGTCGTCGGTCCAGCCCACGGGAAGCTGGCTGGAGTTGGTGTAGTAGGGCGCGTCGTCGGGTCCGGAGTGGATGATGTCCGGATAGCGGCGCTGGTCCTCGCGCGCGAAGCGGTAGGTGGCGCTCTCGGCGGGTGTGGCCTCCAGGTTGTAGAGGTGACCGGTCTGCTGCTGGAACTCCACCATCTTCGCGCGTATGTGCTCGAGCAGATCGATGGCGAACTGCCGCCCCCACTCGTCGGTGATGTCGTGCTCGCCGCGGGTGAAGTTGGCGATGCACTCGTGGATGCCGTTGACGCCGATGGTGCTGAAGTGGTTGCGAAGGGTCCCGAGGTAGCGCTGCGTGTAGGGCAGCAGGTGGTTATCGATGCACCGCTGCACGGTCTTGCGCTTGAGTTCGAGGCTGTCGCGCGCCAACTCGACCAGCGCGTCGAGGCGCTGGTAGAGAGCCGCACGGTCGCCGGCGGCGAGGTAGCCCAGGCGCGCGCAGTTGATGGTCACCACGCCCACCGAGCCGGTCTGTTCGGCGGAGCCGAACAGACCGTTGCCGCGCGCGAGCAGCTCGCTCAGGTCGAGCTGCAGCCGGCAGCACATCGAGCGCACCATGTGCGGCTGCAGATCGGAGTTGAGGAAGTTCTGGAAGTAGGGGATGCCGTACTTGGCGGTCATCTCGAACAACAGCGTGGTGTTGGGGTGCTCCCAGTCGAACTCGCGGGTGATGTTGTAGGTCGGGATGGGGAAGGTGAAGACGCGCCCGCGCCAGTCGCCGGCGATCATGACCTCGAGGAAGGCGCGGTTGATGAGCGCCATCTCCTCCTCGAGTTCGCCGTAGGTGAAGCCGGCCGGGTCGCCGCCGAGCATGGGCTCCTGCTCGCGCAGGTCCTCGGGGCAGCTCCAGTCGAGCGTGATATTGGTGAACGGGGTCTGCGTGCCCCAGCGCGAGGGGACGTTGAGGTTGTAGACGAACTCCTGCATGCACTGCTTGATCTCGGCGTAGGTCATGCGGTCGGCGCGCACGAAGGGCGCGAGGTAGGTGTCGAAGCTGCTGAAGGCCTGCGCTCCGGCCCACTCGTTCTGCAGCGTGCCCAGGAAGTTGACCATCTGACCGACCGCGCTGGACATGTGCCGGCAGGGCGCGGCCTCGACCTTGCCGGGCACCCCATTGAAGCCCTCGTAGAGCAGGCTGCGCAGCGACCAGCCCGCGCAGTAGCCCGAGAGCATGTCGAGGTCGTGAATGTGCAGGTCGCCACGCCGGTGCGCCAGGCCGATCTCGGCCGGGTAGACCTCGCTCAGCCAGTAGTTCGCCGTGACCTTGCCCGCGACGTTGAGGATGAGCCCCCCCAGCGAGTAGCCCTGGTTGGCGTTGGCGTTGACGCGCCAGTCGGCCTGGCGGAGGTACTCGTTGATGGAGCCGATGGCGTCGATGAGGACCTTCTGCTCGTCGCGGATGCGCTTGCGCTGCTCGCGGTAGACAATGTAGGCGCGCGCGGTGGCGAAGTGGTTGCCCTCGATGAGCACCTGCTCGACGATGTCCTGAATCTGCTCGACCGAGGGGCTGTCCGACCAGCGGCGGTGCTGGATGACCTTGAGCACCTGCGCGGTAAGCCGCTCGGCGGCATCCTCGCCGAACTCCCCGGTCGCCTTGCCGGCCTTCAGGATGGCGCTCTTGATGCGTGCCGGGTCGAACGGGACGCGCTGCCCGTCACGCTTGATGACCTCCTGACTGGCCAGCCTCGAATCCAGACTCATCGGCGCGCATACCTCCCTGGGCGCCCGCGGCAGCGGGCTGTGACGGTAGTGCTGTGCAGGCTGCGATAGGTGTGCTCTGATGGCCCTTCATGAGTCGCCGCGCGCGGATGCCCCACGTCCCCGCGCCACGTCCTGTTCCCGGGGTCAGGTGCAGACCCCTTCGATGCCGGACGTCTACTCCCTCCCTCGGCGGCGGATTCCTCTCGCGCTTCCGCGAGGTGCGCTCCCCGCCCTCCAGGGACTGCGACCGAATCCGGTGTCCTGGCTCCTGGATCATCCTACCGGCCGCGCCTTCCGGGGCGGGTTGATCGTCCGACCCGTGGCCGTGCGGCTTTCGTCCCCGGCTGCAGTTCCGGGGCGGCGTCGGCTTCTTACCGACTTCCCAGCAGCTTTGTCAAGGTTTCCCCCCGCAAATGCGCACCACTTATACACCCTGTCTCGGAGCCGAGTCAAGGCGCGACGTCAAGTCACCCATTCGGGCCGTTGGCGGGCCGAATCCGCGCCCCTGACAGCCCGGAATCGGAGGCTCTCAGGAGAGGCCGACCGCCTTAGTCGCTCTGTCCCCGCACGGAGGTGTCCCGCGGATATGGCAGGTAATGCCTCGCGCCGCGAAAGGCTGCCGTCCGGGAGAGATGGAGTTGAGCGATCGCGAGCGCTTCAGCCGCTGGATGCGTTTCGAGGACGTGGACCGGCCGCCGGTCTGGGAGGTCATCGGCTACTGGCCTGAGGCCCTCGAGCGCTGGCAGGAGAAGGGCATGCCGCGCGACGTGCACCCGCGGGTGTGGTTCGGCCTCGACTACTACGAGCGCCTGCTCATCGCCACCGAGGTCTGCCCACCCTTCAGGGCCGAGACGCTGCACGAGGACGATGACCAGATCGTCTACCGCGACGGCGAGGGCGTCATCATGCGCAAGCTCAAGAGTGGGCCGCGCTCGATGCCGCAGTTCCTGCGCTTTCCGGTGGAGACGCGCGCCGACTGGGAGCGCTTCAAGCGCGAGCGTCTCGGCCCTGACGCGCCCATGCGCTTCCCGCAGAACTGGGACTACGTGGTGCGCTGCCTGCCACTGCGCGACTTCCCGGTCGGGGTGCACGCGGGCAGCCTGTTCGGCCGGCCGCGCAACTGGATGGGCATGGAGAACATCAGCTACGCCCTCTAGCCCGGATTATTCATGCGTGGTGAGAAAGGAAAACGGCAGGAGCGTCGAAATGGCGTGGTAGTAAGCCCAAGCGCCGTTTCGGGAGGCTCCTGCCGTGAGTGCACAGTGCG
>JALGVA010000271.1 GCA_029820295.1 Candidatus Zipacnadia bacterium
CGCCGTCGGGCACGTAGAACTCGCTGAACGCCTCAGGGAAGAACTCAGGATCGGGCGGGAAGTTGCTATCCCACATGGTGACCTTCGCCCGCCAGGTGTAGGCGATGTTCTTCGGCCCGTCGAAGGTCTGCCAGTCGGCAGTCTTGCCTTCGTACTCCTCGCCTTCGACCTCGATCATCTCCCAGGTTCCGCTCACCGACTCCCACGAGCCGTCCACAAACTCCTCAAACTCAATGGCCAAGATGTCCCAGGGGGCGTAGGGGAAGGCTCCCGGATCGCTGGCGCGGCAGATGACAGTCACTGCGTCACAGACGCTGCTACCGAAGGTGTAGCTGCGATCCTCGACCGGCGTGGCGTAGAAGGAGAAATCGCCGGCGCCGGGTGCCTGCCGGGTCTGCACGCCGGGGGTGACCTCGACGGTGACCGTGTCGGTGCCCAGCGACTCTCCGGTCCGGGCGTCTCCAAGCACGGCGGTCACAGTGACCCTGTACTTCCCGGTGCTGAGCCACTGGTGGAGGGCGGGGTTGTTGGGATCGGGCCTGGTGCCATCACCGAAATCCCATGAGAATGCGGCCATTTCGGTCACATCGTTGCCGCGGGCGTCGTGGCATACGGCTCCGAAGTACCTGCGCTGATACTGCCTGACTTCGTAGGGATCGGTCTCGGGGATGATGATGTCCACGCTCAACGCGTGGCCGGCACCGGCGCACAGCAGACACGTGATGGCAGCCACGACCCACGGGGAGACCAGAGAACTGCGAGGGGGGGGCGACCCTGTCCATAACCATACCTCCGATGTGAATCGGCGGTACCCACCCGGCACTGGTAGCCTTACCCCGTGGCGACCGGCTGTCAAGTTAAGTTTGTGTGCCGTTTATCACCCTGGCCCCTCGCCTACCCTTCGATGGTGACGAAGAACGGGGATGCGTGCGCGATGACGGGCGGGTCGCCGGTCGAGGAGTCCGCCTCGACGGTCACGCAATACCAGTGCTCCCCGGGCGCGGGCGCCTCGTCGGTCAGCTCCAGCGCGGCGACGCGCTCGTCGAGGTCGATCCACTCCAGCGGCTCGCCGTCGCGCAGCAGGCAGGCCCGGCGCAGGCGGTAGCCGGTCGCCAGCCACGCCTGCACCCGCACCGGCCCGCTCAGTGACAGCTTCGCGCCCATCGGCCGGCCCTCGAGCGTGGCCCACAGGGCCACCTTGCCGTTGCTGGTCGCCACCGTGCGGCGCTCGCGGATGGCGTCGAAGATCGCCCGCGGCGTGACCTCGGGCACCCAGAATCCGGTGAGGCAGAAGCGGTTGGGGCCCCTGCCGCGCGAGTGATCGCTGCCCCCCACCAGGCCGATGCGCGCGCCGGCGTTCAGGAAGTTGGTGGGGAAGCGCGGCAGCGCGCCGTAGTCATCGAGCATCATGTTGCCGCGCGTCTGCATGGCCTCCATCGCCCACTCGATCGCCCCGTCGTGCGTCTCGGTCACGCGCGGGCCGTTGCAGCCGAACTCGCCGGCGGTCACGCCGTGGAAATGGCGGATAGCTACCACCGAGTTGGCGGGCAGTTCGGCCTTGATGATGGGGTAGATCTCGCGCAGATCGTGGTTGGCGAGCAGGATCGCGCGCAGGTGGTCGAAGACCTCGCGGTCGATGGCGAAGAAGTTGGTGTGATGCGCCGGGCTCTGCGCCCACTCGACCGCGTACAGGGGGATGTGCTCGCCGGTGGCTTCCCGCTCCACCGCGTCGAGCACATGCGCGAACTCCGGCGCGGTCATGTACTCGATGTGCTCGGTGAGCGTCAGCGTGGTGGAGCCGAGCGTGTCGCGCTGGAAGCGCAGCACGTCCTCGGGCAGGCCGTCGTTGGCCGCCATGCACTTGGAGTACGCGCTGTGGGTGTGCAGGTCGCCCCACACGAGCGTCATGCCCGCGACCTGCTGCAGCGGCGGCGGCTCGGGCGCGAGCGCCGGCATCGACGGCCAGATGATGTAGGGCGCGAGCTTGGTCGGCGGGAAGCTCGGCGGCGGCAGGGTCTCGCCCGCATCCAGGCGGACGACCTCGACGCGATGGTTGCGCGCGGCATCGGTGTGTGGCAGGCCCTTCTCGCCGGCCGCCTCCTCCATGAAGGTCTGGATCGGCCGCTGGTCGCACGCGGGCGCGAACACCAGCAGCCCGTCGGCATCGGCCAACACCGCGTACTGCGAGTCCGGGTGCCCGGCGCAGGGCGAGATGCGCGCGGGCTCGCCCCACTGCCCGTGCGCCGAGCGCATCAGCCAGGTGTCCCAGCCGTAGCACTTCAAGCCGATGAAGCGGAAGCGCCGGTAGGCGATCGCCGGCTCGCCAGCGATGAACAGCAGACGCGGGCGCACCGGCGTGAGGCTGTTGGCGTGGCCGAAACGCCCGCCGTCGGTGAAGGCCTCGCGGGGCATGACCAGCCGCCCCCGGCAGGTGCCCGGCGCCGGCTCGAAGCTGCCGCCGGCGACCGGCATGCGCCACAGGTTCAGCTCGCGATGCGCCCCCACCAGCTCATTGAAGCCGAACGAGTTCGCGGACTCCCAGACGACGTAGAGGAACTCGCCTGTGGGATCGATCGCCACGTCCGGCGCCATGTTCAGGTCGTCGGACGCCGGCAACGCCGTCTCCGCCCGGCTGACAAGATCGACCGCCAGCAGCCCCGAGCGGTTGCCCGCGGGTTGCTCGAGGATCAGCCACGCGCGACCGCCCGGCGCCGCCGCCACGCGCCCCGCATGGGCCGGCACGAAGCGCACCTGCCGGCCGCGCTCATCCCACACGCGCACGCCGCCGGCGGCCGTGCACGCGGTCAGCACGCGGTCGCCCGCCACCGCCACCGACGGCCGGCTCAGCGGCTCACGGCCCCCGTGTGCCGCCCGGGTCTCGCCATCGCGCCAGAGCGTCAGGCGCCAGCGATCGCCCTGCCGCCGCGTCCACGCCACCGCCGGCGCATCCCCGCCCGCCACCGCCGGCCCGTCGATGCGCTCAGCCTCGTCGAGGACCTCCAGCTCGGGCAGCCCTCCGCGCGCATTGGCCAGCACCACCCGCCGGGGCAGGGCGAGCATGGCGTCGCGCCACGCCTCGTAGCTCGACTCGGCACGCGGCTCAAAGGCGTAGCGGCCCAGTTCTGCGAGGTGCTGCTCGTCCACGTCGGGCATCGCCGGCGCAGCCGCGATCCAGCCGTCGCCCGCGAGCGCGGCGTCGCACGAGTAGGCGTCGGGAATGACGAGCACGTCCTGCATGTCGGTCACTCTCCCGTCAGGCTGAGCGTCGCGGGCGGGAGCGCGAAGGTCCCGCCCCGCTGCAGGTCGAACCGCCCGTGGCACGACACCGGTCCCGGCATGACGTTCCGCGCGCCCGCCGCACTCCCCTTCGCCGCTGTCGGCCGGGCCGCGCACCGGAGGCGAGCGACGATGACGAGACAACGCCTGCTCGCGGCCCTCGCCCTCGTCGCGTGCGCATCGCTC
>JALGVA010000112.1 GCA_029820295.1 Candidatus Zipacnadia bacterium
GTGGCCGACACGAACGCCCCGTCCTTCAGCGAGGCCAGGTTCACCTCGACGTTCAGCCACGCGCACTCGCAGGCGGCCGCGCAGAGCTTCGCCGCCACGCCTACGTCGCTCACCAGGTTCTGGTTGCCCATCGCCAGCAGCGCCGGCAGGTGCGCCGACAGCTCCGCGCAGGCGCGCGCCAGCCGCAGCGGCACATGCGCCGCCGCGCGCAGCGCCTGCTGGATCGCCGCCGAGCGCGCCGACTTCTGCTCGTCGGTGTCCCGCGGCATGCCGTAGGCTGCGCCGACCGCGCCGAAGGCCGTCACGTCATCCTGCACCAGCGCGAGCATCCCGGCGCCTACCGCGTCGATGGCTGCCAGGTGCTCGCGGATCGCGGCCCCCACGTCGGCGTACTTCTTCTTCCCGACCGTGAAGCTGCCGACCATGCGCGCGGCCGCCGCCGCGAGTGCCCCCGCCAGCGCCGCCGCTGAGCCCCCGCCGGGCGCGGGGGCATCCCCCGCGAGTGCTTCGACGTAGTCGCGGATGGTCAGGTCGGGCATCGGTTGGTCGGACATCTGACTGCCTCCCCTCTGCTCGAAGGTCAGAACAAGCCCACGATGTTCCCGGCGGCGTCGATGTCGACATCGACGGCCGCCGGGCGGGTGGGCAGGCCGGGCATGGTGCGGATCGCGCCGCAGATCGGGTACAGGAAGCCCGCGCCGACCGACGGGCGGATGTCCTCGATCGGCACGATGAAGCCGGTCGGCCGCCCCTTCAGCTTCGGGTCGTGGCTCAGCGACAGGTGCGTCTTCGCCATGCAGATGGGCAGCTCTCCCAGGCCCTGCCTTTCGAAGGCGCGGATCTTGCGGTTGGCCTCGGCGGAATATTCGACGCCGGCGGCGCCGTAGATCTGCGTGCAGATGGTCTCGATCTTGCGCTTGATGGGCGCGTCGAGATCGTAGAGGTAGCGGAAGTCGCTGGGCTGGTCGCAGGCCTCGACCACGGCCTCCGCCAGCTCGACGCCGCCCGCGCCGCCCTCCGCCCAGACGTTGCTCTCGATCGCCGCCAGCGCGCCGGCGTCGTGCGCAGCCTGGCGCACCGCCTCCAGCTCCGCGTCGGTGTCGGTCGGGAAGCGGTTGATGGCGACCACGATGGGCACTCCGAACAGGCGCAGGTTCTCGATGTGCTTGGCGAGGTTGCCCGCGCCCGCCACCACCGCCTCGACGTTCTCCTTCTCGAACTCCTCCTGCGGCGGCTTCGTGCCGGGGCGGAACTCGAAGGCGCCGCCGTGAAGCTGCAGCGCGCGCACCGTCGCGACGATGACCGCCGCCGCCGGCCGGTAGCCCGCCACGCGGCACTTGATGTTGAAGAACTTCTCCGCCCCGCAGTCGGCGCCGAAGCCCGCCTCGGTGGTCACGTAGTCGCCGAGCTTGAGCGCCATGCGGTCGGCGAGGATCGAGTTTGCGCCGATGGCGATATTGGCGAACGGCCCCGCGTGCACGAAGGCCGGGCCGTGCTCGAGGGTCTGCACGAGGTTGGGCTGGATGGCCCGCTTCATCAGCGCGGCCATCGCCCCGGCAGCGTGGAGGTCCTCGGCGGTGACCGGCTTGCGGTCGCGCGTCCGCGCCACCTGGATGCGCCCGAGGCGCTCGCGCAGGTCCTGCAGGCCGCTGGTGAGCGCGAGGATGGCCATGACCTCGGAGGCCACGGTGATGTCGAACGAGGCCTCGCGCGGCCAGCCGCCGCCCTTGCCGCCCAGGCCGATGACCACGTGGCGCAGCGCGACATCGTTCATATCGATGCCGCGGTTCCACGAGATGCTCAGCGGGTCGATGTCCAGGGGGTTCTTGTGCCACAGGCTGGCGTCGATCATGGCCGCGAGCAGGTTGTTGGCCGCGCCCACCGCGTGGATGTCGCCGGTGAAGTGCAGGTTGATGTCCTCCATGGGGACGACCTGCGACCGGCCGCCGCCGCACGCCCCGCCCTTGATGCCGAAGGTCGGGCCCATCGACGGCTCGCGCAGCGTCAGCACCGCGTTCCTGCCGATGTGCCGCAGCGCCTGCGCCAGCCCGATGGTGGTCACCGTCTTGCCCTCGCCCAGCGGCGTGGGCGTGATGGCCGTGACCAGCACCAGCTTGCCATCGGGGCGGTCGGCGAGGCGCTCGAGCAGCGACAGGCGCACCTTGGCCATGTGCTCGCCGTGCAGCTCCAGCTCCTCGCGCGCGATGCCCGCCTCTGCGGCGATCTCAACAATCGGGCGCAGCCGCGCCTGTTGGGCGATCTGAAGGTCGCTCAGCATGGGTCGGTCTCCCTGTGCGGGCCTCCCCCTGAGTTCGCTGCCGCGAACTCTGTGCCCCTCCGTTCCGGAACGGGCACGCATCTGGCAGAGATTTGTCCGCGAACTCCTTCGCCGCAGTCCCACCCTGTGCTCCCCCTCTCCGGGACGGAGGGGGGGGGCGGGGGGGGGATGAGGCACGTGGCACCGCCTACAGCGCCGCCAGCAGCGCGTCCACGTCCACGTTCTCGCGGATCAGGCGCTGGCCCATCTCGGTCTTCTCGGTGTCGCTGGGGATGATCTTGCCAACCACGTCGGATATCTCGGACGCCACGTCGTATGTCCCGCGGTGGATGGCAATAACCGGCGCCTGGCTGCGCTCGATCAGGCGCATGACCGTGTCGTGCGGCATGACCCCACCGGTGATGCAGATGCCGATGGTGCCCGCGGTCTCGGGCGACAGCTCCTCGGAACTCACCGTGGCGAGAATGAGGTCGTCGCGGTCACCGGGGATGATCGCCAGCACGCCGGGCTCGAGCGATTCGAGCAGCCGGTGCGGGTGCTGGGCGCCGATGATGCACTGGCTGATGGGGCGGTCGAGGAAGCGCTCGCCGTGGATCACCTCGGCGCGGGTCTCGCCGGCGATCTGGCGCATGGTCAGGCGGCTGAGCACCGGCACGTAGGGCAGCACGCCCAGCAGCCGGCTGCCGCGCGCCGCCAGCCACTCGGCCAGCAGCGGCCCCAGGTCGTCGATCTTGTCGGGCAGGAACTTGTTGGCGACCATGCCGATGACCCGGCAGCCCTCCTGGTCGAACATGGCGCGGTTGAGCGCGAACTCATCGACGGGCCGCCCCAGCCCGCCGCCGGTGACGATCATCGCGCCCGAACCGAGGATGGCCGCCACCTGCGCGTTGCCCATGCCGATGATCGAGCCCACGCCCGCGTGGCCGGTGCCCTCGACGATCACCAGGTCGGCGTCCTCGCCCACGCGCGCGTACGAGTCCATGATGATCTCGATGAGCGGCTCGCGCGACTTCTTCTCGCGCACGAACTCGGTGGTGTAGCCCGAGGGGATGGTGATCGGGTTGGAGTCCACCGGGTCCACGTCCAGGCCGTAGACGGTGCGGATGAGGATGACATCCTCATCGACCATGGCGCCGTCCACCTCGACGGTGCGCTGGCCGACCGGCTTCATGTAGCCGACCGTGAGGCCGCGCTCGATGAGGCATGAGACCAGGCCGAGCGACACCAGCGTCTTGCCCGAGTGCTGGCTGGTGCCGGCGATGTAGACGCTGGGCGTGGCGATGCGATGAGGCATAGCGACCTCCGGGAGCAATGAAGTGACGGCGCGGCCGATGCGCGCCCCGCGCCGGGGAGGAGTTTCGCGCCGAGAGGGGGTGGGACCTGCGCCTATACCAGCTCGCGCAGATACGCGAGGCTGTCGCGGGTGCCGCGGACGATGTCGGCCACCGTCTCATACTCGATCGCCCAGTAGCCGTCGAAGCCCGAATCCAGCAGCTCCGCCACGATCGGCGCCCAGTCGATCACGCCCTCGCCCACCGCGCAATACTCGGGCTCGTCGTCCTCGTAGCGCACGTCCTTCCAGTGCGAGTAGTTGATCAGGTCGCCGGTGACCAGCAGCGCCGAGAGCGCGTCCTCGCCCGCGTGGCGGAAGTTCGCCGGGTCGAAGTTCAGCCCCAGCGGCATCCCCGCGGGCATGCTCGCCACCGCCTCGGCCAGCAGCCGCCGGCACTGCGCACCCGTGGCGGTGATGCCCCCGTGGTTCTCGACCGCGACCTGCACGCCCTGCGCCGCGGCATACTCGCCGACCTGCACCAGCGCGTCGGAGACCTGTGCGAAGGTGGCGTCGGAGAACTGCGAGGCGCCCACCCAGCCGGCGAAGATGCGCAGCACCTGCGCGCCCGCCAGCGCGACCATGTCGATCTGGCGGCGGACCCTGGCGATCTCGGCATCGACATCCGGCGCGGCGAAGTTGTTACCGCCCGCCAGCGCGACGACCGTCACGCCCGCGTCGGCGGCCTGGGCGACCATCGCCTCGATGTCGGCGTCGGTGGCCTCGAAGGTCAGGTGCTTCGGACTCAGCGGGCTGACGTTGACCTCGACGAAGTCGAGGCCGAGACCCTTTGCGGCCCCGAAGTACTCGGGCAGGGGCATCTCGCGAAAGCCCCACGCGGCGGATGCGAACTTGACATCGGCCATGACTGCGCGCTCCTCTCCAACGACACAGGCCGGCACGGGGGCCGGCCTCTCCAACGGCCCTATCTCCAGTCCAGCGCCAGCGTCACGACCTCGTCGGGCCGGCCGTAGACGCGCTCGTAGGCCGCCGTTGCCTCGCTCGCGGGCATGATGTCCGAGACCAGGTGCTCGACCTGCAGCTTCCCCTGCGCCATCAGCTCCAGCACCGCCTGCACCATCTCCGGGCGCTCGCCGCAGGTCGCCGAGAGCGTGAGCTGGCGGCCGAAGAGCGTCTCGGGGATGTAGAGCGAGATCGGCTCGAGATACATGCCCTGCGCGTGGATGCGGCAGTAGCCGGGAGCATTGTGCAGCACCTGGTCGAGCAGACTGGGCTCGCCGGTGACCTCGATGATCGCCTGCGGCTGCGGACCCTCGCACAGCTCGCGCAGCGCCGCCCACATGTCGGTCTCGGCGGCGTTGATGATCTCCGCGCCCCACTCGCGCGCGACATCGAGGCGATTCTGGCAGATGTCGGCAACGATGACGCGCGCCCCGCGCACCTTGCACAGTTGCGCCGCCATGGAGCCGATGGCGCCCTGACCGATGACGAACACGGTCTCGCCCTCCTGCGGCCGCACCTTGTAGTCCACGCCATGCCAGGCGATGGCGCCCAGCAGCGCCACGCCGGCGTGCTGCAGCGGCACGCCCTCGGGGATCTTGACCGCGCGCTTCGCCCGCGCGCCGGGATGCGTGGCCTCGGAGTAGACCACGGTCTCGAGATGTCCGCCCCATGCCACGCAGTAGTCGCCCGCCCACTCGCCGAAGATGTTCGAGCCGACCACGTAGTCGCCGGGGGCAATGTGATCGACCCCGTCGCCCACATCGGTCACCTCGCCGACCGCGATGTAGCCCGGCAGCATCGGGTACCACTGTGTGCCCGCGCGCCGCGAGTGGAACTGGCCGGTGTAGAGGTCCAGCTCGGTGCCGCGTGAGATGGTGGAGAACACGGTGCGCGTGACCGCCCCGTCCGCGCCCATCTCCGGCACCGGAATGTCATCGCGCATCTCCGCGCGCAGGGGCCTGGTGAATGCAATGCCCCGGCAGATTGCCTGCTGGTCGCTCATGTCGATCCCTCACAGTGGGCGGTTGGTGTCCGCCCGAATGTTCCCTGCGGCGGAAGCGGTTCCTGCCCCGGACACGCGGCACGTCGCGACCGGGATCCAGGTCCCGCCGTCGCCGTGGGCCGTTGCCGTTCCCCATGCCCCATCCCCGATGCCCGATCCCCCGCCGCTCACGCAAACTGCGGCAGCCACTCCCGCTGCGCCTCCAGCATCTCGTCCACCATCGCCCGGATCTCGCGCAGCGACAGCACCGCGCCGGTCAGCGGATCGAGCGCGATCGCCTGGTAGAGCGCGTCGCGGTCGCCATGCAGCGCCGCCCGCACCGCCAGCTCCTGCGAGCGCACGTTGCTCTCGTTGAGCGCCGCGAGCTGAGGTGGTAGCGCGCCCACGTGGCATGGGTGCACGCCGCGCCGGTCCACCATGCACGGCACCTCCACCGCGCAGCCCGCCGGCAGGTTCGTGATCAGCCCGGTGTTGGGCACCGAGACGTTGACCTGCGTGAGTGTGTCACTCTCGATGGCCTCGATGATCTGCACGGTGTACTCATGGCTGCGCGTCGCCGGCAGCGGATCATCGGAGGCCAGCTCCTCCTCGATGCGCTGCTCCAGGCCTTCCCAGCGCCCCTGCATCTTCTCCATGTCGCGCGAACTCAGCGAGAACTCCTCCATGATCTCGCGCCGGTCGCGGAACCACGGCGTGTACTCGCTCATGTGCGCGGTGCTCTCGGTGACGAAGTAGCCGAAGTGCCGGAGGATCTCGAAGCGCACGGTGTCCTTCGCGAAGATCTCCGGGTCCTCCATGCGTTCGCGCAACAGCGGGTAGAGGTCCTCGCCGCCGCGCTCGAGGCGCAGGAACCATGACATGTGATTGATCCCCGCCACCCAGTAGTCCAGCTCCTCATACGGGACGTCCATGTAGCCGGCGAGCTGCTTGCTGGTGCCCTGCACCGAGTGGCACAGGCCGTAGTGCGCGATGTCGGGGCGCGCCACGCTCATCAGCCAGCAGTTGATGGCCATGGGGTTGGAATGCTGCAGGATCATGCCGCGCGGCGCCACCTCGCGCATGTGATCGGCGATGGCCAGCAGCGCCGGGGCGTTGCGCAGGCCCTGGAAGATCCCGCCCGGGCCGATGGTGTCGCCGACAGACTGGTCGACGCCGTAGCGGAGCGGGATGCCGATATCCGCCGGCCGCGGCGCGAAGCCGCCCACGCGGATGGACATGACCACGTAGTCGGCGTCCGCCACCGCCGCGCGCGTGTCGGTGGTGGCCAGCAGCTCGGTGTCGGCGCCACGTTCGTCAATGAGCCGCCGGGCGTAGCGCGCAATGACCTCCAGGCGCTCCTTGTCCACGTCCATGAGCGCAATGGCGTCGGGCGTCACCCCCTCCTCCGCCATCAAGTCGATGACCAGCCTGCGCGAGAATGACACGCTGCCCGCGCCGATGAGCGCGACCTTCATGGTGGTGCCTCCCGTCCGGGTTGGGCCATGCCTGTGGCCTCGGAGTTCCACGCCATCGCCCCGCGGCCCTGCCCCGGACGGACAGGGCAGCGCGACGGCGACGGCGTGGAGGAGAGGCTTTCCTGGAACAAAGCCCCTCCCCCGACCGCTTTGCGGTCTCCCCCTCCTCAAAGAACTGCGCATGGCGGCGTCCGTGCAGCGCGAGGCCGGGAACATGGTGGCGCGCTGACGGTGGATGGCTCGCGCGAAATCGTGGCGCCGGGGCGCGCGGGCGCGGCGATGTCTGCGGGGCAGGTGCGGCGCTCGTTGCTCCCGAAATGCGCCGCCATGAAGCCCGGGCACGAGGATGACGACTTCTGGCAGACGTGGGCGCCGCAGATGTTCAGCGAGAAGGCGCATGAGCGCGCCTGCGCTGAAGTCGAGGGCATCCTCGCTCTTGCGCAGCCCGCCGCGGGCGCGGCCATCAATGTCTTCATCTCCTTCGGCTACTTCGAGGACCAGGACGAGGACCGTCAGGTGGCGCGCAACCTGTTCGCCTCGCTCAAGCCCGGCGGCGCGCTGCTCATGGAGATGATGGGCAAGGAGGTCCTCGCGCGCATCTTCCAGCCGCGGCGGTGGCATCGGCTCGACGATGGCGCGATCAGGCTCGACGAGACAGGGGTCACCCAGGGGTGGACCTGGGTGCGCAACCGCTCGATGCTCATCCGCGACGGTGAGTGCACCGAGCATGTCGTGGAGCATCGCATCTACTCGGCGGCGGAGCTGACCGCGCTGCTGGCGGAGGCCGGCTTCGGCGCCTTCGAGGTCTACGGCCAACTCAGCGGCACTCCCTACGATCACGAGGCGAAGCGCCTGGTGGTGCTGGCGCGCAAGCCCGAGGAGTGAAGCACATGACCCGCGCGTGGCCGTGCCTGATAGGCGTGCTGATCGCTGCGCAGGCGGCCGCGGAGCCGCCGCCGCGCATCATCATCGAGGCGCGGCCCGTGCCCGCGGGTGAGAATCTGATCGTCAACCCTTCGTTCGAGGACGGAGCGGGCGAGTGGCCCGATGGCTGGGCCTTCACCGTCAACCAGCCCACCAAGGTCGTGCGCTTCTGGGCCGACCAGGCCTGCACCGGCGAGCGCTCCGCCGGCGTGCGCAGCGAGGCCGGCAACGCCTCAGGCTACTGGGCGCAGGACGTGGCGGTGCACCCGGACACCGACTACCTGCTGACCGCGCGCGTGCAGATCGAGGACGGCAAGGTGCTGGTGCGCGCCTTCGGCCGCAACGCCGCGGGCGAGTTCCTGAAGAGCTTCGACCGGCGCGCCTACGACCGGCGCCGCGGCACGCACATCATGGCCCCGGTCTTCTGGCAGCCCGAGTGGATCGTGGACATGGTGCGCGAGCCCTGGGCGCCGGTGAACCTGCTGCTGCACACCGACCCTGACGTCGCCACCATCCAGGTCCAGGTCGGCTCCTACTTCGAGCCGGGCACCATGTACATCGACGACGTTTACCTCGGCCCGGCGACGCTCACGCTCGACTACGTCGTCGAGGCCGACGGCATCGCCTGCGTACGCATCTACGACCAGGCGGGCGCGCTGCTCGCCCGGCACGCCCGCACGCAACTGCCCATCGTGGCGGGCTCGCTTGAGGGCCTGCCGCCCGGCGGTCGCTACCGCTTCGAGGCGACCTCGCTGGCGGGGGATGTCACCGAAGTCTGGTACCCCGAGCCGCCCGAGGGGGTGCAGCCATGACGCGCGCGCTCGTCGCGATGCTCGCGATCCTGGCCTGCGCAGCCGCCTGCGCACAGCCCGCCGCCCTGCGCGCACAGTGCGACGGCCTGATCATCGCCGTCGCGACCACGCCGGAGCGCACGGCGCAGGTCGAGGTGATGGGCGCAGGCGCGACCGGCGGCCCGGCCTTCACGCTCCGGGACGGGCACACCGGCGAGATGCTGGAGCCGGCGCAGGGCATCGGCGCGTCGCCGCGCTCAGGCACCTGGGAGTTCAACGACCTGCGCGCGAAGCTGAGCCGGGTGGAGCGCGATGACTGCATCGAGTGGGTCGCCGAGTGCGCGAACTTCGGCCCCGAGCAGCGCTGGCTGACGCTGACCGTCGCCCTGCCGCTGCCGCTGGATGAGCCGTGGTCGGGCTGGGATGGCTCGAGCGAAACCGCGGCGGTGACCGCGCCCGCGTACTCCAACGGCATCGACCAGGTCTTCCCGATGTGCTGCGCGTGGGACGCTCAGCGCGGCCTGGCGCTGGGCCTGCAGCCGCAGAGCATGATCAGCGATATGTCACTGGGCAGCGACCCCGGCGCCGAGAGTCCGCTCTTCGCCTCGGTGAAGCTGGTGATCGATCCGGGCGAGAGCGAGAGCGTGGGCTTCGTGGCCTACCCCTTCGAGCCGCGCTTCGGCTGGCGCGACGCGCTCGAGCGCTACTACCGGCTCTATCCCGAGTGGTTCGCGCCGCGCGAGGGCACGGACCCGCAGCTCTGGGGCACCGGCGGCTACCTGCGCTCCGGCGGCAGCCGGCTGTGCTGGGAGGAGGCGCGGCGCTTCCGTTTCGGCTGGGACTGGGGCTACGCGCCCTACCGCATCACCGGCGACTGGTACGCGCACGCCGAGTACTACGACGGCGCCTACGGAGACCTCGACGAGTGGCACGAGCAGATGCGCCACGAGGACGAGGTCGAGGGCCGCGTCGCGGTCGCGCTCAACTACGTCATCCCCCAATTCATCAACGTGGACCTCGCGCGCGAGCACTTCCCCGACGCGCTGCTGCGCGACCAGAACGGGAACGTCATCGCCCGTGAGGGCTCGTGGGTGAAGCGGGACGAGACCATCACCGGCGGCTGGTACTGGGGCAACTCGGCCATGGAGCACTCGCTGGCGAGCCTGCGCGAGCTGGCCGAGGAGCGCCGCGTCGAAGGCATCTCCTTCGACAACGCCACCGGTGGGGGCATGCGCTACGGCCCGGGGCCGGAGAACTCCCCCGGCCGCGCCTTCACGCCCGGCCCGGACGGTCCGGTCTGGGCGGTCGAGGGCATCTCCTACGCCGGGCACATGGACCATGTGCACACACTCAGCAATGGCGAGCATCGCCTGATGGTGGCCGCCAACGGCCCACGCTGCCTGCTCACTGCGTTCCGCAGCGACGTCGCCATGCACGAGGCCGCGCCGTACTACGAGACCCGGACACTCGCGGCCATGCGCCGGCTGCTCGGGCACAAGCCGCTGATCTGCTGGGAGGACCACCCGGAGAACGAGCTTGACTGGGAGCGCATGTCGCCCGAGGAGCTGCGGCTGGCGTTGCAGCGCGACTACGAGTTCTGGGTGATGTACGGCCTGTGGACCGGCGTCACGCCGTCGGCGCATCGCGTGCGCGGCAACAGCATCATGCTGCGCCACCTCGACGAGATCCTGGCGGTGCAGCGCGCGGGCTGGTGGCCGGTGCCGGCAATGCGCGCCGACGCCGATCTGTGGCTCGGGCGCTTCGGCGAGGGCACGGGCACGATCCTGACGCTGGGCAACGCCACCGGCGCCGACGTGGCGGCGCAGGTCGAGCTGCTGACCGACTACCTCGGCCCGGGCTGCTGGGGGCTGGCGCCCTTCGACGGCGGCGAGGGCCCGACGGTCACGAATGACAACGGGGTCGCCCGCATGACGCTGCCCATCGCGAACCGCATGACCACGGTGCTGCGCGCCCCGCTGCAGGTGCTGTTCGCCTCCACGATGACCGCGCAGTGCCTGGCGTTCCCAGTGGAAGCCGACCGACCTGCCACGATCCGGTGGCGGCTGAGTGGTCCGGCGGCGCAGGTGACGCTCCGGCACCGGCTGCCCGAGGGCGCGACGGCAGACGCGGTGCGCTGGGGCGGAGCGCCGGTCGAGTTCTCGCAGCAGGACCGTGAGGTCACAGCCGAGGTGCAGCTGGCGCCGCGATCCGTCGATTACGGGGCGGACGCGACTATCAGGGACGGAGTGCCGCTGGAGATCGACTTCACGCCGCGCGTCATCATCGACAACCGCGAGGCGCTCCTCGACTTCCCCTTCCTGGCCGACGTCCAGGCCGCCTGCGAGATCGTCACGCCCGACGACGCGCCCGAGGGCGTGCAGTTCGCGGCGGAGCGCATCGCGGTCTACTTCGAGTACTGGACGGCCGTGCAGATCAAGCCGGGCGCGACGCCCTCGACGCTGATGGGCGTCGAAGAGCGCGCGATCATCCCGGTGATCTCCGGGCCTGCGGGGGCGGGGGAGATGCCGCGCATCGTGATCGCGCTCGGCGAGGTCGAAGGTCCGGCGTCAGGGCGCGTGTCCGTGATCGCCGACGCGGCGCCGACGGTCCTGGTCACTGGCGAGGATGCGGAGGCGCTCAACGCGGCCGTGCTTGCGCTGCTGGAGGTCCTCGACGAGCGCCACCCGTACGCGGGCACCATGAGCGTTGGGGGACCGTTCTACGAGAAGGCCGGCCTCGGGCCGTCGTCGGTGTTCGAGTAGCTCTATCGGCTCGTGCCACGGAAAGGCAACGCCCAACGGCGGCGCATGTGAACACGCGCCCTCCGAACGGCAACGACTCAGCCCCGTCGCTCCGTACGACAACGGCACGGCCACGCACCCGCTACCGCTCCGTCATCACCCGCGTCACCGCGCCGAAAGCGGGCATTTCGACCGCGAAGGCGCCGTCGATGTCCTCCAGGCCCTCGCCGTGCAGGTCGCAGACCGCGCACGGGCCGCCGGGATCGACGATCGCCGTCACCGGCTCCTCGCCCGGATTCGCCAGCAGCAGCCAGGTCTTGCCGTCATACCCCCAGGCGCGCCAGTGCACCATGTCATCGGGCGAGGTGACCGTGACCTCCGGCGCCGCCTCGCCCAGCATCACCGGCCGGGACAGCTCCAGCGTCTCGGCGTTGATCGCCGGGAAGTGCTGCCACAGCGGCGTCTCCTCGAGCCGCCAGCCCGGGTCGCGGAACGAGTACCACCCGAGCCCCTTGGCCCCGTGGATCAGCGCCAGGTAGACCTCGCACAGCGCCTGCTCGGGGGTGGGCTGGTTGAAGGGAGTGTGCGTCCAGCCCGCCTGCAGCACCACGGTGAGGTTCTGCCACGGCGCCAGGCCCGCCATCGCGGTGTCCACCCAGTCAGAGACCATGGTCAACGGGCTGCGCGGGATCGGGTAGGGGTCTACCTGCATGATGTCGCAGAAGTTGGCCCAGTAACCGAAGCCCGCCGGCTGGCACAGGGTCAGCTCGATGGGGTGCGCCGGGTCGGCGGCCTTGAGGGTGATGTAGGCGTCCGCGACCTCCCGGGGCATGCCCGGACGCAGATCGGGCTCGTCGATGATCTTCCAGCACAGCAGCGCGGGGTGGTCGGCGTAGGCCTCGATCCCGGCCAGCGACTCCGCCATGTTTTCCTGCACGCGCATGTCGGCATAGAGCGGCACGTCCATCATCAGCCCGTTCTCGGCACAGGCGTCAAGCGCCGCGCCGAAGGCCTCCAGGTTGCGCGGCCCGATGCCCTGCACGGTGTTGAAGCCGGCGGCGGCCAGCATCGGGTAATGCGAGGGGGAGACGTGGTAGACGCCGATGGGGAAGAAGGGCTCGCCATCGACCAGGATGGTGCCGATGTCGCTTAAGTTCGCGGGCCGGCGATCCGACAGCGGTACGAACAGCCAGGACATCTGGCCGGGCGTCTGCCCCAGGATCGACTCAACGCGGTAGGTGCCCGGCGCCAGCTCGGGCAGCGTCAGCGTTGCGGTCCAGGTGGCGTCATCCACCCGCTCAAGCGCCACGTCGGTCTCGACCTGTCCGTCCTCGTCCTCGTAGACCAGGATGCGGATGGGCGGCTCATCGCCGGCGAACTGCTCGGCGACGCGCGCGGTGAAGGTCACGGTGCGCTGGTCCGGCTGCACCACCTGGCGCAGCGGGTCGAGCGTCACCAGCGGCGCCGGCGCGGTCTGCACCAGCGCGCAGTCATCGAACCAGACCGTCCCGGTGCCGAACAGCCGCACCAGCACAGCGACGCTGGTGGTGTCCGGCGGGGCCTCGGTGGTCAGCTCGATCTGCCGCCACTCGCCGCCGGTCGCCTCGCTGGTGCGCGCGTACTGTCCGTACGTGTTCTGGCCGGCATCGTTGTAGTACTCGACCTTGAGCGCCGCGGCCCAGCCCGCGCCCTGGTCGTCCTCCGTCGCGCGGTACCAGGCGCTGAAGGTGTAGGTCGCGCCACCCTCCAGCCCCTGAACGCGCTGCGGCGCCCACGGCATGTGCTGGCCCTCCGGATCGGAGACGCGCAGCGAGCGGTCGCCGGTGCGCGCGACGGTGTCATCGTACGCGATCGACTCCGGCCGGCTCATACCCCAGCCGCCATCTCCCTCGAAGCTCGGGTTGGCCAGCGGCACCTCCACCGGCTCGTCCTGCGCGCACGCGGTGGTCATCGCCAGAGCAAGCATCAGCAAAGCGATCAGTCTCATCATCGCGGTCACTCCTCACGTCAGTGCGCCTGCGCGCCGAGGTGCGCGTATTCCTCGAACAGGCGCAGGTAGACCTGGTACTCCTGGAACGAGACACCCGGAGGCGTCTGGTGGTCCACCGACGGGACGAAGCGGCCGGTGCGCATCAAGGGCAGCAGGCGCTCGAACTCGCCGCGGATCGCCGCCTCGCCCCGGTTCATCACCATCTTGTCGTAGTGCCCGATCATGATCAGGCCCGCGTGCGCGCGCCGCAGCGCCATGCCATCGACGCCCGCCTGGCGCTCCAGCGGCAGCACCCCCTTGACGCCCACGCGCTCCAGCCACGGGATCATCTCGGTGACGTCGCCGTCGCTGTCCACGATGGGCACCGAGCCGATCTCCTCGATGACCGGCACCACCTGCCGGTAGTAAGGTTCGAGGAACTCCTCGAACATTCCCTCCGACAGCATCGGCCCGTGGTTGTAGGACATGTCTTCGGCGAAGGTGACGAAGTCGGGCGCGGTAATCTCGCCGACGCGCCGCAGCAGGTCGATGCTGTGCGCGGCGAGGTCCGCGGTCATCCGGTGCATCAGCTCGGGGTGGTCGTAGAACGCGTAGAAGTGGCGCTGGATGCCGAAGAGCCGGCGCGGGAACCAGAAGAAGCCGTCGATGACCATCCACAGCACGAAGCTCCCGCGCCCGCGCGCGGCGATCTGCTCCTCCAGCGCCGCCAGCAGCGCATCGTTGGGCGGGTAGAGGCAGGGCAGCAGCTCGTCGTACTCCGCCTCCTCGGCCATCACGCCCGCGCCGTGGCCGGGCGGCGCGGGGAAGCCCGGCCCCAGCGGGTTGGTGCGCACGCAGTAGACCGGGTCGAGGCCGCAGTGCTCCTGCACCTCGTAGCGCGACATCCCGGCGGGCAGGCCCTCGGTGTACCAGCGTTGCAGCGTCTGGTCCCAGTAGGGCGCCCACTCGACCATGGGCAGCCGATCCAGCGGCTGCCCGCGCATGGCGGCGCGGAAGCGCTCAGAGACGGTCAACGGGTCCCCGCCTCTCCGGGATCGACACGCGCGTGTGGCAGCGACGGCCTGCGCTCCTCACGGCATCAGCTCGATGATGTGTTCGGCGATGCGCCGCCGGTACTGATGGAAGCTCGCCGGCGACCAGCCCTCGGGGATCGCCAGGTTCTGCCCACCGTCGGGCGGGAACGCGGCCGCGATCTCGTCCAGAGTCGCCCGTGCGGCGGCCGCCTGCTCCTGCCTGCCCGCGGGTGCGCTTTCGATCAGACTCTCGAGCTTGCGCAGGTACCACACGTCCTCGATGCCCTCACGTTCGCACTCCCACCCGATGGTGGGGAGCGGCCCTTCGGGCGTCGGCGCGGAGACGAACATGTCCGAACGCGACGCGTCGAGATCGTCGTAGGGGTCGCCGACGAAGGCGTTGTAGTGCCAGTAGAGCATCCCGGTAGCGCCCAGCCGCCAGCGCAGGAAGCCGCTGCGAAACCGCGGCACCGACGTGTGGGCGCCGTAGTTCGACGAGTAGTACCAGAAGGTGCCACCGTTGTCCAGCGTCGCCTGGCGCGTCTGTGCATTCGCCGACAGGTGCTGCCAGCAGGCGTAGTCGATTAGGTGGATCAGGCGCAGCCCGCCCTCGATGGCGTTGGGCGTGCAGTAGGTGTAGGCGCCCTCCACCTGGCGCGCGAGGCCCAGCAGGTGCTCGGCCCTCTCCAGGCGCTCAGGGTTGTTGCTGGGCTCGTCCACCGGGTAGCACAGCAGCTTCGGCCAGCCCATCTGCGCGCCGTGCGCGACGGTCGCGGCCAGAAGCTGCCGGTAGTGCTCGTCCCACTCCTGCTCGGACAGCCCCTCAGGGATCAGTGACCCCAGCCGCCGCACGCCGCCCCAGGGCATGTCGCCGGTCAACCCGTGGCGCCGGGCCGAGGCGATGAACTCGTCCATGGCCGAGAAGTCAAGCTGCAGTTCGCCGTCCACCCAGCCGCCGACGGGGCACTCCTGGCTGAGGGTGATGGTGTCGATCAGGTGCTCGTGCATGTCCGCGAAGTGCAGGTCGCGGTTCTCGGGATACATGGCATAGTGGATGCCGTAGTACATGCCGAACATCTCGCCGGGGGGCTTGTCGATGGTGAAGGGCAGCACGCGCAGCCTGAGCGGGCAGCTCCACGGCTCGGCGCCCTCGGGAGCGAAGGTCACCTCGCCGGTGTACCATCCGGGTGGCTGATCCTCGGGCACGTGCACGGTGAGCCACCACCAGCGCGTGTCGCCGAGTCCGATCTCCACCCGCTCGCCGGGGTAGAGGATCTTCGGCGCGCGCAGGTACTTCCTCTCGTCGCGGCCCCGGCGCTGGCGCAGGATGCCTGCCACGCGGATCTCCCAGGCCCGCGCGGGGATGACGGCCGCGCCGGAGGACAGGTCGCCGACGCTCACGCGGCACTCGCCCAGGTCGCGCACCGGCACCACCGCGAAGCTCACGGGCTCGTACTCGCCCGGGGTCGCCCAGGCCGACAGCTCAGCGCGACGCTCGGCCTCTGACGGGATGGTGGCCGGGTAGACGATGTCGAGGTAGTCGCGGGCGAAGGCGACATAACCACGCCGCACATCGTCATCGCTGACCGCGTACAGGATCCTCCTCGGGGAAGACCTCCTCATAGTCGGCGTACCAGGCGTCGCGGATGGTGGCGAACATCGCGTCCATCTGCGCTTCGGCGTCCTCCCGCGTGTCCGCGGCCAGGACGACGATGCCGTTACAGTGCCACCAGGAGTAGCGGCGCACCGGAACATGGGAGCTGCGGAAGCCGATGGCGACCGGCTCCTCGCCGGCCTCCACCTCCATCAGCCGGTACTCCCACTTGAAGTTGCTCCACTCCGCGATGGCGACCTCATCGTTCACCAGCACGTCCATGGGCAGGCCGCCGCGGTTGTAGCGCATGTCGCCCGCCATCAGCGCGAGCCAGTAGTGGCCCGGCTCCAGGTCGATGAGGAAGTCGGCGCGCTGATCGCCGCTGCCGGCATAGCCGTAGATGAAGTCACGCTGCAACGCGTTGCCGCTTTCCTGGTCAGCCTCCTTGAGCACGGCGTTGTCGCGCCATCCGTAGCCCTGCTCGGGAGAGTAGAGCGTCGCCGCAGTGACCTGCGTGAAGCCCACCTCGACCTCCGAGTCGGCCTTGCCGAAGTCGAGCTGCAGAATCGGCTCCTGGGCCCATGCGGCCGTCGCCAGGAATGCCAGCACGGCCGCCATCGTCGTCGTCGCCGCTGTTGCACGCATGTGTTCTCCCTCCACTGCTCGGGCTGTGCCGGAACGCTCAGAGATCGTCATCGGGCAGCAGGCCCTCTTCCTGGAGGGCGCGGACGGCGTCCGGGAAGCTCAGGCCGGATTCCTCAGCCATGTCCAGCACCAGACGTACCAGCCCCTCCTCAGTGCGGCGCACGAAGTCCGGCTGCTCGTCCATCTCGAGGTACCACTCGAGTGCTCTCGGGAACGCGTCCCAGGCGGGTCGGACGACCGGATGCCACTGAAGCGCCTCCTGCCAGCTCCCCGACATGTAGTAGTCCCAGGTCACCGGAACGTCGATTGACTCCACCGGGGAGCGCAGGATCCGGAACATGAAAGGGCTGATCTCCTGCGCCCGGGCGAGGCACTTGCGCGCCTTCTTCGACGGGCCGGAGTGTGCGAACTCCGCCAGCGCATCGGCGAACGCGGCCGCCGCCCAGGGCTCATCAGTGTAGTCGCGCAGCAACTGGCGCGCGGGGCGTACGCGTCCGAGGGTGAGGTACCAGTTCTGCAGGTGCCAGCGGATGCCCAGGTTGTCGCCGGGGTTCATTGCCAGCACCTCGCGCGCCATCGCGACGGCTTCCTCGAAGCGCTCGTGCGCCCACAGCGTCAGTGCCAGCGCGGTGTACGCCCGGACGATGGGGCGGTTGACGAAGTTGCTCCACAGGTCGTCCTCATGCGTGGGCGGGGCCTCCGCGGTGCTGAGGGCTTCGCGCGCCGCGGCGTGTGCCTTCGTCGCCAGCTCCAGGGCCTTCGGGCTGTCCTCCCACTCTATCTGCCACTGGGCCAGAAAGGCATCGATGCAGTCGGGATCGAGACGCAGCGCGCGCTTCGCCGCCCTGTTGACCGCCTTGCGACTCTCGAAGCGCGCATCAAAGGCATCGTAGGCCGCAAGCTGCGCGCGCTGAGCGTCGGAGGCTCCCTCGGGAAGCGGCGGCACCTCACGGTACGCCTCGACCTGCTCCTCGGTCCATCCTGAGTGCTCCATGTTCAGGAACACCAGCAGGAGGTGGCGCTCGGTAGCCCTCGGCGCCAGGGTCGCCGAGATCGCGAGCTTCGGACCGCTTGGCCATACTGGACTGCCGTTCATTTCATCTGGCTCGCTCTCTTGCCGTGATGCGCGGTGTCACGAACGCCCGGCCTCCCGTTGCGCCGCCACCCACGCCATCGCCTCGGGCTTGCGGATGTCGTAGGGCTCGCCCTCGAAGGGCAGCTCGCCCGCGAGGATCATCTCGTCCAGCGCCGACGCGCGCTGCTCGAAGGGCGGCTCGACGCGCGAGCGGATGCGCGC
Organism: Candidatus Zipacnadia bacterium; assembly: GCA_029820295.1. Lineage (GTDB taxonomy): Bacteria > Armatimonadota > Zipacnadia > Zipacnadales > UBA5352 > JALGVA01. Next base: position 18,024 of record JALGVA010000112.1, read on the forward strand.
GGACTGGTAGATCGCCATCATGATGCGCTGGGTTTCCAGCGCGCCCGAGGCCACGTTGCGGTGCACCGGCCCGCCGTCCATCCACGCCAGCAGCTCGTCGAGATAGCCGGCCTGCTCGATGCTCAGCGACTCATGCGCGCCGTCGGCGTCGATGAGCGTGGCCTGCTCCCGGTCGAAGTTGATCACCCCGTCCGGGCCGACAAGCTGGAAGTGCTTGTGCTTGACGCCATCCACCATGTCCAGCGACACCACCAGCTCATGCCCGCCCGCGAAGCCCACCAGCGCGTGCGTCTTCTCCTCGCAGAACGAGCCGCGCTCGAAGCGGTCGGTGTCGCGCTGGATCCACCCGACCACGTACTCCCACGCCGGCTCGCCGAGGATGAAGCGGACCGCGTCGATGAGGTGCGAGCCGATGTTGAGGAGGCCGCCGCCCGAGTGCATGTGGATGCCCACCGGCGCGCCGATGGCGCCCTCGGCCACCAGCTTGCGTGCGGCGTTGTAGCCGGGCGAGAAGCGCGTCTGGTGGTGCACCACGAAGTAGACGCCGCGTTCCTGGGCCAGCGCCACCGCGTCCATGGGCCCGCCCAGCTCATCGGACATGGGCTTCTCGGAGACCACCGCCCGCGCGCCCGCCTCCATGGCCGCGATGCTCAGCGGCATGTGCGTGCCGTTCCAGGTGCAGACGCTGACGATGTCGGGCTGCACCTCGGCGAGCATCCGCTCGTGGTCGGCGTAGCGGCCCTCGATCTCGCGCTCATCGCAGAACGCGGTCAGGCGCTCGTCGGAGATGTCGCAGCCGGCGACGATCTCGACGCGCTCGTTGGCCATGTAGTAGCCCGCGTGGGTGCGCGCGATCCCGCCGGTGCCGATGATGGCGGCGCGATACGTCTCGCTCATGGGAGGGCCTCCTGGGGTGGCGGCATCCGGTCCGGTCCGTCCATGCGCGCTTCCCCGCCACCCGCGTCATTTCCTCCGGCGGCGGTACACGGTCGGGGCCGCGCCCTCCTCGGCGCGGCCCCGCATCGGCTCCGCACGCCCGCTACCAGAATCCGGGCCCGTTCGGGTAGCCGTCCACCACCGCCTGGTTGGCGAAGGGCTGGTAGCGGTAGCCCTCGCTCATCTCGTCGATCAGCTCGAGGTCAGCCGGGTCCACCGCCATGTCGAAGAGGCCGTACATAGGCTGGAAGTGCTCCCGCTTGCTGCCACCGAGGATGGGCGTGGTGATCGCGGGCTTGCTCAGCACCCATTTCACGGCGAGCTGGTTGATCGCCATGCCATTGCGCTGGGCAATCGCTGTCAACCGGTCCACCATGTCGAAGGCGTCGTCGGTGAGGTACTTGCCGGCGATGCGGGGGTTGGCGAAGCGCGAGCCCTCGGGCGGAGCCTCGCCGCGCCTGTACTTGCCGGTGAGGATGCCCCCGTTGAGCGGACCGTAGCCCATAATCGCCACGTTGAACTTGCGGCAGAACGGGATGGTCTCGTTCTCGATCACACGGTCCATGATGTTGTAGCGCACCTGCGCCGAGACGATGGGCTGCAGATTGCGCAGCGCGGCCTTGCCCAGCATCTCCGCCATCTGCCAGGCGTAGTGGTTGGCTACACCCGCGTAGCGTATCTTGCCCTGCTTGATGAGCGTGTCCAGCGCCTCCAGCACCTCCTCGACCGGCGTGATCGGGTCGGGGTGGTGGAGTTGGTAGAGGTCGATGTAATCGGTGTCGAGCCGGCGCAGCGAGTCCTCGCAGGCCTGGATGATGTGCCGGCGCGAGCACCCCCCGCCCTCGCCGCCACCGCCGCCCTGCCGGTCGAACATCTTCACCCAGCACTTGGTGGCGATGACCAGGTTGGTGCGTTCGACCGAGGTCTGCTTGATCGCCCGGCCCATGATCTCCTCGGACTCGCCGCGGCCATAGGCGTCGGCGTTGTCGATGAAGTTGACGCCCGCGTCGAAGGCATCCTGGAAGGTGGCGACGGTGGTCTCGAAGTCACACTGCAGCGGGAAGTTCATCGCGCCCAGGCAGAACCTGGAGACCTTCAGTCCGGTGTTGCCGAAGACTAGGTATTCCATGCCCCTCAACTCCCTCTCGGAGATGTGATGGCTGTCTCGCGTGGGTATGACTTCGGCGGGCAGGGGCGGGAGGCCTGCCCAGGGCCGGCGATGTCGTTCGTCGTGTCGTTGCGCCGCTATCGTTGTGCTGGCGACCGCTTGCGGACTCACGGCGCCCTCGCCGGGGGGCCCTGCAGGGCGACCGCCGTTCGTTGTTCGGAGGGCGCATGTTCACATGCGCCGCCATTCATCGTTGCCGTCAGGAGGGGCGGTCCTCCCGGACCGCCCGGTCCTTGCCATCATCGGACACGTCGATCGATACGACCGGGCAGGTCGCAGATGCTCCCTCGGCGCGGCGCTCGTCGCGGAGATGCACGTAGAGGCCCGCGATGGTCATGAGCTGCAGCAGCACCAGCGCGTTGCGCACCACGCTCAGCAGTGGCCCGTACCACACCTGCCAGCGCATCGACGCGGCCGGCTCGATGAGCGCCACCAGGGCGCCCAGCAGCGCGAACAGCAGCGTGAAGCGCAGCGCGAAGGCGATGACTTCGAACCAGCGCGCCCGGAACAGCCGCCAGCTCGCGCGCAGCGCATCGATCAGCCCGGCCTGCCGATCCACGATCGCCCAGGGCACAAAGGCCAGCAGCACGCCGACCAGCATGTAGGCGATCCCGGGCACGCTCCCGTAGCGCCCCGGCCGGACGAAGACCGCCGCCGGCAGCAGCGCCTTCGCCACGAACAGCGCCAGCGCCACCGGCAGCCACGTGCGGGCCAGCGCGCGCACCGACGAGACGAAACTCCATGAGCTCAGCTCGACGACTTCGAAGGCCAGCCGCCACAGCAGCGCGACCACCGGCGCCAGCAACGCCGGGCCGATGACCAGCGAGACGATGGTGAACGCGACGCTGCGCGGTCCGGCGCCGCTCATGCTGTCGAGGAACGGCTGCCCCGCCACCATGAGCGCGATGGTGCCCCCGATGAGCGCCCCGAGCATCGCCGCCGGCCAGCGCAGGCCGCGAGCCAGGCTTGCGCCGATCTCCTCGGGCGGACCGATCATCAGCCGCACCATTCCGATGAGCAGCAGCACCGCCAGCAGCAGGCCGCCCCAGATGCCCAGCGGCACCTCCGCCAGCCGCGGCAGCGCTCGGGGAAGCTCCTGCGTGAGCAGGCGCGGGATCGCCTCCGCCGGCGAGCCGAGTTGCGCTGCGCCGCCGGGCGCGGGCGTGGGCATGCCGGCGTGCAGCCGGTGGAGATAGACCTGCATCGCGCCGATCGCCGCGCTGAGCATCCACAGCGCCAGCAGCAGCGCCAGCAGGGCCAGCACGAAGCTCGGGTTGCGCGCAAGCTTGCGCAGCACATCGGCCAGCACGCGCAGGGGCGCGCGCCGCAGCGGCAGCGGCTCGCCCTCCTGGCGCATGCCCAGCCAGTCGGCCAGCCACCACACGGTCACGAACGCCGCCGCCCACGCGACCACGTCATGCCAGCAGATCATCGCTCACCCTCCGGGCTCGTGATCGAAGCATGCCGCACGCTTCGACCTCATCCGCGGTCGGGCCTGCAAGGTCCCGGGGACGCCACCACCGAACCTGCCCGCGCCG
>JALGVA010000113.1 GCA_029820295.1 Candidatus Zipacnadia bacterium
TCACCACCGGCGCCGACGGGCGCTTCGAGGTCGCCGACGTGCTGGTGGGCGAGCAGCAGATTACTGTGACCGCGCCCGAGTATGATGACTTCGACGTGACCACCATTGTGCTCCCGGGCATGGGCGACCTGATCATCGAGATGTTCGAGCGCGCGCAGGAGCCGCCGACCGAGCCGTACACCATCGCCGGCACCGTGACCCTCAACGGCCCGCCCGACAGCTCCGGCGCGACGGTATTGGCCGTCGATCTCACCACGGCCGATGTGCGCGACGAGCAGGTCACCGGGCCGTCGGGGCGCTACGGGCTGTTCGTGCCACCCGGCCGCTATGAAGTCGTGGTGGTCTTCGGCGAGCGCAGACTCTCGCGCGAGATCACGGTGCCACCCGGCGGCGTCGCGATTGACGGCATCAACTTCGTGCTGACCGTGCAGTGAAGCTCGCGACCGCCGGCAAGGCGCGGGAGCGATCGTCGCGGAACAGGGGTCCGAGTATGAACGCAGGCAGGCTGCTTGTGCTGATGATCGCCTCGGGCGCGCTGTTGATCGCGGCCGGGTGCGGTGGCGGCGGAGACGGGGGAAGCACGCCAGGCGGTTCGGCGACCGTGCAGGGGAGGCTGCTCGACGACGCCTCGCTCGATCCGGTGGCCGGCGCGACCATCACCATCGGCACCTCCAGCGCGACCTCGGGCGCCAACGGCAGCTTCACGGTGTCCACCACCGCCGGGAGACACACCATCACCATCACCGCCAGCGGCTACCGGCAGAAGAGCCTGAGCCGCACGCTGACCGAAGGCAGCAACAGCCTGGGCACACAGTACATGCAGCCGGCGCTGCTCAGCGGACGTGGCGCCGCCGCGGGCATGGTCAGGCGCGGCGGGGCGGCCGCGGCAGGCGCGATGCTGGTCAGCGGGACGGCACGCGCGGTCGCCAAGGCCGACGGCAGCTACGCCATCTACAACCTAGAGGCGGGGCGGCGCACCATCACCGCCATCTCCAGCGACGGTCAGTCCACCGGCGTGGCGTCCGCGACCATCAACGCGGGCGTCACCCGGACCGGGGTGAACATCTCCCTGGCGCTGGCGCCGCCGCCGCCACCCGCGCTGTAAGCGCCGGAGCGCTCATGCTGACCACGCGCGCGCGCAGGACGATCGGCATGCTGCTGCTGCTCGCGGTGACCGCCGCCGCGACGTGGCTCATCACGGGCGTGATCCTGCGCGAACCGGCGGACGAGCAGCCGGTGGCGGGCCGCGAGCCGGGCGCGCCGGCGGTCTCGATACGCGAGAGCGTCGTGCGGCACTCACAGGGCGGGCAGCCGTCGTGGCGGCTGAACATCGACGAGATCCAGATCACCGGCGGCGGCCAGGCGGTCGCGGCCGCGGGACTGCGCGAGGGGCTCGTCTACGATGAGGGCAAGCCGGTGGTGCGCATCTCCGCCGGCGAGGCCACCTACAACACCGGCGACAAGAGCTTCGAGGTCACGGGCGGGGTGCGCGTGGTCTCCCACCGGGGCGCGATCATCACCACCGCAAAGGTGCAGTGGCTGCCTGCGACGCAGACACTGCACTGCCCCGGCGAGGTCACGATGCGCGGTGAGGGCATCACGCTGCGCACCGAGAGCCTCGACATGATCGTGCCGCAGGACCTGGTGCGCGCGCCCGGCCGCGTGCAACTGCGCACCGGCGACGGACAGCTCACCGGCCGCGAACTGACCTACCATCTCGACACGGGGGCATATACGCTGCGCTCGATCCAGGCGGTGTTCACCGTGGAGTCAGCGCGCGAGGAGCTGGAGCGACTGCGATGACAGGGCTGCGACGGTTCGGGCTGGTGGCACTGGTATTCCTGCTCGCCGGCGCCGCATGGCCGCAGGAGGCCGTGGACGAGGAGGCGGGCGGCCTGCAGGAGGACGAGGACCGCGCACGCATCGAGTGGGCCGACGATCTGCGCTACGACCCCGCCGAGGGCATGTACCATCTCACCGGCAACGTGGTCTTCTCGCACCAGGACATCACGCTCTACTGCGACGAGGCCACCTACGACTACGACGAGAACTCGGCGGTCGCGACCGGCAACCCGCGCATCGAGAGCGAGGACACGACCATCACCGGGACGGTGATCGAGGCCGACTTCGACGATGAGGTCGCTACCATCGCCGACAACGTGACCATCGTCACCCAGCGCCGGCGCCCGGAGGGCGAGGAGCCGCCCCCGGAGGACGAGGAGCCGCGCGACCTCGAGGAGTACCGCTACAAGAAGACCACGATCACCTGCGAGAGGATCGTCTACGAGTACAACGAGGACATCAAGCGCGCGACGCTCACCGGCCGCATCAAGGCGGTGCAGGAGGACAAGACCGCATACGCCGACCAGGCGGTCTACGAGGAGCTTGAGGACATCATCACGCTCACCGGCCACGTGCGCGTGGTGACCGATCATGGCGACGAGTTCCGCTGCCCGAAGGCGGTCATCTCGGTGGAGGAGGACTGGATCCGCGCCGAGCAGGTGACCGGCGTGGGCCGGCGCCGCCCCGAGGAAAACGAGGGCGCGCAGGCCCCTGCCGAGGAGGCGCCACCGACCGAAGAGGCGCCGACCGAAGAGGTGCCCCCGCCCGAGGAGACTCCTCCCGCCGAGGGCGGCGGCGCGGGCGGGTAGGTGCTCACCCCTCCGCGTAGCGCTTCATGAGCAGCAGGTTCGCCGGCGGCGTCTCGTAGGGGATGGCGCCGGTGCCCAGCAGCAGGTTCTCGCGTGTGCTCCGCAGCGCCACAACCTCGTCGATGGCCGCGATGATCTCCGCCTCGCTCCCGCGCGTGTAGATGCGCGGGTGCAGGTTCACGCGCACCGTCACCTCCGGCGCGCTCGCGGTTGCCGCGAGGAAGGCCTCCCGGTCGGTCTCCGCCGGGCAGATCAGGAAGCGCGTCCCTGTCGCCAGCAGCTCGGGCACGATGGGCGCGGTGTCGCCGCCGATGATGCACGGCGCGGGTCGCCCGGCGATCTCCCCCACCTCACGCATCGCCCGCTGCAGCGGCGGGGCCTCGACCTCCCGAAACATGCGCGGCGACAGCAGCGGAGGCGCCGCCGCCGATTCGAAGAACGCCACCCCCAGCCCCGCCTCAATCACCGCGCGCGCAAAGCGTACCTGCCCATCCACGAGACGCTCCAGCGCGCGCCGCACGTCGTCGGGCGCGGTCGCCACGTCGATTATGAGCTGCTGCAGCCCGACCACGCTCTGCGCGATCGAGAACGGGCCGCTGACCGGGATGCGCACATCGGCCTCGGGGAACTCGTCGGCCAGCCGGCGCCCCACCGCGATCATCATCGGGATGCGCCCCGCGCGCGGGTCGAGCAGCGGCAGCCGGGCGGCCTCGGCGCACGAGCCGGTGATCGGCTCGGTGATGGCCGGGATGCCGGTCCCCGCGGGCCGGCGCACCTCACCCCCGAGCGCCTCCGCCTCCAGGTTGTAGATGTCGATGCCCACCACGACCGGGAAATGCCGGTAGAGCAGCCACGCCTCACGGTGCGCGCGCCGGCAGGTCTCGCCGTCGCGCGACGCCTCCCACGGCGTCACGCCGATGATGGCCGCGGCATGCTCGTAGACGGAGAGCGACAGCGGTATTCTCACGGTGCCTGCGAGTTCGCCTTCGGCGCTCGAACGCCTGCCCGCGCAGGAACCGCGGGCGCACGGGCCGAACCCCCACCGGAGCCCAATCGCAGGCGCGCGATGAGGGATGTTCATGGCAGACCGGCTGACGGGAGCAGGAGCGGCGCTGTGTCTGGCGGCCGCGCTGAGTTGCGCTGTGGCAGAGGCGCAGGACGTGAGCTGGGAGGACGCGATGCGGCTGGCCCGGCCGCGTGAGGTGCGCACGCGCACCTGGCTGGTGCGCGATGGCGAGCCGGCGGCGGTGATCGGCGTGCCGGACGATCCGGCCTACCGCCCGATTGCCGAGGACATCGTCGAGCGCGTCGCGCAGGTAGCCGGCATTGCGCCGCCAATCGTGCCCGCCTCAGAGCTGGTGGCCGGCCCGGCGATGGCCTGGGCGCCGAGCGTTGGCCCGGACGGGCCGGACCTGGTTCTGCTGGGCGATCTGACCGGCAATCCCGCGATCGCCCGACTCTACATCGACTGGTACGCGTGGGAGGACGCGGTGATTCCGGGGGCCGGCGGTCACACCGTACGCACCGTGGTCAGCCCGACCGGCGAGGGCTGGAATGCAGTGATCCTGGGCGGACCCGGCCCGGACGAGGTCGCGGCAGCCGTGGCAGCCTGGGCGCCGCACATCGACGGTGCGGTCGGCCGGGCCTCCGCCGAGTACCAGTTCGAGGTCCAGTTCGGCGAGCACCCCTTCCTGGGGACGGTGACCGGACGCACTGAGACCGCGCGGGCCTGGCCGCAGGCCTGGAGTTCCTACCTCGCGCGGCCTCAAGACGGCGCCGACCCGGTCGCGTGGGTCTTCGATGTGCTGACGCGCTTCGTCGTCTACGGCGGGCTGCACTACGGGGTCAGCGGTGATCCCGCCTTCGCGCGCATGGCCGGCGACGGCATGGACGCGGTCTACGAGGCCCTCGCGTGGGTCGAGGCGAACCGCAGAGGGAGCTGGGACGCGCACTACATGATTGAGATGTGGCTGCGCGGCTGGCAGCAGGTTGCCAACAGCCCGGACATCACCCGGCGCCAGCGCGAGCGCGGACACACGGTGATGGCCTTCCTGGCGGCGCAGATGAGTATCTACCGCGGCATGGGCCGCGAGACGCCCTACCGCATCCTGTCACGCCACCAGTACTCCGGGGTCTTCGCGGGAGACGCGCTGTGCCGCTACGTGCAGAAGCAGTGCTACCTGCAGGGCGCGCTGGCATCCGAGGTCGCGCAGAACCGCGCGGGCTTCCGGCCGGTCATCCACGAGATGATGCAGACCTACACCACCGGCTTCGACCACAAGTGGGGCCTCGACGGCAACTGGCATCTGCTGCAGTACGCGGCGGAGGAGCCGGTGACCGACTACATTGCCGGCGGCATGGCGCGCATGAACGCCGACTTCGCCACCATGTGTATCAACAACGCGGGCGAGTTCGTCAACTTCGGCGCCGAGAACATCGGCGCCGTTGAGGGCTACGATGCCTGGCAGATCCTCGGCCGCGCAGCGACGCTGACCGGCGATGGGCGCTATCAGTGGTGGCTCGACAACCGCATGAAGCGCCCCCCGTACAAGGTCTTCATCATGTCCATGAGCTGGCTGGGACACTGGTACCAGACCGCGCTCGAGCCGGTCGAGCCGACGGACATGATCGGCATCAACCGCATCCTGGTGTCCGCGCCGCTCTACGAGGACCTGCGCGCCGGCAAGGGCCGCCTCTACGCCGGTATCCCCGTGGTCAACGACGTCGCGCTCGCCGACGGCTTCAACAAGATTACCTTCCGTGACGGCCTGGACAGGGACGACCAGTACCTCATGCTCGATGGCCTCGGCGGGATCACCTACTCCGGCAATGACGCGAACGCGCTCGCCGAGTACTCGCGCTTCGCCACGCCGCTGATCGTGCAGTACACCGTCAAGCACGAGCCGTTCTACCAGAACACCTGCTCGGTCTCGCGCGGCAATGCCGGTGATCCGGTCGCGACCTTCGCGCAGCTCCTGCAGATGGCCGACCTCGAGCGCGTGCTCTACACGCAGTCGCTGCTGTCGCCCCTGCAGAGCGCGGAGCACACGCGCCACGTGTTCATGGAGCGCGGCGGGTACGTGGTCATTCTCGATGATCTGCGCATGCACGAGGCCGACGAGTACTTCCTGGCCTGCACCTTCCGCGGCTTCGGCGAGCCGGAGATCGACCAGGCCGCGGGCACGTGGACGCTGCGCAACGATGCCGCCGACCTGCACCTGCAGAGCGTCGCGCTTCCGGGCATCTCCCCTGCGCCACGGCTGGTCCCGAGTGTGCGCACGGTGGCGATCACCTACGAGGGCGCCGAGTTCAACGTGCAGGTGCTGCGCGAGACCGTCCCGGCCACCATGGCCGCCGGCGAGGGCTATCGCTTCGCCAACGTTTTCACCGGCGCGCGCGGCGGCGAGGCCTGCGCTCTGCGCGCCGTGGGCCTCTCGCCCGATGCCATCGCGATGGTCGAGCCGGGGACGGTGATCTACGGCGCCCCGCGCGATGGCGTTGCGGAGATCTCCGGTCTCACCATCGACGCCGCCGCCTTCCGCCTCGCGGAAGACTCGGCGGAGTTCATTGCCATCACGCGCCTCGAGGCGGACGGCGACGTGCTGCTGCAGACCGCCGACCCGGTGACGGTCGAGATCGACTTCGCGGCGGGCGCCTGCCGGCTGCTGTCGCCGCAATCGCGCTGCACCGGCACCATCGCCTGGGAGCCGGAGTGGACCCGCCGGTGCTCGCTGACGGAACTTGCGCAGGGCTTCGCGCTGCCCGGGGGCGAGCCCATCGCGCTGGACGCGCAGGCGCTGCAGGGCGCCATCACCGTTGCGCTTGAGGCCGCCCGAGAGACGCCTCCGGCCCCCGCACAGGCCGCCGCCCAGACGAATGCATGGCCCGGCGACGCGCGGCGGTTGCTTGGGTCCTCGGCGAGCATCAAGGCATCGGCGCGTGCCGACCTGACCGGCGACGGCGCCGATGAGCTGGTCATGGCGCGCGCGGACGGCCACCTGGTCGCGCTCATGTCTGGGGGCGAAGTCCTCTTCGACGCCGCTCTGAGCGAGAGCGCGCTGCTGTCGGTCTGGGCGGGCGAACTGCAGGGCCGGCCGACGGTGCTGTGTGGCACGCGCGACGGGATGCTCTACGCCTGCGACGCCGGCGGCCAGGTGCGTTGGAGCTACCGCAACACGCACTTCAGCTACACCACCCGGTTCTCGGTCTACAGCATCGCGGTCGGTGATTTCACCGGCGAGGGAACGCGCCAGGTCGCGCTCGGCGTGCATGGTGGCGTGGTGCTGCTCAGCCTCGCGGGCGAGCCCCGGTTCGTCCAGTACACTCAGGTCTACGCCCATGACATCGTGCCCATCCACCCGCTCAGGCTCCCGGGCGAAGAGCGCGACTGGGTGCTGGCGAACTCCGCCGGCGGCGGGCCGAAGCTGGTTGATCCGGTCGAGGGTATCGTGGTCAACGGCTGGGCGGCCATGTGGGGCGGCCGCGCGTACTATATGGAGGAACACCGCATCGGCGACGAGCTGTGGTTCGTCCATGCGGGCTTCAACGGCGTGGGCGCCGGGCGGCTCGATGAGCAGAAGTGGCGCGCGGGCGAACGCGGCGCAGTGTGGGCTGAGGGCTCGTGGTACATCCGCACCGACGGCGAGACGCGCGCGGTGCTGGTGCACGACCTAACCGGCGATGGTGTGCCCGAGATCCTGACCGCCAACGAGACCGGCTTCCTGGTGTGCTACAGCCTGACCGGCGAGCGCCTGTGGACGAAGCTGATCGGCACCGAGATCAGCGACCTGCTGCGAGCGGACGTCCTGGCGTCCGACGGCATGGAACTGGTCGTGGCCGGCCGGGAGCCGGGCCTTACCGTGCTCGACGGTCGGCGACAGGAGCTGCTGCGCTGGTCGCCCGATGATCGAGCGAGCGTGAGCCAGGTCCGGGAGGTCAATGGCGGGCTGATGCTGACCACCGGCAACGGGCAGGTGTGGTCGCTGGCGCCGGAGCGATAGCGCCGGATGGCCGCCGGGACGAATCGCGCGGCGCCGCCCATCGGTTCGGGCGGCGCCGCGTTGCGTTCTCGCGCCGATGCGCGCGTCAGAAGGGCATCTGCGTGATCGATTGCTTGACCAGCACCACCGCGATGGCAAGCATCGCGATCAGGCCCATGCCGCAGGTGAAGCCGGCGTAGAGCACCGGCGGCCAGATGCGCCAGTTGGCCTCGCCGAAGCGCTTGCGCAGGTAGTAGCGCCCGATGAGCGCGCCAATGAACTGCAGTATGATGAAGTGCGGCAGCATCCCCACGCCGCGTATCCATCCGTAGATGGTCATCACCGGCAGGCGCAGCCAGGTGAGGAAGCTGTAGGCGCCCAGACCGAACAGCAGCCCGCCGATCATCAGTGTCGGCTTGATGGCGCGCTGGAAGATCTCCTGGTGGCCGCCCTCGGTCGTGGACGAGTACCACACCCACTGGGTGATGGCCTGGTAGTCCCACATCTTCTGCGCGTACGGATAGTAGACCGACGGGATCGGCTGCAGCCGCCAGACATAGCCCCAGAAGATGAAGCTGGTCACCAGCATGATGGGGAACATGAGCAGCTCGGCCTTGAGCACCGAGGTGAACTTGTTTCCGGTCAGCTCGATCTCGCGGAACTTCTGCACCTGCGCTCCGTAGTTGCCGAGCGGGATCGGTGCAAACCAGATGTCCACGCCCTTGTAGCCGCTGAGGATGAAGGTCGCCTCGCGGATCATGGGGATGGCCACGAACTGCCCGGTCAGCCCGACCATGCGCGCGTTGATGTACGACTGCAGTGGCGTCCAGATGTAGCCGTAGACGACCAGGAAGATCCACGGGAAGTTGGGCACCAGGATGCGGCACAGCACCACGTAGCCGGTGGTGGCGAGGAAGAACAGGCTCATGCAGATCCAGACCTTGAAGTCACCCCGGGTGGGGTTGCGCGTGCCGAAGCCGAAGCCCTGGGTGTCGCCGGTCTGCTTGTTCTCGCGCCACTCGATGATCATCTTGTACACGCCGATGCTCGCGACCGCGAAGGCCGTGCCGATCCCCCACGACAGCCAGATGTCGATGCTGGCCGCCCACATCGTCCGCGTGGTCTCCATGCCCGGCCGCCAGGTGGGCAGGTTGCCGGTGTGGTAGGCGATCGGGTTCACGATGGCGGTGGTGACCGCGGCCAGGAAGCTGCCCACGACCATCCAGAACGGCAGCACAAACCCCAACATCAGACTCGCCATGTTGGTCCCGATGCCGGTGGGCACCCCGGGCAGGAAGCGTTCGGTCCCCTGCGTGAAGTCGATCCATGGGATCGGCAGGATGGATACCGGCTGGATGAGCACCGCGCCCGTGAGCGTGGGCACCGCCAGGTAGATCAACCCGAAGCCGATGCCCATCATGCTGCCTATCGAGAACAGGCGCCAGCGCCAGGTCTCCTCCTTGCTGGAGGCCTCGGCGAGCGCGGTCGCGCCCTGGGCGCTGATCGGCGCCAGGGGGAAGGGGAGCTGCTCGCCGTCGGAGAGCAGCCGGAAGAGCGAGTAGCCCAGCGTGAACCAGGCGACGCGGCTGAAGACCTGCGTGGCCAGCAGCACGCCGATGGCCGGCAGCCAGTCGGGGTGCATGAAGGTGCGCATGGCGATGGCTTCGGAATCGGGCGGCGGCGCGACCCAGTTGGGCACCTGCGCAACCAGGTCCCCCGGCGCCTGCGCGCGCAGGAACTGGGCCCAGACCAGCCCGGCGAAGGCGCCGCCGGAGAGCGCCACGCCGCCCATCATCGCGGTGAGACCGCCGGCGATGTAGTAGAGGATGTAGATCTGCTGGCGATTGAGCTGGGCGAAGGAGCGACGCGCGATCTCGGTGAACAGGATGATCGTCGTCCACTCCGCCGCCGGCCCCATCGTCTGCCCCGCCACGAGCCCCAGGTAGATCGACCCGGGCATCATCACGAAGCCGATGAAGAATGCGCCGACGACCGTCTGCCACCCGAAGCCGTCCTCGAACTCCTCGGGCGCCTCCATCAACGATCGGTATTCCGCGAGTTCCTGCGTCTCTCTCAGTGCCATAGGCTCTTACTCCATCATACCGACCCGGGGATTCGAGGCGGGCCGCTGCTTCGATCGGAACAGACCCCCGCTCATTCACCACATGCCGGCGCGGGACCTCCCGCGACCGGCAACAAATCCTACCAGCATGGGGCCGGGGCGTCAACCGCCGCCCAGCAGCGCCTCCAGGCGCTCGATGTTGAGGCGCACCACGCCGCTGTCCGGCTGCGCGCGCGCGAACTCGCGCCACAGCTCCAGCGCCTCCCGTGTGCGCCCGACGTTCTCGAGTGCATGCGCCAGCACGTGCGCGTCCTCCGGGCGGCAGCCCAGCTCCCACGCCCGGCGCAGCACCGGGATGGCCTCCTCATAGCGCTTCTGCGCGTTGAAGTAGTAGAAGCCCAGCTCCCAGTTCGCGTCCGGGCTGTCGGGGTTGAGGTGGACGTTCTTGCGGTAGGTGGCGATGGCCTCCGTGTTGCGGCCCAGGCTCCAGTAAAGGTAGGCTGCGTTTGAGAAGCCCTCGACGTAGGTAGGGTCGAGCCGGACCGCGGTCTCGAGGCCGCGAAGAATCTGCGGGTAGTCGCCGGCGTGCCACCACCAGTCGGTCTCGCCGATGAGGTAGTTCACGAAGAAGTAGACGATGTCGTCGATGCTCGCCTGCGCCGGCCCCGTGTAGGCCACCTCGGCGTCCACCGGCTGCCACTCGCGCCTGGCCGCCTCTTCGGCCAACGTGCGCACCAGCTCGTCGGGGTCGCGGAGCATCGGGGCGAACGAGGTGCTCCAGACGATCCGCCCGATCGCATCGACCGCCCAGAAGCGCACCCACCAGCGGTTGCCGCGCATGGCCGCGACGGTGGCGTGGTAGCCGCGCCGGTCGCCCATGCGTGCCAGCGCCATGCCGGCGAACTCGCGCACCTCGCGGTCCGGGTCATCGAGGCACGCGGCGAGCGCGTCCAGCACCGAGTGGTCGCCGATCTGGCCCAGCAGGAAGCAGCAGCGCGCGCGCACCACCGGATCGTTGTCCCCGAGGCCTTCGAGCAGGCGCGGGATCGCCCACACGTGGCCCTCGAGGACGGGGATGGGCTGCACGCGGGTGTCGGGCATCGATTCGCCCGCGAGCGCGAGCGGGGCGACGCCAGGTTCGGGGGGCTCGACGGCCTCGGCGAATGCGGCCGATGAGGCGGCCACGATCAGGGAAGCCACGATCAGGCGGCGCACATCAGGACACTCCAGTCGAGAGTCGGCAGCAGTACATGGCTCGGGGCCATGCGCGCGGTCATCATCATCGCGAGCAGCAGCAGGATGGCGACGGCGAGGAGCGTGCCGAGCACGCCGAAGACGATCCCCGCGACCGCCACCGGCCCGGCCCCGCGGCGGTTGGCGCTGATGCCCAGCCAGATGGCCACCGGCCCGAGCGGCCCGAGCAGCCCACAGGTGAACACGGACACCAGGCCCAGGCCGAACGCCCACCACGCCGTCGCCATCGCCTCGGGCGGCGCCTCGGGCGCGGCGGGCGCCTGAACGCCACCTGCGCGGGCGGGTGCTCTGACCTGCGCCACATCAGGCGGCGATTGCCCGGGCATGGCGGCTGGAGGCGGCCCGGGCGCACCGGGCAGCGGCCGGGTCATCGGGCCCGTCTCGGCCTCCTCGGCGGCCTCGTAGAGGTCTACGCGGCGCTTGCAGCTCCAACATACCCGCTCGCCACTGTAGAGCGCCTCACCACAGTGCGGGCAGCGGCGCTGGCCATCTGGCGGAACGCAGGCGCCCCCGACCGTCACGGGGCCTGACGCCCCCGGAGCGACGGGCGCCGCGGGCTCAGATGGAGGAGGCCCGGTCAGGATCGGCCGCTCCTCGGGTGCGGGCGGCGGCTCCGGCGCCTCTGACTCACGCTCTTCCCGCGGCGGCGTCTCGTCCGCAGGCGGCTGCACCTCATGCCCGCACAGCGGACATCGCCGGGCACCTTCGTCGTCCAGCCGCGCGCCGCAGTGGCTGCAGAAGCGGTCAGACATGTCGGCCTCCTGACGGCGTGGGTCGGCAGTGGCCTGTCCAAGTTCGCCGCTGCGGTGCGCCCGCCCTGCCCCGAGAAAAAGCGCGCACAGGAAGAAGGAGTCCGTGCGGCGACCGCGCAGATGTCTTTGGCGGGGTTGAGGGGTCGTGGCGAGGTCGCGGAGAGCAGACGCGAAGACGCACCGAATCTGGAGGGATGCCTTTGGATGCAGTAGCGGTCCACAAGCGCCGAGCCCGCCCGTGCTGACCGGCGGAAGAACTGAGCGAGTGACGCGCGAATCGCTACCGGGGCAGAGCCCCAGACGAAGCTCGGTCAGAGATGTTGGGCGGGCTCGGATCATGTACAGGCCCCGGTGGCGCGACGCCCCCGTGAAGCTCGCAGGTCTCCCCCACACGCAGTGCAGATGCCCTGCCCGCAGCCTTGTGGCGGCGGGCCGCTGGCGGTATAATGGGCGCATCTGCACACCACGCCGGCGGCCGCCGAGCAGGCGGTCCCCGGGCTTTTTTTCGTGCCGGCCCGCAGCCCGGCATCGAGCGGCAGCGCCGGGCCGCCGGAAATGGCCGGGAGGCGCCCTCCATGATCGCCAGTGACCTGGTCCAAACGGACGCGCCCACGCTCTCCCCCGACGATACCATCGCCGACGCGGCCGAGCTGCTGACGCAGTACGAGCACAGCGCCATCGCCGTCGTCGATGGCAAGGGGGGGCTGCTCGGCTCGGTCGGCGAGGAGGACATCCTGGCGCTGGCTCTGCCCACCGCGGTCCAGGAGCCCGACCGGCTGAGCTACCTGCCGCGCTGCTACGGCCTGCGCGACCTCTCCGACGAGAAGCTGCGCGCGACCCGCGTGGCCGACGTCATGCGCAAGGAGGGCGTCGTCACGGTGGAGGAGGATGAGCCGGCCGCCCAGGCGGCACTGCTCATCATCCGCCATCACCAGCCTCAGGTATTCGTCGTGCGCGACGGCGTACTCGTGGGGCGGCTGTGCCGCAAGCAGATCATCGCCCAGATCATCAACCCCACGCTCGGACTGGCGTGCCATCCATGACCGCCACCGCCTGGCTCGCCGCGGCCATCTTCGTCGCCGCCTACGTGCTGATCGCGCTGGAGAAGGTCGACAAGACCAAGATCGCGCTCGCCGGCGCGGCGCTGATGATCCTGCTGGGGGTCATCGACCAGCACACCGCCTTCCACGGCGCCCATGGGGTCGAGGGGATCGACTGGAACACGATCTTCCTGCTCATGGGCATGATGATCATCGTCAACATCACCCGCCGCACCGGGCTGTTCGAGTGGGTGGCGATCCGGACCGCCAAGCTCGGGCGCGGGCGTCCCATCCCCATCCTGATCGGCATGACGATATCCACGGCGCTGCTCTCCGCGGCGCTCGACAATGTCACCACGGTGCTGCTCATCGCGCCCACCGTCATCGTCATCTACGAAGCGCTGGAGCTGGACCCGGTGCCCTTCCTGATCTGCGTGATCCTCGCCTCGAACATCGGCGGCACCGCCACGCTCATCGGCGATCCTCCCAACATCATCATCGCGTCGGCGGCCAACATAACCTTCGTCGAGTTCATCGTGGTCAACGGCCCCATCATCCTGTTGGCCTTCCTGGTCTTCGCCGGCGTGCTGTGGCTGGTGATGGGACGCCGGTTCTCGGCGCCGGAGGAGGCGCGGCTGCGGGTCATGCAGTTCGACGAGGCGCGCGCGCTTACCGACCGGCGCCTGCTCCGGCGCTGCCTGGTGGTCATCGCAGTGGTGCTGGTGGGCTTCAGCGTGCACGGCGCGCTCCATCTCGAGCCCGCCACCATCGCGCTCGGCGGCGCCGCGCTGCTGCTGCTGCTTCATCCGGAGGGTCCGCGCGAGACCCTCGAGGAGATCGAGTGGCCCACCATCTTCTTCTTCATCGGCCTGTTCATCATGGTCGGCGGGCTGGTCAAGGTCGGCGTGGTGAAGGCACTCGGCGACGGCATGATCGGCGTAACGCAGGGCAACATCGCGGCGCTGACCGTGGTGGTGCTGTGGTTCTCCGCCTTCGCCTCGGGGATCATCGACAACATCCCGTTCGTGGCCACCATGGCCGCGCTGCTGAAGGTGGTGGCCAGCGACCTGGCGCCCGCAGGCGCCGAGGCCACGCACACCGCCGCTGAGCTGATCCGCCACGACGCCATCATGCCGGTGTGGTGGGCGCTGTCGCTGGGCGCGTGTCTGGGGGGCAACATCACGCTCATCGGGGCGTCGGCCAACGTCGTGGTCTCAGGCATCGCCTCGCGCTCGGGGCATCCGATCGGCTTCGTGCGCTTCCTCAAGTACGGTGTGCCCATCACGCTGGTCCATCTGGGCCTGTGCACGGTCTATCTGTGGCTGCGCTTCCTGCGGTAGTCCGCCCGCCGGATGGCCCCCTCAAAGTGGCGCAAGCTCCCCGAGCAGTTGCAGCGCCTGGTCGTCGAGGGCGCCGGCGCTGAAGACCGCGATGCCGTCGGCGCCGGCGCGCCGGGCGAAGCGTATCTGGCGCTCGGCCTCGTCGAGGGGCAGCTCGCCCGCGCTGCTTTTCAGGCCGATCCCCGCCAGCCAGGTCACGGCGCTGTCGGCGGTCAGGCGGCGGTGTCGGGCCATCCACTGGGCAAAGGTCCCGAAGGAGAGCGTGTAGCTCATCGGGCAGCAGATGTCGATGAGCCCCTCGGCGCACCAGTCGGCCCAGTCCTGCCCCTCGACGAGCGCGTCCTCGTAGTAGCGCGCGCGCACGGCCGCGGACAGCGCGATCTCGTGGTGGTCGGTCAGCCCGCGCATGGACTCCACGTAGGAGCGCACGAACTCGATGCGCATCTGCAGCTCCTTGTAGGCCATGCCGGGCCTGAGCAGGTCCTGCGGCTCGGGCAGCGGCTTGCCCAGCCAGCGCAGCCGCGCCTCGCGGCAGCGCGCGCACGCGCAGGGGTTCTGCGCGAGCACCTCGGCGTTGGGGTAGCGCGAGTAGTCGAGGTGGATGCCATCGGGGTGGTAGCGCTCGATCATCTCGTTGGCGAGGAGGATCGAGCGCTCGTGGTTCTCGCCCCAGCTCGCGCACGCCCAGCTCAGGGCGTACTCCGGGATGGCGGAGGCGTCCAGCGGCGGCTGGTAGCGGTGCGCGCCCGCGCTCAGCGGGCCGCCGATGCCGACAATCGGGTGCACCTGCATCCCGACCTCGCGCGCCGCGGCCATCAGCGGCTCGAGCAGGTCGCGGTCGGGCTCGCCCAGGGACTCAGAATGGAAGTAGTGCTCACCCTCGACCGCCACGAAGGGGAAGAGCAGGTCGATGCCCGCCGCGCGCAGGGCGCCGAGGCGCTGTGCCATGGCGTCGGCGCTGTCCTCGCCCTGCGGATACTCCAGGTACGGATGGCCCCACACCGCGAGCCTCATCGGATGACCACCTCTGCTCTGCGTGGCGGACATGCGCAGCGCCCGCGCGCGGCATGCAACGCCGCCGCGCGCGGGTGTCGGGTGCATCTGCAGACGGGCGCTACTCCGCCGCCAGCGCCCGGATCCGGTCGGCGATCTTCGCCACCGACGGGATGTTCTCTTCCTCGAGCGGCGCGGCCATCGGCGGCGGCACGTCGTGCGCGGCCACGATGCGCACCGGTGCCTTCAGGTCGCCCCAGCAGCGCTCCATCATCCGGTGGGCGATGTGCTCGCCGAAGCAGCCGATGTAGGGCGCCTGCTGCACGATCAGCGCCCGGCCGGTCTTACTGACCGAGGCCGCCAGCGTGTCCTCATCGAGCGGGATGAGCGTGCGCGGATCGACGACCTCGACCTCGATGCCTTCCTCCGCCAGCGCCTCGGCCGCTTCGAGCGCGCGCAGCAGCATGTAGCTGTAGGCGATGACCGTGACGTCGGCGCCCTCGCGGACGACGTTGGCCACGCCCAGCGGGATGGTGTAGTCGTCCTCGGGGACCTCGCCCTTCTCGGTGTAGCAGTGCTGATGCTCGATGAAGATCACCGGGTTGTCGTCGCGGATGGCGGCCTTGAGAAGGCCCTTGACGTCATAGGCGAAGGCCGGGGCGACGACCTTGAGGCCCGGGATCTGCGTCACGATGGCTTCGAGCGACTGCGAGTGCTGCCCGGCGTAGCCGCGCCCGCCGCCGATGGTGGTGCGGATCACCGCGGGCAGCGTCGCCTTGCCGCCGAACATGTAGCGGTTCTTGGCGAGCTGGTTGCCGGTCTGGTCCATGGTCATGAGGATGAAGTCGATGTACATGATCTCAGCGACCGGGCGCATGCCCACCATCGACGCTCCGGCGGCGGTGCCCACAATGCAGGCTTCGGAGATGGGCGCATTGAAGACGCGCCCGCGGCCGAAGATCTCGATCAGCCCGCGCGTGGCCCCGAAGGCGCCGCCGTA
>JALGVA010000272.1 GCA_029820295.1 Candidatus Zipacnadia bacterium
GATCCCTCGTCGTGAACCGCCCGATGCCCGGCATGTAGTAGCGCAGGCCCAGCAGCGCCACGAAGCTGCCCTCGGTCATGCAGTAGCGGAGGCGGCCGATCCAGGTGTGCCGGTTCGTCGTGCTCCCCGTGGACGACAGCACCTCGCCCCAGGCGTTGTAGCGATAGGTGTCCGTGATGTCCTGCGCCGCGTCGGTGAGCGCGAAGGTCGAGCCCAGCCAGTCGTAGTGGTAGAAGCTGCTCGCCTCGTCGCGCCGCTGGGCCTCCAGCCCGCCCGCCGCGCCGATGGTGTAGTGCGCGACGGTCGCGCCCTCGGCGTCGCGCTCGGTCTGCAGGCGCAGCATGTCAGGGCCCTGGTAGATGAAGCTGGTCGGGTCGAAGCCGTGCGGATGGATGCGCACACGCTTCCCGTCCGCGTCATGGGTGAAGTGGCTGTGCGGGGATCGGGGGGAGATGGGATGCAAGCGCCTGCGCGTGCTGCTACGCCGGCGCCGGGGTGGCGTCAGGGCGTGAAGAGGTCGAGATGTGACGATGGCGGACACCGCTCCACCCCCTGTTGCGGTGCGCGGGAGCCGCCGGCCCACGGCACGCACGAGTGCGCACCGCTCCGCAGCTCACCAGCATGATACGCCCGGGAGCCGCGAAAGTCCAGCACCGGCGCCGTCCTCTTCTCACCCGCGACTGGCGTCGTCCCGCGCGCATCGAAGACACCACGGTGCTCGCTGCCTGTCACGTCGAACACGTTGTACACCTCCCTAATGAGACCTGCGTCCTGAGATCATCCGCCGGGCCTGTGCGTACCACCTCTCTCCGTGACGGCGCCACGGTCGGGCTGCGCGATCGACTGGGCTGCCCCGGCATGGCGTTCGCTTCGGACCGCCCCGGCCTACCTCCTCCCGTTCGGTGATGTGACTGCCGAACTGCGGCCACGGAAGTGACGTCTCAGTTGACCTTCCGCACCGGCTCCAGCACCTGTCCGATGGCCTGGGGCCATGGGTACAGGTCCGGGTCGAGGTCCAGCCAGTCGAGCACTTCGCCGATCACGCGCTCGGGTTCTCTGGAGAGCGTGCGCATGTCCACGCGAAGGGCCCCCGGGATCTGCTCCGCGCCATCACGCCAGCGCGACAGCAGCGCGCGCAGGTCCTCGTCGGACTTGCCTGCGAGCCACGGCCAGTCGCAGCTCCGGATGGAGGGCAGCACCTCCTCGACGGGCCGATCCATCACGATGAGCCGGCACCCGGGGAAGAGCGCGCGCAGCGTCGGCCAGTGGTGGGCGTAGGCGGGGGCCTTGTCGCCGAACCACTGCAGGGGCTCCCACAGTGAGCGCAGCCCCTCGCAGCAGACGCGCGCGCACTCGACCGCGCCGCCGTTGGTGGCCGCGCCCGGCTCGTTCCCGCCGCCGGCCCTCGCCGCGCGCTGGGCCGCAATCTCCGGCAGCAGGCGGCCCGGCTCCAGCCCGGAGCCGGGGCGGAAGACCCCGTGCAGCGCGAGCGGGAAGAGCGTCTCGCAGAAGACGTGCACCTGCGGGTGCAGGTTGAGCAGCCACGCCATCAGCGTGGTGCCGGTGCGCGGCGCCGTGCCAGCGATGAACAGCCAGCCGGATTGTCGCTCTCTCTCGCTTGCCATGCTGGTCCCACGGTATGGCAGTGCGACGGCACGCTGGCCATGAACGGACTGCGCGTGCTATCGTGCGACCGTCGCCGCCGCGGCCCGGAGCGCTCGCGCGCGGGCGCTGCGCACCTGATCGGCGTCCGTGCGCGTGACCGTACGGGCGTGATAGCGGTAGACGTAGAGCACGTCCTGCAGGGCCAGCAGCGGATGCCGGGCGGCGATGCGCAGCCACATGTCGTAGTCCTCGGCGCCGAAGCAGGCCGGGTCGTAGGGGCCCGCCTCCTCGGCGACGCTGCGCCGGTACATGAAGCACGGGCCGACGACGTTGTCGCCGCCCAGCAGCCGCGCGCGATCGAAGGGCTGCTTGATCGACACGCCCTCGCGGTCGCCCACGAAGTAGTGGCTCGCATACACCAGCCCCACCTCGGGATGGTCGTCCAGCGCCCGCGCCAGCGTCGCCAGGCACTGGGGCAGCATCCAGTTGTCGGCCGAAGTCCAGGTCCAGTACTCCCCACGGGCGTGCGCGAAGCCCGCGTTGAGCGCGGCCGGGATCTTGCGGTTCTCGCCCAGCGCGACCACGGTCATGCGCGGGTCGTGGTAGCGCTCCAGCCGCTGCAGCGTGTCGTCGGTGGAGCCGTCGTCCACCACGATCAGCTCGAGGACGGTAAGCGTCTGCGCGAGCACGCTGTCGATCGACTGCTCGATGAAGTCGCCATGATTCCAGGTGGGCAGCACCACCGAGACTCTGGGCGCCATCTCAGGCCACCACCCGTTCGTAGGCGCGGAGCGTGCGTTGTGCCACGTCCGCCCAGCGATAGCGCTCGCGGGCGATCTCGGCCCCGCGCTCGGCGATCTGGGCGGCGCGCTCGGGCTGCTGCAGCAGGTGCAAGATGGCGCGCGCGAGCGTCACCGGGTCGTTGGGTGGGGCCGGCAGCGCGCAATCGCCGTGGGCCATGATCTCGGACAGGCCGCCGGTGTCGGCGGCGACGACCGGCGTGCCGCAGGCCATGGCCTCCAGCGCCACCATGCCGAAGGGCTCGTAGAGGCTGGGCACCACCACCATCTCCGCGGCGCGGTAGAGGGTGGCGAGCACCTTGCCGCGGAGGTGGCCGACGAAGCGGGCCTGACCGGCGATCCCGAGCTGCCCGGCGCGCTCCTGCAGGGGCTCGCGCAGCGTGCCCTCGCCCGCAAAGATGAAGCGAACGTCGGGGCGCAGCTTGAGCACGTGCGGCGCGGCCTCGAGCAGCACCTGCGGGCCCTTGGCCTGGGCCAGCCGCCCGACGAAGAAGATCAGCGGCGCGTCCTCGCAGCCCAGGGCGAGCTTGAAGTGCTGGGGCGGCGTGTCGCTGGCGAAGGCGTCCGGGCTCACGCCGCAGCCTGCGATGGCCAGCTTGTCCTCGGGCACCTGGTAGGCCTCGGCCAGCTCACGGCGGATGAAGGCGCTGTTGGTCAGCACCAGGTCGGCCTGCTCGCAGGCCCAGCCCTCCATCTGCGCGATGTACTGCTCCTCGCCGCTGAGCTGGCCCTGGTTGCGGCCGCGCACGGTGTCGTGCATGGTCACCACCAGCGGCAGCCCGAGCAGGTCGCGCAGCGACTTCGCCGCGCTGGCGGCCAGCCAGTCGTGGATGTGCAGCACCTCGAAGCCGCCGTTGCGGCGCGCCATCTCCAGCGCGCGCGCCTCGAGCAGCACGTTGCCCTGCAGCACGTCGGCGACCCAGGTGTAGCCCTTGATGGGCACCAGCAGCGGGGCGTTGCCCACCTCGACCCCGGCGCGCACCCGGCGCCCCTCGGGCCGGCCGCCATCCCA
>JALGVA010000273.1 GCA_029820295.1 Candidatus Zipacnadia bacterium
TCGAGGAGGCCAGCGCCGAACGCGCCGAGGTAGAGGTTGACAGCTACTCCGAGGACGAGGCAGCGCTGGTGGAGAAGCGCCTCCGCGACCTCGGGTACATGTAACGACCGGCGGAGATCGCCATGCGGATATTCCTGCGCGGCTATTACGGAGGCCAGAACGCCGGGGACGATGCCCTGCTGTGGGTAATCCTCCGCGAGCTGGACCTGCTGGCCCCCGGGGCCACGGTGCGGGTCGCCCCGGACCTCAACTCCGCCATCCCCGAGACCTCGCTGACCATCACCGGCGCGCCGCGCCTGCGCGGCGGGCGCTACCTGGCCGCCGCGCTCAATGACATGATGCTCTACGGCGGCGGCGGCGTCATCCAGGAATACTCCGAGCAGGGACGCATCCTCGCCGGACACCTGCGCCTGTCGCGCTGGGCGCGGGCCTTCGGTGCGCCCTGCGTCTACCTGGGCGTCAGCGCCGGACCCCTGGAGGGCTCAAGGGCCCACGAGCGCACGCGCCAGATCGTGGAGCAGGCGACGCTGGTGACGCTGCGCGACCGCGCGTCCCTGCGGCTGCTTGAGGAGATCGGCGCGGTGGGGAACATGCACGCCACTCACGACATCGCCCTACTGCTCGGCGGTGACCTGCCGCTGCCCCACGAACCGCCGGAGCGCCCGGTCCTGGGCGTCTCCGCCAACGCCTTCCATCGCGCTGCCCACCACGACCCTGCTGCCGACCTGCGCGTGCACGACACCATCGCCGCCGCCCTCGATCCGCTCATGGCCGGCAACCCCGACCTGCAGGTCAAACTGCTGTGCCTGCACAGCGGCGAGGACAGCGACCTGTGGGCCGCGCGCCACCTGCAGGCATCGCTGCGGGCGCCCGAGCGCGCGACCATCGTCCCCTATACCGCCGATCCGCAACGCACGCTCGCGGAGATCGCCGACTGCCGCTGGGTCCTGAGCTTCCGCCTGCACGCGGCGGTGTTCGCCTACGCCTGCGGCGTACCCATGTTCGCGATCGACTACCACCCCAAGGTCGCTGGCTTCGCCGAGATGATCGACCTGCCCGAGGCGAGCCGCATGCCGCTCGCCGAGCTGGAGGCCGCGCGCCTGACCGACGCCCTGCAGGCGCTGGTGCGTGGGGAGCTGCCCCCGCCGCGCGTACCCCTGGCCGACAGTCTGGCCGCCGCGCGCCGCAACTTCGAGCTGCTTGCCGGGGTGCTGCGCGAATGACCGCCCGGCCCGCCGGCGCGCCGCTGGTCAGCGCCATTGTCCCGGCCTACAACGCCGCGGAGACCATCGCCGACGCCATCGAGTCGATCCGCGCGCAGACTTACCCGCACACCGAGATCGTTATCTGCAACGACGGCTCGACCGATAACACCGCAGAGGTCGTGCGCGCCCTCTGCCCGGAGGCGGTGTACCTGGAGCAGCCCAACGCCGGTCCGGCGGCGGCGCGTAATGCCGCGGCCGCGGCCGCCTCGGGCGAGTTTCTCGCGCCCCTCGATGCCGACGACCGTTGGACCCCCGAGAAGCTCGAGCACCAGCTCGAGATCATCGCCGATGACCCAGGCATCGGCGCCGTGTGCACCAACGGCATCGTCGTCTCCGGCGGGCACAGCTACCCGTGGATCAGCGTGCGCGGGCCGCGCGTGCGCGAGCTGTCGGTGGCCGAGCAACTGCGCACCGACCGCCGGCCCATCAGCGCCTCGATGCTGTGCCGGACCGATGTCTTCCGCGCCCTTGGCGGCTACGACGAGGCCATCGTGTGGGGCGAGGACCTCGACTTCTTCTGCCGCATGGTCGCCTCAGGCCATCGCTTGCTTGCACTGCGCGACCCCCTGTACATCTACGTGCGCGCCTCCGGCAGCATCACCGCCGGCAGCGGTCTGCTGCGCCATGCCGCCGACGCCCTGCGCGTGGTCGAGAAGATGGACCCGCGCATCGAGCACGAGGGCTACCGGTCACCGCTGACGCTGCGTGAGTTCTCCGACGCGCTCGGGGAGCGGCTGCTGCGGCTGGTGTGGGCGCATGACCGGGTGGGCGATGGCAGTGAGGCGCGACGGCTGATGGGACGCGTCGCAGAGTTGCCCGCGCCGCGCCCGATCCTGCGCGTGATGGCGGCGACGGCTGCGCGCAGTTGGCCCCTGTTCACGCGGCTGTTGACCATCGAGCGCCGCCTGCGCCACGTCCGGCACTTCGTCGGCCGCTGGGGCCTGATCGGCGGGATCCGCCGACACCTGGCCGGGCACGCATGAGGCGCGAGCGGCCTGGTCATCGTCGCTCCTCGGCCGGCCGCGCCGACCCCGAACGGTTGCAGCGCTGCGCCCGCGTGTGGTATTAACATGCGCAAGACATCTCTCCCCCGCCGCGAAGTCCCGGCGGCGTGCGAGCGCATTCCGATGACCCCAGCACCCGACTACACATTGGCAGCACATGAAAGCACTCGTCGTGACATCCAAGGTGCGCGCGGATCGCCTGGTCCGACCGCTGGAGGCGGTCGGCGTGGAGGTTGTGTGCGCACACCCGCCGCGCGGGGGCCCGCGGGGCCGCATCGCCTGGGCGTATGATGTGCTGCGCCTCGGACACACCGGGGGCGCCGATGTGATCTTTTCCCATGAGCCCGGCCCGATCTGCACGCTGCTGGCAATGCTCGGACGCCAGACCGGGCGACCGGTGTTGGTGCGCTGGCGCGGCGACCCGTGGCAGGAGTACGATGACCTACGCGCCCAGGGCCTGACAAACCCGCTCAAGATAGCGATGGGCCATGCCTCGCTGCAGGTCTCCGTCGAGATGGCCGACATGGTCGTGCCGGTCTCGCGATCGCTGGCCGAGAGCATCGCCCAGCACACCGGCTGTCCGGAGCACAAGCTGGCGCCCATTCCCATCAGCATCGACATCGAGCGCTTCCGCCCGGTCGCCGACCGCGAGGCCCTCAAGGCAGAGCTGGGCTATCCCGGACAGCGCGTGGTCTCGCTCGCCCTCATTTTTCAGTACCTGCAGAAGAACGCGGGCCTCGAGCGCTTCCTGCCCGCTCTGCGCGCGCTGGTCGATGCCCGCGACGATGTTACGGTGGTCATCGCGGGCAGCGGTCGGCTGCAGGAGGACTTCGAGCGCCGCCATCGTAGGCTGCTCGACCATCCACGCATGGTGCGGCCTGGCTGGATCGAGGACCTGCAGCCACTGCTGCAGGCCAGCGACATCTTCTGCCACTTCTCGTACTTCGACGCCTGCCCGAACGTGATCTTCGAGGCCTGGGCATGCGGCACGCCGGTCATCGTGAATGATTACGCGCCGCTCCTGGAGAACCTTACCGACGGCGATACCGGCCACGTCTTCGCCGAGGACGCAAGCGTGGATGAGTGCGTCGCCATCTTCGAGCGACTGCTGCTCGACGGGGATCACTGGCGCGTCCAGGAGTGCTTCTCCTACCCGGCCATCGGCCGGCGGCTGCTTGAGGTGAGTCGGCGCGCACTGGACGGCGCCTGACGCCTGCTCGCGCGGGGCGGCACACAGCGGCCGCGATCCGGTTGTGCGATAGCGGACATGGTGGGATCGATGGCGGCGCATGCAGGCGGTGAGACGGTGGCACAGGGGCCCACGCCGATGCGGGACGTGCGCATCCCGCTGGGTCTGCTGTTCGTCATGACCGCGGTGCTGTTCCGCCTCTCGCGCTACACCCGCCATCCGCTGGTGGACTTCGGCGAGACCTCCAATGTGCTCATTGACATCGAGGCGTACAAGCTCATGATGCTGGTGCCGCTGGCGGCCCTGCTGCTGGCGGCCCTGCAGTTCCCGCGCCGCACGAAGATTCGCGTCGATCCGCCGCTCAAGCTGCTGCTGGCGCTCTTC
>JALGVA010000012.1 GCA_029820295.1 Candidatus Zipacnadia bacterium
TCACCGGTTCGAATCCGGTTGCCGCCTCCAGTGTCTTTAACGGCGGGGCATGGGGGATGGGGGATGGGGCATAGGGGGTGGGGCATAGGGGATGGGGCATGGGGCATGGGGGAACGGCACCGACTCAAGGCCTCACCTGTGTCCGGCGTGACGTTGTCGTCGCTGCCGTGCTCTGTCGTTCGCTGTCGTACAAAGCCGGAGTGGCGGAACTGGCAGACGCCGGGGACTTAAAATCCTCTGAGGGATTACCCCCCTCGTCCGGGTTCGAATCCCGGCTCCGGCACCAGCATGAGTTCGCATCCGCAGACATCCTACGGAGCGGTGAAGGCCTCTTCGGGCGGCAGGTAGGTGACCATCAGGTCCTTGAGGTAGACCTCCTGTTGCGGGACCGGCCCATACTCCCGGAAGCGCAGCACCTTCTCCGGCAGCGTGATGATCAGGCGCGTGAAGCGCAGCGGGTAGTGCACCACGCCATCGCCGCTGAAGCGCCACTGGCTGGAGTAGGGCCAGTGGTAGCCCTCGCCCGGGTAGTTGCCCGGCAGCGGGAAGCGCAGGTAGCTCCAGCCCTCGAAGTTGATGCTGCTGCGCCCCCACGGGTCGCCGGTGTTCCAGTCGTTCAGGCCCGCCCCCTGCAGCGCCGCGAACTGAGCGGCCGGCAGCCAGTCGGCCATCCAGTGCGTCGGCTCCCCGCTCTGCTCGCAGCCCAGCGAGATCCAGCGCTGCCCGGAAGCGTCCTCCAGCTCGAAGATGATCCGACCCCAGCCACCGTTACCGTTGACCATCAGCCCGATCTCGGTCGGTTCGCCCGGGATCTCAACGCCCGAGTTATGCCGCAGCGCCGAGAACATGGGCAGATAGACCGGCCCCTCCACCGGCAGCCGCGGGCGCACGCACAGCACCTCGGGCTCGCCCTCGAACTCCGCCACCTCACGGTATTCGAACTCTCCCTTGCGTCGCGCGCAGGCGAAGTCGTACATCTCCAGCTCCAGGTCGCGGCCGGTCTCAGCCGTCCACTCGTCCATGTCGCCCAGCGGTGAGATCACGAAGCTGTCGTCTTCGGGCCGACCTGGCAGCGCCGCGTCGCCGGCCTCGAGGCGCGCCACGCGCACCTTCGAGACCACGTAGACGGGATCGGAGGAGATCGTGACCCTCGCTCGGCGGCGGCGTACTGGCAGCGGCTGCTCGTGCCCCATCATGTCCACCAGCGTCGGCCGGTCCTCGACCGGCAGCGTCACCTGCACCTCGCGCGTGCCGCGCACGGTCCACAGGCAGGTGACGCGCCGGCCATCGCCCCGGCGGAACTCCAGCGCGTAGACGGTCGGCGCGGCGCAGGGCACAATGCGCTCGAAGCGCGCGCCGTCAAGCACCTGCGTGAGGGTCGCCACCGCCACGTAGGAGGGCTTGGGGCTGACGTCGGGCTGGGCGAAGCAGAAGCCCGAGGAGCCCCAATTGCTGAACCAGTAGGAGTTGCCGACATCGACGATCAGCCCGGCGCGGATGATGGGGATCTCCCACGCCATCGAGTGCAGGATGTGGCGCACGTAGTACTGCGCCTGGGTGCGCAGCGACAGGTTGCCGGGGTTGGTGCTCGGGTAGCAGATCTCATAGCACTGGCGCAGCGGCACGTCCTGATAGCCGTAGTGGTCGAGCACCTGCCGGTCCATCCACAGCCCGGAGTTGTTGCCCACGAAGTCCGGCGGCTGGCACTCGGGCGGGCGCTGGAAGTTCCCGGCCTCGTTGCCGCGCGAGCCGATCAGCTCGCGCGGGAAGCCGCGCTGCAGGAACTCCTCGAGCAGGTGCACGTTCCCGTTGCCGAAGTAGATCTCGGCGTCCGGAAAGCGCATGCGGATCTCCCGGCAGGCGCCCAGCGCGCCCTCCCACATGACGTCGAAGCGCTCCTGCTCGGCGGCGTCGAACTCGTAGGGCTCGCGGCCTGTGAACATGGTGGGGGTGCGCTGGATGTGCGCGCCGGAGATGGCATCCTCGTGGAAGATCATGATACGCTCGGGCAGAGGCAGGCTCGGGTCCTCGGCACAGCGGCGCCACAGCTCGCGTACATCGTCGGCGCTCCTGGCCTTCACGTCATTGCCCTTGAGCACGCCGTAACGCTCGCGCGCCTCGGCGGGCTGGTTGAACATCCCGTAGCGCAGCCCGGCCCTCACGTAGAGCGGCCCGGTAATGCCCGTATCGGCGGGCGTGTAGTGCCCGCCGCAGAAGTCCCATGCGCCCCACGGCGCCTGGTCGCGATGGCGGCGCGTATCGGGCGCGAGCAGCGCGAAGTGCGTCGCGCGCGTGAGCCACGCCTCATCACCCCGCTTGAGGCTGACCGCCAGCGCGTACCAACCGCGGCGGGGCACCTCGACCGGCAGCGTCATGCGCGCCTGCGGCACAAACCGCGGCCCGAT
The DNA here is from genome assembly GCA_029820295.1 of Candidatus Zipacnadia bacterium. Taxonomy (GTDB): domain Bacteria; phylum Armatimonadota; class Zipacnadia; order Zipacnadales; family UBA5352; genus JALGVA01. Next base: position 2,406 of record JALGVA010000012.1, read on the forward strand.
CTCGACCGAGGTTGTGGTGACCTCGCCGTCGAGGTCGGTGGCCACGGCCTCGATCGTCCACGGCCCACTGGTGGGCGTCGGGTGCACGCCGCGCAGCGTCACCTCGAAGGTGGGCGTCTGCGGCTGGTTGAAGATGTGGCCGGCCTCGCCGCTGGTGACCTCCATCTGCACCGCCGCGCGCTGGAAGGTCATGCCGTAGATGTGCACGCCGCTGGGCAGGCCCAGCGGCCGGTAGCTGAAGCGGCACGGGTCCGGGCGCCGGATCGCCAGACGCAGCTCCTTGGTCACCTCGACATCCAGCGCGGTGCGGTCGCGGAAATCCTGCGCCAGGGCGCGGCGCAGAGGTACGCGCATCAGGAAGATGTTCCCGTCCTCCATCGGCAGGGCGCGCACCACGTTCTCGCCGCCGGCCTCGGTGGTGCGCGGGACGGTGGCCGAGAAGTCGTGGATGGTGGTGCGCCCGGGGCCGTCGAAGCAGCCGATGCGGAAGCTCACGACGGGCGAGTAGGCCGGGTCGGGGTCCGTGGCGGCCAGCAGCCAGACGCAGTCGTAGTCGGCGACCGGAAGCTGGAAGAACGGGCGCATCGGCGTCGGCTCCGCGGGCACCGAGTCGTACTCGGCGTAGTAGCGCGACGGGTCCTCCACCCAGTCGGGCCACTGCGCGGCGCTCAGGAAGAGGTTCTCGCCCGCGCTGCCCGGCAGGTCGAAGGGGACGCCCTGCACCGCCACGCGCACGGACGGGAAGGCGGCGCCGCCGGCGTCATTCGCGCAGCCATCGAGGCCGACGGGCACGTAGGGGCTCTTCAGGTCCACCGCCTCCTTGCGGGCGACGACCACCTCCGCCGCCTGCGCGGTGCAGGCCATGGCCATCGACAGCGCGATACCCGGCAACATCCGGTCCCACATCGGCCCGACCTCCGCTTGCGACGAGCGGCGCTACGCCTCCTCGAAGATCGGCAGGTCCATCGGCGCGCCGGTGTCGATGGCCTGGCGCACGGCGATGCCGATGGCGGCGCTCTCGAAACCCGCGCGCACGTCGGCGACCGGCTCCCGGCCCTCGCGGACGGCGCGCGCGAAGTCGGCGATGAGTGCCGGATCGGCGCCGCCGTGGCCCGTGTCGCGCGTGGGACGCTCGCGGCGCTGGTTGCGCGTGTAGCGCTCGGTGACCTCGATCCAGGCCTCGCCGGTGTCGTGGTTGGCCTCGATGTCGAGCTGCGCCCGGCTGCCGTAGAGCGTGAAGTGCAGTCGGTAGTAGGGCGCGAAGTGCACCTCGGAGTACGAGGCCACCCCGCCGGAGGCGTACTCGATGCCCGCGAAGGTCACGTCCTCGACGTCGCAGGCCTCCGACCACACGCACGGGTCATCGTCGAGGTCGATCTCGATGGGCGGCTGGGCGAGGCGGCCGGTGTGACCGTGAAAGTGCGGGCAGGTGTCGCGCTCGTCGCAGTCGCGGCAACGTTTGTCGGCGGGCCGATCGCCGGCGAAGAACTGCAGCGCGCCGATCGCCTGCACCCGCCGCGGTGACGAGCCCATGAACCAGTTGAGCAGGTCGAGCCCGTGCACGCCCTTCTGCAGCACCAGGCTGACCACCACGTCGCGCGAGCGGGTGCGGGTGCGCCCGAAGAACTGCCCGGCGTCGCGGCCGACATGATCGACCAGCGCCCCCGCCAGCACCTCGCCGATCTCGCCTGAGTCGATGATCTCGCGCACGCGACGCCACAACTGGCTGAAGCGCAGTTCGAGGAAGGTACCCACGGTCAACCCGGTCTCCCGGCGCAGGCGCGCGATCTCGATGAGGTCCTCGAAGCTCTGTGCCAGCGGCTTCTCGATCAGCACGTGCCTGCCCGCGGCCAGCGCCTCACGCGCGTTGCCGGCGTGGAAGCGGTCGCCGGTGCCCACGAAGACCGCGTCGATGCCGGCCTCCCGCGCCATGGTCTCGCCCGAGTCGAAGAGCGCCACGTCCGGGAAGTGCTCGCGCGCGAGGTCGAGCCTGGTCGTGTCGAAATCCGCCATCGCGACCAGCTCGGTCTCCTCGCCGGTACGCGTCATCTCCGCGATCCAGAAGCCCCGGATCCCCAGGCCCACCACTCCCACTCTCAGCGGCTCAGCCATCGGCGTATCCCATCCCTTCGATGCTGCGTCTCGTCATGCAGGAACGGTCAGTCGCCCGGCCGCAGCACAATCGACTCGCGGCCCGGCAGCGTGAGCGTGGCCGGCACCGGGACATCGCCGCGCCAGCCGCCATCCTCGCCGCGCTGGAGCGAGAACGCAAAGGTCACGGTCGCCTCGTCGTCGACGCCGTAGTCGTAGATGAAGAACCGCCTGATGCCATCGCCATCGGTGTCCGCGAAGGCCTCATCAAGCTCCGCCGCCGAGACCTGGCCGTGCTTCGAGGTGTCGATCCAGATGTCGGTGTGGCCGTTGACCCCGGCCAGGCGCCAGGTGGCCGAGCCGTCCTCGTTGCTGAGCGTCTTGCCGTGGTAGTAACGCAGGCCGGCGAGGTAGAGATCAGTGCCGCTGACCACCGAGCCGTCGGCGGCCCTCGCTACCGGTCCCTCGCCGATGCGCGGGTCGAGCGCGAGCGTGAGCACGGTGGCGTCGCCGACGTTCTCGGCGGCGGTGATCAGGTGCATGCAGTCGCTCATGCCGTTGGTGAAGCGCACGTAGCGGCCGACCAACGCCGCCGGGTAGTCGGCCGCGGGCGCGATGGTCACGCGCCGCCGGGCGTAGTCGATCGCCTCGATGACCCCGCGCCACTCGGCCGCCTCGGCGTTCAGGCTCACCTCACCCCGGCGCAACGACCTGCCGCCGACCAGGTAAAGTGCCTCGGGCTCGCCGCCGATCTCGCGCCACACGGCGAACGAGCCGTCGGTGGCGACGCCGTCGGCCTCGGCCGGCGCGCGCTTGGGGCTGCAGATGACCACGTCGGCGCGCTCGCCCGATCGGACGCGCACCGCCACGGCCTCGCTCCCGGCCGCCAGCGGCTCGATCGCGCTCACCGGGCGCTCGCCCTCCCAGCACTCGATGACGTCGAAGAAGCGGCTGGTGAGCGGCTCAGGGCCCTGGGTGTGCGCAATCGCCCAGTCCAGCTCATACGGTTTGCCCCCGCCCGGCGGGCGACCCCTGGCGAGGGCGATGTCGGTCTGCGTGAGCGGGAGACAGGTCATGCGCACATGCACGTCCGGGTAGTTCTCCAGCGGCCAGTCGATGGACCATGGCCGGTCGGTGCGCGCGCGCGAGACGTCGTACATGTAGGCGAAGGCCGCCAGGTCCTTGTGCTCCTCCTGCCACTGCCCGCCCTCGCCGTAGGGCACGTCCGGCCCGGCGACCGTGCCGCCGTTCTGGGCCTGGAGCGCGAGCCCCTCGATCATGGCGCCCTCGGTGCGCGGCCCGTGGAAGCTCCACCAGTGGCTGTCGCGGCCGGTCACGGTGGAGAGATCGACGGCGTAGGAGCTGCGCTCGTCGAGGTCGATGAGCGCGAGCATGCGCTCGGTGCGCTGGTCGGGGAGCATCTGGTAGCAGTCGGGCGGATCGACGTCGTAGTGGTCGGGCGCGAGGGCCATGGTCACGCGCGCCCACGGCCCGTCCGCCATGAGCGTGCAGTGCCCGCGGCTGCGCGTCTGCGTGCCCTCGGTGTGCGTGCAGTAGTGTGCCGCCCAGTGCCCCTCCCACTGGCTGCGCCAGTTCCACGAGTGCGGGTAGCCGATCTCGGGCAGCAGCTTGCGCCGCAGGCCCTCGAAGCCGATGGTGAGCATGTCATTGTGCGCGTGCCCGCGGGCCCGCCCGTAGCGCACCCACAGCGCGCGTCGGTCGTCACCGTGGCCCGCGCGCAGTATGGCGTGCCCATAGCCGTCGCAGACGTTGCTGGGCTGCTCGAGGTCGGGGCCGTGCTCGGCAACGATGGCGGTGATCTGCTCGCGCATCTCCGGGTCGGTCACCTGGCTGATGGGCGCGCCCGCATTGACATCCCACAGCGCCAGGGCGTAGCGCCAGTCGCCGGTCTGCGCGAAGGGCTTGATGAACCACCGCGGGTGCACGTCCGTGGTCAGGTGCCGGCCGTAGGGGTCGGTGCCGCACACGTCCCCGGTGTCGCCGGTCTGCGCGTGGGTGCGGCCGATCAGGTTGAAGTCGAGGCAGAAGTCGTAGAGCTGGCGGTACTTGGGGTCCTCGGTGAGCACCGGCAGCCCGGCGTCACCGTACTGCTCCGGGTTCAGCTCGGAGATGCGGTCGAGGACGTTGGCGATCTGCTGGAAGTTGGTCACATGGCCCGCGTTGTAGCCCTGCGACTCGAAGGCCGAGCCGTCGATGAAGTAGCCGTTGGTGAGGAAGTAGCTAAGCTGGCCGCCGCCGGTGAGCGCCCACTCGACCAGGTCGTGGCTGCGTGGGGTGTTGAGCAGCAGCGCCGAGTTAACCGTGGCGAGCTGGCCCTGCGGCAGGTTGCCGATGAGGTTCCTGTCGAGGCAGGCCTGCGCGACCGTGCGGAAGTAGCCGGTTTCGATAAACTCGCGCACATCCGCCATCGTCTGAATCTCGGGGTGGTTGTGCGCCTGCAGGAAGGAGATCAGCTCGGGGTCATCGTCACTCAGATAGTCCCAGAGCTGCTCAAAAGCCTCGCACATGTACGCATGGCGCGGCACCTCCCAGTTGTGCTCGATGTAAAGCCAGGTGTTGTAGATGTGGATGTCGGTCTGGGGGACTATCTGCCCCGCCCAGACCGCGGCGCGGGTCAGGCCCTTGCGCATGTTCAGGTTCACGGCCAGGTTCAGGTACTGCTCGGCGCTGCGGAACATCATCAGTGTCGCGGCTTTCGCCAGGCGCCGGTCACCAGAGCGAGCATAGGCGAGTGCCAGGTCGCACAGGTCGGCGACGTGATGTGAGGTGTAGTACCATGAGGCATAGTATGCTATGAAGGCATACGGATACTGCTCGCCGGGCTTGAAGTAGCCCCAGCCGTCATCGGGGAACTCGCCGCTGGTCATGTCGCCGGCGGCGAAGTCGTTGCTGGGGAACCAGCGCCCGCACTCGGGGCAGCCGACCTTCCAGGGGTGCCCCACGGGGTCGATGATCCACGGGTAGAACGCTGACCGGCCTTCGAAGATCTTCCGCCCGCAGACCGGGCAGCCCTTCGGGTCCTGTCGCTGCACAAAGACCGCGCGCGGGATGGTGCTCTCGCCGAGCTGATAGTAGAGCGTCTCGTCGTCGGGCAGGCCGGCGACGATCGCGTCGGCGTCCACGCCGCCGGCCGCGCGCATGGCCTCTAGGTCCTCCGGGCGCAGGAAGCTCATATCCGACTTGTGCTCGTCCTCACCATCCATGGGGAAGATGCGCGGCAGATCCCAGTTCTCAAAGCTGCGCCTCTCCAGAGCCTGGGGCCAGGTGAGGATCTGCACGGGCAGGTCGAGGGCGTAGTCGCCGGCGGTGAAGCGGATGGCGCCCGCCTCGAGCGGCGCGAGGGCGCGGAAGTAGAAGCGCTGGGTGGTGTCGCCCGCCCGCCATGGCCAGCGGTCGAACAGCTCGAGGGCCTCCGGGAAGCTCACCTGTAGCTCGCCACAGTCGGCTGGCGTCTCGATGACGATGCGGTTCTGCTGGCCGACAAACCAGGCGATGGGCTGCTGGATGCAGCGCAGCGGGTTCTCCTGAGCCAGTGCGGCCCCGAGCGGTACACACAACATCAGCGCCACGGCGGTGGTGGTCAGGTCTGGCTTCATCCGCGTCTCCTCTCGCGCCAACGGGATCGACAGGTCGTCGTGTGCTTCGCCGGCATCCCTCCGGGACCTGCGCCCCGTGGGTGCTCTCGTGGTGTTGGTCGAGCCTTGACAGGCCGCCCGGCAGGGGCTATCGTACATATTGTCCTATGCTTATATGAGCATGATATGTGTCCGTGCATCTGAGGTGACGCCGCCGTGGAGATGCCGATCCCGGACTACGACGGGCTGGCCGAGGTCTTCAAGGCACTCGGCCATCCGGTCAGGCTGAAGCTGCTCGCCCGCATCCTCAAGGGGGAGTACTGCGTCCAGGAACTGGGCGATCAGATCGACACGAGCCAGCCCTCCACGTCACAGCACCTGAGGGTGCTGCGGGCGTGCGGTCTCGTGGTTCCGGAGCGTCGGGGGAAGAAGGTCTGCTATCGCGCGGCCGACGCGGGGATCGAGGAGTTCCTGCAGTCCGCGCAGCAGGTGCACGATCAACTCGGCGCACGTTGAGCCTGACGTACTATCCCATCTCTGGAGTGAGGTCGATGGAGCTTCTGGTGGCCTTCAGTACGCATGACGGCGAGAAGTTGGTCACGGACGACCACGCCGGGCAGGCGAAGTACTTCGACGTTTACCGGATCAGTGAGAGCGGCTCCGAGTTCGTCGAGCGCCGGGAGAACGCGAAGTACGGCGGAGACGAGAGCATGAAGCACGGCGACCCGAAGAAGGCGAAGAGTTCGCTGAGCGTCCTGGAGGGCGTGCAGGTGTGGGCGAACCCGCGCTTCGGCCCCAATCTGCCGCGGCTGCTGAAGAAGCTCCTGTGCGTCGTCGTCAGGGTGGAGACGGTGGACGAAGCCGTCGGGCTGATCCGGGACAACCTGGACGCCGTGGCGCAGGAGGCGGCGAAGGGCCCGGAGCGGCAGCACCTGGTGCTGAAGCCCCAGTAGCGTGGTGACCGCGCATGCCGGTGGAGCAGGAGCAGATACGCGCGAAGATCGTGGCCACCGTGGGCCGGGTGGACTCGGTGCTGGACGTGGGCTCCGGCAACTGCGACCTGGTGCGCTTCCTGGCGCGTGAGGTCGCGCGCGAGGCGGTGGGGATCGACATCAACGGTCATACCGCGCACGAGGACCTGGTCCCGACGTCGGAGGGACATCCGCACACGGCGCGCTGTCTGGAGATGGATGCCCGGGACATGGCGCAACTGGTGGACGAGCGCTTCGATGCCGTCGTCAGCACTCATGCTCTGCATGAGATCGCCGACCCGCGGGCCGCTCTGCGCGAAATGCGGCGGGTGCTCAAGACCGACGGCATCCTCTTCATCGCCGACTTCACCGAGGGCGAGACGCGGTGGGATGAGAACTACTTCACACCCACCGATGTGGATGCCATGCTGCGGGAGGCCGGCTTCGAGGACGTTGACGTGCAGCAGGTCGCCGGGGAGCACTTCATGTTCGCCACGGCGCGCAAGTAACCGCGCGCCCGAGGATCCCCTCCGACATCCGTAGCGCCCTCAGCCCGGTCAGATGTCGAAGTACAGGCGCTTGCCCGCGGCGAAGCTCAACGGTTTGCCCACCGAGAACGCCACCAGCAGCGCCGCGATGGTCGCGAACATGTAGCCGAACGAGATGCCGAGGAAGCACGGGATGGCGCGCCGGTGGGCGCGCGCGCCCCAGTAGCGCAGGATGATCTTCTGGGCCGCCCAGGTGATCAGAAAGCTGGTCCAGAAGGTGCTGCCGTAGGTGCTGGCGACCACGTAGCCCCAGGGCGTGAAGGGGAAGCCGACGTAGCGCGCGCGCAGCCACGCCAGTAGCATGACGATGGCGCCGCCGCCGGCGCGGAAGACGTTGGGCAGGACCTGAAAGCCCTCAGTCGAGCGCGCCTGGGCGAGCATCTTGAGGTAGTTGCCGCGCGCCCAGCGCACCTCGTAGTAGCCGTCGCCTTCAGCCCCCGCCGCCGACAGCGCGCCGATGTCGTAGAAGGTGTCCAGGCAGGTGGCGTAGGCGATGATCAACCCGACCAACACCGCGCCCAGGCTCACCCACAGCATGGCCGGGCGCGCCAGCCGGCTCTCGCTCGCCAGCTCCAGATTCTCCACATGGTAGGCCCCCGCGGGCTGGAACATCGCCTTGGTCATCCAGCCGAAGATCGAGAACCCCGACAGCGCCTCGAGCCCCGAGCGCGTGCTGAAGCGCCCGGCTCCGCACAGGTCGAGCAGGAAGTTGCGCTCCTCGAAGACGAAGGGCACCGCATAGTAGCTGGGCAGGCCGGTCTCGGCGCGAATCCGGGCATACACCAGCGCCTCGGCGAAGAGCATGCCTATGAACGCCGACGCCATCCACAGGGGCGCGCCGGCGTTGTGCACGAACCAGATCGACGCCAGGAACCCCGCGACCGCCCCCGCCAGGCGCAGTGTGACGTGCGGATCGCGGGCGTGCGCCGCCGCCGCGAAGGCCCGGCGGTTGGCCCACAGCAGCCACAGCGCCAGCACGATGATGGCGCCCAGCGCCTGCTGCAGCTCCAGGCCCGTGTGCCAGCCCGGGCGCCGGAAGCCGTACTGGACGAACATCACCCACATGAGCATCTGCAGCAGGTAGCTCGCCCAGATGGTGAACAGGTTGTCGGTGCTCATCAGGTAGCCGAAGCCGATGAGGTGGGGCAGCGGGCGCATGTAGATACGGCGCAGCTCGTTCCACGGCACCCCGGTGAGCGCCTGGAAGGGGCGAAAGGTCACTTTCCAGTCGGGGAAGTTCGGCCAGATCGGGCTAACCACCACGGGCAGCGCGTACCAGAAGCCGATGGCGAAGCCCAGCCACATGAGCCTGTTGCCCAGGAAGGTCTGCCGCGCCTGCACGCTGCCCACCGACAGCTCCAGTGGCAGGTACAGCAGCGGGAAGCGCAGATGCTCCTGCTCGGCCCAGCGCTGGCGGAACAGCTCGAGCAGACAGAAGATACCGCCCAGGGCCACCAGCAGGAAGAGCGTCCAGGTGCTCAGCGGCTGCAGCCACACGCGCCAGGGCACGATGCCATCGCGCGTGGACTCGTAGAAGCCGGTGACCGCCCAGTCATCCTGGGGCACCCACAGCTCGGGGAGCAACTCGTCGATCTCCTCGAGGTTGTCGTAGTAGCGTGGGACGGTGATGAACGCGAGCAGGTTGCGCGTGAAGAAGCGCCCGGACATGGCCACGCTGAGCACCAGCACCGCGTACACCGTCAGCAGCTCACCGCGCGACAGCTCCCAGCCGCGCCGCAGCCGCCGCAGCACCGGGTTCACGCCCGCGAGCACCAGCAGGCACATCACCGCCGGCACCGGCGGCACGCTGCTCTCGATCTCGCCGGCGTTGTACACCAGCGCGACCTGCTGCACCACCAGGCCCATCAGCACCGCGAGCACCAGCGCGATGATCAGTGCCCGCGCGCTGGGCAGGCGCGGGGGGGCCTGCTCGGCGTCATGCTGCCTGCGGTCTGTCACTCGCTCGGCCGTCACGTGATCCCTCGTGCGCTGTGCAGCCTGCTGCCCGGACGTGGCGCTGTTCGCCACCGCGCACGCGTGGACCTTGCCGGCCACGCACCACTGTGTCCTCGAAGCGGGAGGTGCATGTGGCGCGACAGGGCAACACTCCGGTCGGGTTGTGCGGCGTCGTGTGGCTGAGCATGAACGACGGGAGGTTGGTGGCATGAGGCGTTCTAACCCGAAACTCGCGTTTCTCGTGGCGACAATCGTTTCGACCATGGTGGTGAGTATCGTGCCCGCACAGCAGGCCGATGACCGGCTCACGCTCGACGAGCTCCGCGAGGTGCGCCGTGAGCTGGCGCACGCTCCGCGCGGCATCATCGCCAACAACGATGGCTGCGACTGTCTCTACTTCCCGGGCGACCGCGAGGTGACCGTGCAGAACTTCCTCGACCTGCGCACCACCGCGCTCGCGGACTCGCAGGTAAGCACCATCGCCTACTGCACCATCAGCTCGGGCTTCAGCTTCTTCACGCATGACACCAGCGTCGGCACACTCCTGACGCGCCAGCCGGGCGACTACGGCCTGCTGCCGACCACGCAGAACATCTCGCAGGCGCTGATCGACCAGGGCTCGGACTGCCTGCAGAGCGTGGTTGATTTCGCGCACGCGAGCGGGATGGAAGCGTTCTGGTCGATGCGCATGAACGACACCCACGACGTCGCGTGGCGGCCCGACAAGCCCTACCTGCTCTACCCGCCGCTCAAGGAGGAGCACCCCGAGTGGCTGGTGAGCGACCCGGTGAAAGGCACCACGGTCGGGCGCTGGAGTTCGGTGAACTACGCGGTACCTGAGATTCGCGACCTGGCCTTCGGCTTCATCGACGAGGTGTGCCGCAACTACGACGTGGACGGGATCGAGCTGGACTTCTTCCGACACATGTGCTACTTCGCCAGCGTGGCCAATGGCGGCGTCGCCAGCGACGAAGAGCGCGAGATGATGACCGGACTGATCCGCCGCGTACGCGCCATGACCGAGGAGGTGGGCTTGCAGCGCGGCCGTCCGATCCTCATCAGTGTGCGCGTGGCCGACTCGGTGGAGTTCAACCGCGGCATGGGCCTGGACATCGAGCGCTGGCTCGAGGAGGGCCTGGTCGATATTCTGGTCACCAGCGGCTACTTCACGCTCAACCCGTGGGAGTACAGCGTCGAGCTGGGGCATCGCTACGACGTGCCGGTCTACCCGTGCCTGAGCGACTCGCGGGTGCGCGGCGAGACGCGCTTCCACCGGCGTTCGGTCGAGGGCTACCGGGGCCGGGCCATGAACGCGTGGGCCGCGGGCGCGGATGGCATCCACACCTTCAATCTGTTCAGCCCGACCTCGGCCATCTTCCGCGAGGTGGGCGATCCGCAGGCGATGGCCGGACTCGACAAGCTGTACTTCGCGACCGTGCGCGACGGCAGCGCCAACTCGTGGCTGGTCGGCGGCGAGCAGTACCGGAACGTGCCGCTGGTCACGCCGCTGCACCCGGTGAGTATCGGGCCGGACCAGCCGCTGGCGATCGACCTGCGCGTCGGCGAGGACTTCGCGGCGACGGCGGCCGAGCCGACGGTGACGCTGCACCTGGAGCTGCCGGGCGTCGAGCGCGCCGAGCAGGTGCGCGTGACGCTCAACGGCGAGGAGCTGGCGGATGCGACCCTCGCCGACGGCTGGATCGACTTCCCGCTGCGGGCGGAGTGGCTGACCCGCGGCGCCAACCGCGTCGAAGTCGCGCTCGTGGCCGAGGAGCTGCCGGGCGCCGACGACTGGACCATCGTCTGGGAGGGCGACGAGACGCCGCAGGCGCCGTGGTACCGCGACCCGGGCTCGGAGCGCACCAGCGAGGAGCTGGCCGACGGCGCGCTCTTCATCGCCGACCGCGGCACGGTCTCGGGGGACTACCACTACTACCGCTACGCCTGGGGGGCCACGCCCGAGGAGCCGGTGGTCATCGAGGCGCGCGTCAAGGTGCTGTCCGGCTCAAGCTTCGTGCTCTTCGGCAACGGGGCCGCACAGGAGCGGCTGGGGCTGTGGCCGGACCACATCGGGCTGTGGTTCGACCGGAACATCCGCTGGGAGATGCACACCACCGACGACTTCCACACCTACCGCATCGAGACCGAGGGCGAGGACCTGCGGGTCTACGTGGATGGCGAGCTGCGCATCGACGCGCCGGGGCACTACGCCAACCGCCCCGGCTTCCGGCAACTTGCCTTCGGCGCGGCCAACAGCACCGACGTGGGCGAGGCGTGGTGGGACTCGGTCCGCGCGCGCCTGAGCAGCCAGAGCTGCCGCGACGTGGTCGTGAGCGTGGACTATCCGTAGGGGGGACGGAGGGACGCGCATGGGATGCTCGGGATGGCGGTGCGCACTGCGCCTCAACGAGCGGCGCGCGGTAACGGCCGGCGAGCGAGCGGATCTCGCGGCCGCCATCGGGCGCGGCGCGGATCTGCGCAGCTACGCCACCTTCGACTACGGCGAGCACATGTCCGCGCCGGGCTCGGACGTGGGCCTGGTGCAGGAGATGATGAACTTCGGCGTGATCTACCGGCTTGCGGGCGACCACGTCGCCGGCATTCAGACCACGCGCTACCCGGCCGACTGCTCGCTGGGCTTCGGCGACTTCCCGTCGCTGTCGTTCTTCCTGGTCAATGACACCGGGCAGGCGGGCGTCGCGCGGCCGTTCCTGGCCCCCAGGCGCACCGACGGGGCGTTGCCCGGCGCGCCGCCTCCGAAGTACCGCGCGCTGGATCAGTGGGACACCGATACGGACGCGCCGTCGGAGAACTACACCTACGACTTCGGCGAGTACGCCTTCTGGGTCAACGAGCGCTGGGAGCAGGTCCTGGCCCACGACGCCGATGGCCGTCCGACCTTCGGGTCATTGGCGGCGCTGCAGGACGCCTTCCGGGCGGGCTGCGCCCTGAAGGTCGGCATCGCCGACCTGTGCGCCGATCTCACCCCCGAGGGGGAGCTGCCGATCGCCCACGAGGTGTTCGTGGAGATGGGCCCGATCTACAACCACGAGGACCAGGGGTTCCTGGGCGGCGAATCGCAGCCGCTGGTGCGCGTGGGGCCGGCGGCGCCGCTGGCCTACCGCGAGCGCAACTGGAACTTCGGCTGGGTGCTGCCGCGGACCGATGGCGTGGTCCACGAGCTGATCATCAACCCGTGGACGCGCGCGTTCACCCGCACGCGGCGCCGGGCGGCGATCAGGTGGTTCGTCGCGTAGTGCCCGTGACGCGGCGGCTCTGCGCTAGCCCCCATGCAGGCCCTCGAGCAGGCCGACCGCGGTGTCCACGATCTGCTCGCCGAAGCCGGGCTCATAGGAGCTGGACTCGGGCTCGTAGGCGCCCTCCTCGAAGGCGCGCACGGTCGGGATGTAGCCCACCGAATCGTTGGCCAGCTCCAGCACCATGGTCTGCGCGAAGGGCGAGCGCTGCTTGATCGCCAGGCCCAGCTCCACGAAGAACTCCCCCGGCGCACTCGCCACGCCCAGGTCGCCGATGCGCAGCGCCTGCACCACGGTGTCGCGCGGCTCGGGCGGGTCCTCGGCCATGCGCCGCACGCGGCGGGCGAACGAGCGCTCGCCCATCAGCACCGGCTTGCCCTCGGCGACGCGGGCTTCGATCTCCTCGGCGCGCGCGACGTCCTCTTCGGTGGGCGCCGCGCGCGGCGGCAGCGTCAGCTCGGCCAGCGCCGAGCCGATGGTCACCTCGTCGGTGAACTCGGCCTCGTTGCGTCCCCACAACGCCGCCGCCGCGACCACGCCCGCCACGCGCTCGATGTGCTGGTACCGATCGTTGCGGGGCCGGGCGTTGCCCAGCACGTCGAGGTTGTTGATATCCCCCGAGGCGCCGTTGGCGAGCGCGGCCACGAAAGAGCCACCGACCATGCGCTGCATCATCCTGGAGAAGAAGCCGAAGTAGTCGGCGGAGACGGCATGGTGGTCGTCGGGGATGCCGACGTAGTGCAGGGCATAGTTGGCCAGCAGGCCGATGGTGCTGCCGTCGGAGCGGCGCAGCTCCATGACGCCGACTTCCGGGTCCACGGGTCCGGCCGGCTCGACCACGTCGGGGTTGCCCAGCCCGGGGTTGGTCTGCACGGTGCCGTCCTTCATGCGGTAGCGGCGGTTGAACACCACGCGGCTCTCGCTACCGCTGCCCCGGCCCACCAGCGCGGGCTCGCGCCGATCCCAGGCGATGCGCACCCCGTCGGCGATACGCCCGACCACGAACTGCGTGTAGTCGTCATCGCCCGTGTGCGGCCCGGTGTGCGTGTGCGTGCACGAGACCAGGACCTGCTCGGGTTGCAGGCCCACGGTGTCAGCGATGCGCTCCTTGGCCTGATCGATGTACTCGCGGCGCAGGCCGATGAGGTCACACACCGCGATGGCGATCGCGCCCGTCTCCGACTCCAGCGCGAAGCTGCGCACGTGCAGCGGGTCATGCACGGTCGTTGCGGTACGGGCCTCGAAGTAGCCCCTCATGCCGATCCCCAGCGGCGGAGTAATGTCCACTTGCGATACGCCTGCGGTCAGCATCGTGGTGCCTCCCTCGACTGCATGACTCGTGGTCAGATGTGCTTTTGCCCGAGTTGGGCGCGGACCTGCGCGGAGCCCTATCCCTCCCCCGGCACCGGCGGCGCGGGCGGCAGCGAGGCGCCGACGTGGTCGGCCAGCGGGATGCCGCACGGTGCGTCGGAGAGCACGTATGAGAGCGCGTCGGCGAAGTCCTCCATCTGATACGCCGGGCTGCCCTCGCGCGGGCGGAAGTCGCCGTTCTCCGGGTCCACGAACATGGGATCGGCGACGCGCTCGAAGCTGCCACCCTCATACTCGCGCAACACCGGCCGCAGCGCCTGCCAGTAGAGGTTGCCCTCGACCTGGCGGGCGGCGCTGCCGCGCGCGAACGCGATGGCCGGCTTACTCGGGTCGTTGCCGACGATGATGTTGCGCAGGATCATCAGGCGGGCGCCGACATTGGCGTCGATGGGCGTGTCGCCGTTACCGACGATGGTGTTGTGGGCGATCCAGACCTCATGCGGGGGCTCGTAGGAGGGCTCGAAGTTGTAGGGGTAGTCCGCCTCCTGCCCGCCGGGCCACGACGCCGCGTGGATGCCGCGGCCGCGGTTGTTGTAGATGAGGTTGTTGATGACGAAGTGGCTGGGGCTGTGCAGGCGGATGCCGTGACCGTTGTCGTGGATCCAGTTGCCCACGATCACGTTGCGGGCACCGTAGCGAGTGGTGATGGCGTGGCCGGTGTTGTTGTAGAAGTGGTTGCCGACGATGATCTGGTCGGTGCCCTTGGTGTGTACCCCGTCCTTCCAGTTGTCGTGGAAGGTGTTGCCCTCGATGATGTGATAGCCCGGGGGCGCGGTGGGGTAGGAGCCGCCGCCGGTCTGCACCCCGTAGAAGCAGCCGGAGATGTCATTGCCGCGCAGCGTCTGGCGCCAGTTGAAGCGCTGGCAGGCGAAGTTGATACCGACCGCACCGTGGTTGAGCTCGATGGTGTTGCCCTCGAAGAGCAGGTGCTGGCTACCCGGGCCCTGGACGCTGATGGCGTTGCCGCCCCCCTCGGCCGTGCGGATGGCCACACAGTTGATGACCGCGGAGTTGCGGCAGTACGGTCCGAACATCAGGACGATGCGCGGGATCTCGAGGAAACGCAGGTCGCGGATCTCGAGGTACGAACAGCGTTCGAGCACCAGGCGGCTGCGCAGGATGACCGCGCCGTGGGGCGTCGCGGGGCGGATGACAATGGGGGCGTCGGGTGTGCCCGAACACTCGATGGTGTCCTGATAGAAGTCGTACTCGCCCTCGGCCAGCACGATCTCGTCACCGGGCAGGGCGCGCGCCGCCGCAGCGGAGATCAGGCCGAAGGGCGCCGCCTCGCTGCCGTCGCCGCCCTCGGCTCCGGGGGCGACGTGCAGCGTGCGCCCGACCGTCTCCCCGGGCGCTTCGTAGGCGCCGAGGCTGGCCCCCGGCCCCCACGGGCGGCCGATGCCGTCGGCATCGGTGCGCACCTCGACCGCTTCGGCGGCATGGACCGCGGGGCTGTCGGGCGCGAGGTGGAAGTCGCCCCGCGCGGGGCTGGCGAAGCGCGGGTCGCCGATGATGGCGCCCTCGCCCGCCAGCGCCGCCGGGATCTCGTGGCTGAACAGGTTGCGGAACAGGTCGAACGCGCCCGCGCCGGCGATGGTCTGGCCGGGGGCGGCGAAGATGTTGTGGCGCGCCTCGACCGTGGCGCCCTCGGCGACATCGATCAGCGCGCCGGCGTCCTCCCCGGAATACAGCGTGTTGTGCAGCAGCACCGCGCGCCCGCCGGTGACCGCGACCGCCGGCCCCTCGCAGTTGGCGATGACGTTGCTGTGCAGCGCGACGCCGTCGCCGCTCAGCAGCGCGGCGGTGGCGTCCTCGTCGAAGCGGTTGGCGACCAGCAGCGTCGGTCCGGCGCTCACGCGCGCGCCGGCGGTGGTGTTGCCGAGGAACCGGTTGTAGCGTGCGGTCACGCCCGGGGCGGCGATGTCGAGGCCGATGATGTTGCTCTCGAAGCGGTTCGCGCTGGCGATGTTGGTCTCGTCGGTGACGCCGTCCGCGGCCGTGAGGGCGATGCCGGTCTCGCAGCCGAGGAGCTGGTTGTGGTCCAGGCGGTTGCCGGTGACGCCCGGGCCGACGCGCACGCGGATGCCGGTGCGGTCCCGGCCCTCCTGGCCGCGCAGGTCGATGATGTTGTCGCTGAGCAGCGTGTTGGCGCAGTCGGGGGCGGCGATCTCGATGCCGGCGTGGCCGTCGCCGACGCTGAGGATGCGGCACTGCTCGACCTGGCAGCCGGTGGCGCCCTCCTCGAAGATGATGCCGGTACCCTCGGTGCGGATGTCCAGCCCGCGGATGTAGATTCCGGGCCGCCGGACGGTGATGGAGCCCTCGATGATCACGTCGTACTGGCGAGCGGGGAAGATCCAGAAGCGCCCACGGTGGATGACCACGTCCTCGCGGTAGACGCCCGGCTCCAGGAAGACCTGGCCCCACTCGGCGTCATGCTTCTCGACCATCTCCTGGATGCTCGAGTAGGGGCGTTCGCGCGTGCCGTCGCCGCCCTCGGGCGCGCCGGAACGCACGAACACGTCGCGGTTGGGCAGCAGGTCCTGGGCAGTGGCGACGGTGGTCACGAGCAGAAGCAGAATGAGCGCGGCCGCGGTCCACAGATGCATGACTGATCAGCTCCTGACGGCAGAGCGGCACGCGTTATCGCTCCGAACGGCCCCTCGGTTCGCCGCCGGGCGCCGGGTTCCCTTGTGCGCGATTCCGTGGCCCGGCCTGCTGCCGGCCATTGCCACGAGGTCACGGGTGGTGCGCGGGCGAACCGGGCCGCCAAGCGGTCGGGAGAGCGCAGCATGGGAGGATGGCGACCATGATACGCAGGGAGATCCAGCCGGCGGCGGTGCCGCGGCCGGTGGCCGAGTACGCGCAGGGCGTCGAGGTCAGCGGTGGGCGCACGCTCTACGTCGCCGGCCAGGTGGCGCTCGACGCCGATGGGCGACTGGTGGGCGAGGGTGACATCCGCGCCCAGGCGCGCCAGGTGTTCCGCAACATCAGGGCCATCATCGAGGAGGCAGGCGGTGGGATGACGGACATCGTCAAGCTCACCACCTTCCTCACCAGCATGGACGATTACCCCGGCTTCGTCGAGGTGCGCTCGGAGTTCCTGCCCGCGCCCTGGCCGGCGGCGACGCTGGTAGCGGTCTCGGCGCTGGTCAGGCCCGAGTGGCTGGTCGAGGTGGAAGCGATAGCGGTGCTGCGCTGACACCGGCGAACACACGCGTTGCACCACGCCATGTGCAGTTGGCCGGACCACGGCCCCGCACGCCCGGGGCCCGGAGGATGAGGCCGATGAGGACGCTGATTGTGCTGACCGGCAGCCTTGCGGCGCTGCTTGGAGGCGCCGCGACGAGCGCCCAGACCACCTGGTTCGAGGAGCCGCAGGCGCCCGGGCGGTGGACCGGGCCGGGTGGCGACGAGCCGGAACGGATCGAGACCTTCAGCGCCGACGAGCCTGTCGTCGGCACCTACCTGTTCTACTGGTATGACGAGTACTCCGGCGCACACCTGACCTACGGTGATGGCGGAGACGCCTGCACCACGCACCCGCCGAGCTGGTGGGACTACAGCTTCAAGTCCACGCGCTGGTGGCTCGAGCAACTGCAGGACATCACCGCCGCGGGCATCGACTTCGCCGCGCCGGTCTACTGGGGCTACCCCGGCGACTACGACGGCTGGTCGTTCGCGGGCCTGCCGCACCTCGTGCGGGCCTGCGACTACCTGCAGCGCCTGGGCCGCCGGTACCCGAAGATCGCCCTGTTCTATGACACCAGTACGCTGCAGCACAATGCGCCGGGCCGGCACATCGACCTGTCCACGCCCGACGGCAAGGCCTGGTTCTACTGCTCGATCCGCGACTTCTTCAGCCTCATCCCGGCGCGCCACCGGGCGGCGATCGCCGGGCGCCCGATCGTGCTGCTCTACTCGCCGCACTTCGCCGCGCGGCAGGACCCGGCGCTCTTCCCCTACGTGCGCGAGCGCTTCCGCGCCGACTTCGGCGTCGACCCGTACATCATCAAGCAGACCTCCTGGCAGGGCGAGGCCGACAACACCTGCGACTGGGGCGGCGCGCTGGGGCTACGGCTGGCGGGCTGCGCGGCGCTCGGCCCGGGCTACGACCACACCGCGGTGCGCGGGCGGCAGCCACTGATCGTGCCGCGCGAGGGCGGCGAGTTCTACCGTCGGAGCTGGGAGCGGCTGCTGGCGATGAGCCGCGAGCGCCGGCCGTGGCTGGTGATGGTCGAGACCTGGAACGAGTTCCACGAGGGCACCGACGTCGCCGAGTCGCGCGAGTACGGGCGGCGGTACATCGACCTGACACGCGAGTACGCCGACCGCTTCCGCACGGGCGAGCGGATGCAGCCGAGCGGCCCGTTCGCCCAGGCGCGAGCCGTCGAAGCCGACCTGGGCGCCGAGCGCGCGGACGCCGGCGTGCGCATCGTGGCGTCGGGCGACGGCGCCTTCATCCGCACTGAGCGCGCCGGTCGGGCCTGCGTGGAGAGCACACCGACCGAGCATGGCGGGCGCTACCTGTACTTCGACCTTGACCCCAGCTTCGCGTTCGAGATCGACCCGCAGCCGATGCGCATCACGGTCGAGTACCTGGACGCCGGCTGCGATGCGCTGCAGCTCGAGTATGACTCGCTCGACCCCGGCGGGTCGGTGCGCGAGGGCGCGTTCAAGGCAGGCGGTCGCGTCGAGATTGCTCGCAGCGGCCGCTGGCTGAGCGCGCACTTCGAGATCGACGACGCGCGCTTCGCCGACCGCGCCAACGGCGCCGACTTCCGGCTGGCGGTGCTCGGCCAGGGCGAGCTGGCACTGGCGGCGATCCGGGTGGAGAAGCTGGCCGCCGACTGATTCGAGCATGCGCTCGCAGTCCCGGGGCACGTACGGAGCTGACGCAGGGACGTATCCGAGATGGTGTGTTGTGAGCGCTGCCGGTGCCATTGAGCGCGGCATCGCGTGAACCGAGGTGAGTTGCGCGTGAGCAGGTCGAAGACCGAGACGAGGAGCGTGCGCCGCACCTGGTTGTCGCAGGATGACTTCGAAGTGTGCACCCGTGACCGCGGCATCGACAACCGCGCGCGCGGCGTGCGTCTGGCACGGACGGTCATGCTGCAGGACGAGCGCGGCATGACCCACCGCGAGAACCGCCAGACGCTCAGCGATGAGGTGCAGGCGCTCAAGGAGTTCGTGCTCGGGCCCGCCGACATGGTGGACGGGCGGCTCTACGTCTTCGGCGACCCGGCGCGGCTGGAGGTGAACGGTCAGCGCGTCAAGCCGATCCGCCGCCTCCCCTCGACCGGCTGGTCGGTGGCGCGGGTGCCGGCTGAGGTGCTGCGCGCGGGCGTCAACCGCTTCGTCTTCAGCGGCGGCGGGGAGATGCTCGTCGAGGAGTCGATGTGCCCGGACCGCTCCGCGCTGAGCACCGACGGCGGCGCGACCTGGGACTACGACTCGATGGGCCCGCAGGGCATGAACGATGGCGAGTTCCTGGTGCGCCTGCGGCTGGAGCGCTACCCGGTTGAGGCGACGATTACCTCGCAGCCGATCGATCTGGCCGCCCTGGCCGCCGAGGACGGCATCTGCCCGCGCTTCGAATCGGCGAAGGTTGACCTGACCTGCGAGGCCGACGCCCCCACAGGCACGCGCGTGCGCCTGGAGGCCCGCTGCTCCGGCGATGGACAGCGCTGGAGCGCCTGGAGTGACGCTGCGAAGATCGGCCGGCGGCGCCGGCTTCCGCGCTTCCTCCAGTGGCGCGCGGTGCTCGGCAGCGATAGCGGCCGGACCACGCCCGTGCTGCCAGAGGTCTCGCTGGAGGCCGAGGTGCGCTCGACGGCAGGTAAGCCCACGGTGCGCGTGGTGGAGGCAGACGGGCCGGCCGAGGTCCTGGGCTCGTATCGCTTCGCGTACCAGGGCCCGACTGACCGTCTGACCCGACTGCGCGAGCAGTACGGGCTCGATGAGGTGGTCGCGGGCTGCGACACCGAGATGGAGCGCTTCGTGGCCCTGCGCGACTGGTGCCGCCACACCGCGCCGAAGGGCTGGGACTCGGGGCGGACCGACTGGTGCCCCCCCTTCGACGCGCTGGTGATCCTTGAGACCAACCAGGATCCGCGCGCGCTGTGCATGTGCACGCACTACACAACGTTGATGGTCGAGACCGCGGCGGCGCTGGGCTACGTCGGCCGGCACGTGATCCTCGATCACCACTGCGTGGCGGAACTGTGGTGCAACGACCTGCGCAAGTGGGTGCTGATGGACACCGGCAACTCCGAGGACCCCGAGCGCAACTGCCACTTCGAGCATGAGGGCGTGCCGCTCAATGCACTGGAGATCCGGCGGCTGTGGCAGCAGGGGCGTACGCGCGAGATCCAGGTCGTGTACCCGCGGCGCAAGCCCGTGACCGGAGACACGCTCAAGCCCCAGGAGCAGTGCAGCTTCGAGGGCTACCGGCGCTTCGGGGCGGCGCTGCGCAACAACTTCCTCGACACGCCCTTTCCGGGCGAGCTGACGCACGGCTGGGGCAGCTACTTCTGCGACGTCTACCTGTGGTGGGAGGACGAGGCGGTGCCGCGTGAGTCGCCGGAGTACGGCCTGACCTCCAACCGCCCGGGCGACTACTACCGGCCGGTGAACGAGACGCGCATCACGCTGCTGGCCACCGAGCGGCCGGGCGTCGTGGCGGTGGAGCTGCGCACCGACACGCCCAACTTCGAGGCCTTTGAGGTGCGCACGCGCGATGGCGACTGGCGCGACGCCGACGCCTGCTTCGAGTGGACGGTGCCCGATGACGGGGCCGCCATCGAGGCGCGCAGCCGCAACCGCTTCGGCATCCGCGGGCCGGTGAGGCGAATGGTGGTCGGGCGGACAGGCTAAGCCGGACCAGCCAGCCACGCGGCCATGCGCAGCAGCACCTGCGCGCGTGCGCAGGTCAGGTCCTCGCCCAGGCCGAGGGTCCACAGGTAGCCGACGCGGCCGTCCTCGAAGCGGTGCGCCAGCACGCAGATGCCCGTCGCGTTGTTCGCGGGCCGCAGCACCGGCAGCGCCCCCAGCGGCGTGAACAGGCAGGCCGAGCTGCCCGTGCCCTGCAGCGAATCGTCGGGCTCGATGCCCCGCGTGAGCGCGGTATCGCCCACCGGCACCGCAGCGCCGCCGAAGTTCCCGTAGCGCTCCGCGCCCAGCCACAGAGCGATGCGCATCAGTTCCACGTCGCTGCCGACCATGTAGAAGGGCGTCGCACTCCCCAGCAGCACCGCCCCGCCGCCGGCGACGTAGTCCTGCAGCCGCGCCAGCCCTGCGGATGACAGCGACCGCGCGGCCAGCACGATCACGTCGGCCGTCAACGCCTCGTCGGGCAGGTCCGGCGCGGCGGGCAGTGGCACCACTCGGGCGCCGTGCGGCTCGAGCAGCGCCGCTATCTCGCTGCGCTCCCCGCCGCCGACCAGGGCGATCGTCTTCCCGGCCAGCCGCGACGGGTCGACGGCGGCATCATCCGCCAGCTCAGCCGCCAGCGCGGCCCGGTCGGATTCGGCCGACTCCCATGCCTGGGTGAGCCGCTCGTGCATCTCCCGGAGCTGGTCGGCGCCGGCGAGCAGCGCCTCGTAGTGCGCGGCCATGACGCGCTCCTCGGCGTCGATCTCTGCCGTGCGGCCCTCGCGGCCGGTCCCGGCCTCGCGCGCCCGGTCGCAGGCCTCGGCCATCGCGGCCATCTCCGCCTCCGCCGCATCCGCGTCACCCTCAAGCAGCGAGGCGTAGGCGCCGGAGGCATGGGCCGCCGCCTCCTGCAGCCCGGCGGCCACCTGCAGGCCCTGCAGCGTCGCCTGCAGATCGGGCCGGCCGGCGGGACGCAGGTCATCGGCCGCGAGCGCGGCCTCGGCCGCCGCGACGGCCTCGAGGTTCAGCCCGCGCCAGGCCTCGAAGAGCGCCTGGTACTGCCGCAGGCGCTCGGGTGCGATGGTGGCGAACCACGGCTCCCGCGCGATCGCCAGCCAGCTCGACCCCTGCACCGGCGGGACCGGCGCGCCGCCGGCGGCCTCCATCGCGCGCGGCCGGTAGAGCATGCCGAGCTGCGCCGCCGGGCCCGGGCCGTAGAGGTGCGTGAGCATCCGCCCGACGAAGCCGCCATCGCCGAAGATCTCCTCCGGCCGCAGCGCGCCCCGGCTGAGGTCCACGTAGGTCTGCCGCCACTCGTCCTCAGTCGCGGGGTCGAGGAAGAAGCCGTCGCCGTGCAGGTTCCACGCGTACTCGACCTCCAGCAGCGCCGGTGGGCTGCCCGCCATCAGAATCGAGCCCGCGCCTTCGAAGGACGCGGTCATCGCCGGCGAGGCCAGCAGCGGCCACGGCACCTGCATGCGCCGCGGCCAGCCGATGATGGTGTCGCGGCTGTCGCCCTCGCGGAAGTACATCATCACCTCATGCCCGTTGCCGCGGGTGCGCAATGCCTCGGCCAGTTCCCGGCAGCGCCTGGCGTTGTTGTCGCGGCGCAGCCCGTTCTCGCGGATGCAGAAGTGCACGTTGTCCACGTGGTGCATCAGCCGGCTGACCGTGCAGTGGTAGGCGACCTCGCGATCCCACGCCGCGTCGTCCTCGCTCCAGACCGTGTACGGCGCGCTGACGAAGATGACCAGGCAGTCGCGCGCGGCATCGTAGCCCGAGTCGGGGTGGCTGACCGCGAAGATGGCGTCGCACATGGCGTCGAAGACCGCGGCCTGCGCGCCGGCCTTGCCGTCCTCGGCCTCGACCCGGTCATTCGGATAGCGCGCGCGGCAGTCCTCGCAGCGATTCAGCCAGATCTCGGTGGCGGCGCGCAGGTCGTCCTCGTCCACGAAGTGGATGTAGAGCACCCCCGGCTCGGTGGCCTCGACGAACTCGCGCAGCAGCCGCTGCTTCTCGGCGAGCAGCGCGGCGTTGCTGACGCAGAAGCCGCGCTCGCTGGGCGCACGCTCGTCCAGGCAGAGGTAGGTCTCACCGTCGGGGTAGCTGCGCCGGTTCTTCAGCCCCAGGTCACCGAAGAGCAGGTTGAGCGAGTGCACGCCATGGGCGCGCGCGAAGCGGTTCTGCGCGAGCTGCGTGTCCAGGCCGCCGGTCGTGTACTGGTAGAAGCCCGGCGAGCTGACGACGTTGATCTTGTGCTCCATGCACCACTCGAACTGCTCCTCGACGCTGTCGAAGTGCGGGAAGCCGCCCACCCAGCGCCAGGCGATGTCGGGCCAGTCGTGGCAGGTGAAGCCGGGGAAGCGCACGCCGCCCTCGTCGATCTCGAGCGCGGCGAGGATGGTCATGGCCGCGTAGAGCGTCCCCAGCGGCCCGGGGCCCATGAGCGCGTAGCCGACGCCACCGTCCACGGGCGCGATGACGTACTCCTGCGCGGCCTGCGCGGCGCTCAGGTCGGCGTTCCACTCGGGCGTGAGGTGCGGGCGCGCCGCCTCGCCGAACCACAGCGCCGGCCCACCGGCGAAGGCGTCCGCGCTCACGACCGGCACGGCGACCCCGCAGGCCTCCTCGATGCGGCGGGCCAGGTGTCTGGCGGCGAGGGCGACCTGCGCCGGTGCCTCCGCCGGGATGACCAGCGACGCCGCCGGGGCGCCGTCGGCGACCAGCACGAAGGGCTCCCCGGCCGGCTCGATCTGCTGGGGCGTGGGGATGATGTTACGCAAAGCGGGCGGCAGCTCCGTCGCCCCCGCGATGGGGCACGCGAGCGCCGTGAGCACGACGGCGAGCAGACGCATGGCACTCTCTCCCGGAGCGGGCGGCCGAGCGCGCTACGGCGCGGCCTCGGCCGACAGGTTCATGAAGCGCAGGCGCCGACCGCTGGGGACGATCATACCCACGCGGCCGGCGGCGAAGGTGTCGTCGGTAACCTCCATCACCAGGCGGCCGTCGCACCAGCAGCGGATCACCGGGCCATCACACTCCACCGCCAGGCGATGCGGGATGGGGTTGTGGACCGAGAACGGGAAGAACGCGCCGGCGAGACGCTGCAGGCGGCCGTCCACGAGCCTGTCGAGCACCAGGTTGCCGTCCCAGCGCGGCTCGAGGGTCAGCGAGTAGCCGTTGCTCTCGTCGGGGCAGCGGAAGAGCAGGCCGCCGCCGGCGCGCTCCGGGTCGAGTTCCAGTGTGGTGACCGCCGCGACGCCGTCTCCCATCTCGACGTCGCTGAGCGCGCGCGCCAGCGGAGTCGGCGCGGTGCCGGTGCCGATGTCACGCCACTCCTGGCCGTCGCTGGAGAGCTGGATGGTGTAATCGTAGAAGCGGCGGCCATCCCAGAAGGTCAGCAGCCAGACGCCGGCGATCTCGTGTGGCTCTCCGAGGTCGAACGCGATCCACACGGGCATCGACTTCGTGCGGTCCGACCACCAGCCGTTGCTGGCCCTGTCGGTGATGCCATCGGCAGCCTCGACGTCGGGATGGCCGGGATCGGCGCCGATGGAGGTGACCTCGACCGGCGGGATCACGTTGCCCTGCGGGTCGCGGACGGTCATCTCAATCACGTGCGCGCAGCCGTAGTTGCCCTGGCCGCCGGTGAAGTACGCGCGCACCCACTGTGCGGTGGTCGGCGCGAACTCGATGGTGTCCCCGGCCTCGCTGGCGGGCCGGCGATCGACGCCCTGGCGCAGCCATGCGCCGTCGCGCTGCCAGACGCCGGTGACGGCTGTCGCGCCGCCTTCGAGCGCACCTCCGGGCGTGCTGACGGTCACCACCGGCGAGCGCGCGCTCTCGTTCCCTGCGACATCGACCGCCGAGACCGCATAGCCGAGTTCGCGGCCCATCGGCGCGGTGACGTCGCGGAAGCCGGTCTCCTCCTCCACGGCAGCGAGCAACTCCAGCTCGCCGCCGTTGCCCGAGCGGTAGAGGCGGTACTCGACCACGTGGTGCGCATCGTCTGAGGGCCGCCACGACAGCTCGATGGTCCCGGCGCTCGCCTCGGCGGCCAGCCCCTGCGGGACCGTGGGCGGGTGCGCGTCGTTGAAGGCCGCCACCAGCCGCTCGATGCGCGCCAGCTCGGTGCGGGTGTGCTCGGGCATCTGGCCGCGGATGAGCAGCAGGCCGAGGTAGTCGTCGGTCGCCATCGGCCCGAGGTCGATGGCCCCACCCGACCACTCGCCGGCCTCGGTGGCGGCGAAGTGCGCGATGTCCGGGCCGCCCAGGCGGATCACGCGGTAGTCACCGCTCAGGCCGAGCAGCTCGCGGTCGATCTGCAGCGCCGGCGTGCATGCCTCGCCCAGGTTCGAGGCAGTGACCAGCAGCAGGTCATCCGAGCGCCGGTAGACGCAGCAGGACACACCCGGCCGGTCGGTCCATGCCACGCGGTCGGTCGCCGGGGTGTAGAGGCGCGTGCCCTGGTCCATCGGGATGGTGGACAGGATCTGCCAGTAGGGGAGGGCGAACTCGGCCGAGCGGTAGACGCTGCGATGGTAGTTGTTGTCCTGGTGCGTCCCGCGGCCGAAGAGGATGTGCGGGAAGCCGCCCATGGCGGCGTAGGTCGCGGAGCCGTGGCGCGTCTGGAAGTCGGCGTACTCGCACCAGGGATGCACCACCGCGTAGGCCATGCCGCTGTGGTAGGCGGCGGAGCGCACGTCGGTCAGCATCGAGGTCTGCACCGAGGCCTCGCCGGGCAGGTAGGCGTTCAGGTTCAGGTGGAAGAAGGTGTCCGGCGCGTAGCCGCCCGAGTGGCTGATGATGATGCCCTCGGGCCCGACCGCCTTGCGGAAGCGCCGCGTCAGCTCGACCGTCGCGAGCCCGGGGAAGGCGCGCCGGTACCTGCCGCCGCCCTCCTCGCGCCCGCTCATGGTGTGCACCGAGCCGAAGTCGAAGTAGAGCCCGTCGAGGCCCAGGTCCTGCACCCACTCGGGGTTGATGCCGCTGATGCCCTCGCGGTCGCAGGGGGTGACGTAGACCGCGCACCTGATGCCGCGCGCGTGGCAGGACGCGATCCAGCGGCGCATGTCCGCCTCGTCGAAGGGGTTGTAGGCCGGGCGCCCGTACCAGTAAAGGTGCAGCACATTCAGGCTCACGCCGCACTCGGCCATGGCGTCGATGGCGGAGTCCGACGGGTAGGTCATCAGGTTGGCGTTGCCCTCCTGCCAGTGCGCGATGCGCTGGCCGATGGCGTTGTCGGCGCGGCGCTGGTGGCCGAGCGCGAGGCCCCAGCGGTTCGCGTACACGGTGCCCGGCTGGACGGTGACCGGCCCACCGATGTGCCACGAGAAGCGCTTGGCGCCACCCTCGTCGGCGGTCACCTCGCAGCGGAAGCCCGCGTCGCCCTCCCCCACCAGCGGCCTGCGCTCCTCGAGGCACATCTCCACCTGGTTGGTGTAGGGCCGCTCGCGCGTGAGCGTCACGCCCATCGTCCGCAGGTAACGCGGATCCTCGAGCGTGGCCTCGCGCGCCAGGTCCTCCTGGCCCCGCCAGGTGTGTTTCCAGTGCCAGCGCAGATGCCGCAGCGGCGCCGTGTCGAGCGTCATCCCGACCTCGATCTCGTCGAGGGTCACCGCGCCGATGCCCTCGGGCGCCTCAACCGCGAAGTCGCAGAAGATGGCGCCCTCGCCCAGGACCGTGAAGCGCTGCGCCAGCACAAGCGGGCAGGGCGAGCCGTCCTCGGTCCGGGGTGTCACGCGCACCTCGAAGACCTGCGTGTCGGCGGTCTGCTCGACGATCTCGGGCACCCCCGCCTCGCCCAGGCAGGCCAGCCAGATCGCCTCCTCGCCACGCAGCGCGATGGCGCCGATGCCGCGCATGCCGTCGCGCTCACCGTCCAGGCGCCACCGGCCGGCATGGTCCTCGATCTGCACCTCGGCGAGCTGCCAGCCGGCGTCGGCGCGCCAGGTGGCGGCGAAGTGGTCGCCGCCGACGGTCAGGGACTGCTCCGTGCGCGCGACATCCAGCGGCTGCTGCGCCCACGCGAGCGCCCCGAACAGGGCCAGCGCGAGCGACGCGGCGATGATCCGTGCCATGGTAACTCCCCGGCGGACCTCGTGATGCCTGCGCGTGGCTCCTTCGTTGGGGAGGGCAGGGCGTCCTGCGTGGGCGAGCGACGGCGTGAAGGGAACGGCATGCGGAGGTGGGCTCCTTCTTGGGAAGAAAGCCGCCCGTAGATCATTCTCTGCGCTCGTGATCACCTGGGAGTTCGCGGCGCGGTCTCCGCCCCCCGAGCGCTTCGCGCGCGCCCCCGCCGCAAGGAGCTGAAGCTTGTGCGCGCAGTGTCGCTCTGAGGCGCGGAATTGCTCGCGCACGGGACGGCTCGCGTGCTGCGCCCGCGGGCCTGGGCCACTGCAGCACAGGGGCGTCCCAGGGCGGCGTGAGCCGGGGGCGGAGGGGCGATCAGGCCTGCCCGGGGGAAGTGCGCACGGCATCGACTTCAAGCTCGAAGAGCAGATCGTCGCGGCAGATAACGTTGTGGGCCACGATGATCGGCAGCGGCGGGATGCCGGCCGCGGTGCGGTAGCGCTCGAAGACGCCCACGTCCTGGGGGAAGCGCACGTAGGCGGTCGCACGCGTGACGTCCTCCCACGACATGTCGCGCGATTCGAGGATCGCCTCGATGACGTCGCAGGTGCGGGCGGTCTGCGCGTAGACGTCGCCGACGTGCGCGGTGACGCCGTCGGGGTCGATGCTGGCGGTGCCGGAGACCAGCACGCGGCGCACGTCGGGCATGCTGACCTCCACCGCGCGGCTGAAGGAGCTGCCGTAGCGCAGCGCCGGGCACTGCAGCGGCGAGGGCAGCGCCTCGACCTGC
The DNA here is from genome assembly GCA_029820295.1 of Candidatus Zipacnadia bacterium. GTDB lineage: Bacteria > Armatimonadota > Zipacnadia > Zipacnadales > UBA5352 > JALGVA01. The sequence goes on from JALGVA010000012.1 coordinate 29,931, forward strand.
ACCTCGGGACTGGTGGCGCGCACGGCGTAGACGCCCGCGACCATGGCGGCGCCGGCCAGGTTGGCCCCACCGATGCCGGTGCTGGCCGGGACCAGCCCGTCGAACACGCCGCGCTCGGTGAAGAACGTGGTGCGCACGCGGTTGAAGTCCGCGTACCATGAGAGGATGTCGTCGAGGAAGAGCCAGGTGCGCACCACGTGGCTGAAGTCCATGCCGGCCAGCGCGAGCGCGCGCTCGATGCGCTCGAAGGTGTCGCGCGCCTGCTCGGGGCGCGGCGCATGCACGTCGGCGGTGTGGATGCCCGCCAGCAGGCACTCGGCGGCGTGCGGGCCGTCCACCAGCGCGCCTACCATGCGCCCGTCCAGTTCCAGCGGCCGCACGTGCCGGTCCGCGATCGCGTGCAGATGCACGCCGCCCAGGCCATCGCCGGAGGTCTCGCCCCGCACCCAGGTCACGGGCATGCCGGGCCGGCGCAGTAGCGCCCGGCCACCCGTCGGGTCCGAGCCATCGAAGCATTCGGCGGCCACCACGCTCGCGGCCAGGTTCCGGTCCAGGTGCTCGGCGGCGAGCGTCAGTCCGGCCGCGCTGGCGCGGGCACGCGTGACGAAGAACTCGCGCATGCCGTCACGCGGCAGCTCGCGCATCTGCAGCTCGTGGCCCGCCTGGTTGACCTCACTCGTCGGCATCCTCGCACTCCTCACATGCAGCCCGTCATTGTGCCACGATCTCGAACGGGATGGCCGGCAGAGCGCCCAGTGGCACCGTCCACGTGGTGTCCGTGCCATCACGCCGCTTGCCCGACATCTCGACCGAGATCTCGGCGATCAGGTTGTCCTCGTAGCCGACTTCAAGCGCGCTCTCGTCGGCCCGCAGTACCACAGTGACCTCGCCCGGCCCGACGGTTACGTCCTGCAGGCTGATGCCCTCGGGAGGATCGCTCAGCTCGATGCGCACGTTCTCGGCCGGCGGCCGGCGACCGCCGGCGCGCACCGGCACCCGCGCCGTGCCCCCCAGCGGGATGGCGACGGGCGTATCGGCGTCGCGGGCGAAGGTCGGCGCGAACGGGCGCCCGCCGGTGACCGCGACCAGCAGCTCCTGAGCGGGCACGAGGTGCCGCCACAGAAAGGCCTGCATCATGTCCTCACAGGCCTGGGCCGGGTGCGTGACCTCCTGCCGGTCGATGACCGCGCTGCCCTCGAGCCGAACCGCGACCGGCTCCTCCAGGGGCTGCGCGGGCGCGGTGAGGGTCATGCGCACACTGTCGCGTCCGGCCGGAATGCGCCCGCCCTGCACGGTGAAGCCGCCGGGCAGGTCCGTCGCGGTGACCTCGATGCTACCCGTGAAGCCGTCGCGGCGCAACGCATGGACGCACACCGCCGCTGAGCGCCCGGCCGGGATCAGCAGGCTCGCGGGCGTCACGCGCAGCGCGAAGTCGGGCTGCGCGGGCGCGAGGCGCAGGCGGTAGGCGCAGGCCTCACCGCCCTGGCCCTGCGCATCGGCCAGGCGCACGCGGTAGACGCCATCGGCCGGCAAGCTGGCCATCAGGTACGAGTCCGCGTGATGGGTCAGCAGTCCCGGGCCCGTGTGCAGGTGGCCGTCCTTCTCCATGAAGTCATCGTTCCACGCCACCACCGCGCCGGAAGCGTCGGTCAGGTGCAGCACCGAGTCGAGCGGCGAGCGTAGCCGGCGGGCGGCGACTTCGGCCACCACGCGGTCGCCGGCGCGGCCCTCGAACTCGAAGACGTCCTGGTCGCCCGGCTCGCCAATGCGGCCGTTGATGATCTGCGGCAGCTCCACGCCCTGCGCCTGGTCGGCGCCGTCGTTGGGCTCGGCCTCGACGCACTCGGGGAGCGTGTCCACGGCGTAGAGGAGCTGATTAGAGATGCCGTCCCCGCAGGGCCACGTCGCCTGGCGAATACCGTCGCCGCCGGGTGCCGTATTCAGTGACACTTCGGCGAAGGGAAGGTTCCAGCCGCCCACGGCGGCGACGGTCTCCTGTCCCTCGGGGCCCCCCAGCGGGAACATCCAGGTGATGAAGGGCTGCTCGCCGATGGCCACACGGTAGACGAAGTCCTCGCGGCCGCGGTAGATAGCGTCGCGGATCTCCAGGCGGTACCGGCCATCGGCCGGGATCTCGTAGAACATCACCGGGTCGGGATTGAAGCGGTAGTCGTCCACGTAGGCCAGCTCGTGGCCGCTGGCGTCAAGGAGCGCCACGGTGGCCTGGAACCAGCCGGGGACGGCGTCCGCGAGGTAGGGCACCAGATGCCGGGCATAGGCCTGAATGACCAGGCGCTGGCCGCGGCGGGCGGTGAAGTCGAAGTGATCGACATCGCCGGGCATGATCTGGCCGTTGACCGTCACCGGCAGGTCCAGGGGCGGTTGCTCCGGGCGCTGCACGAGCTGCTCGAGTGGCCGGGGCGCGGGGTCGTTGGGCTCCTGCTCGGCGACCTCGGGCAGCGTGCCGACCTGGAAGACCACGGGGTTGGCCATGCCCATGGGCGTGATGACCCGCAGCTCGCGATCGCCCGGCGGCGCGTCGGGGTCGATGGACACCTCAATCAGCACGCTCTCGGCGATCTGCGAGTTGGGCTGCGCCTTCTGATCGAACACGCGCGCCAGCAGGTCGGCGAGTTCAGCCAGGCTCATGCGGTCGAGGTCGCGCAGCCAGGGATGATCGGGCACCGGGTCGAGTTCCGCCCGTTTCGCCTCGATCTGGGCCGGGTCCGGGGGCTGGCCGCCCTCGCGCCGCGCCCGCTCCTCCGCCGCACGCTGCTGTACCAGCAGCCGGATGTGCCGGCCGGCGATGCCCCTCTCGTTGGGCCGCAGGGGGCGGATGTACTCGATGACCGAGGCGTGCACGCCCTCACCGGTGATGTGCACCGCCCTGGCACCACGCAGGTTCTGCCCGCCAGCGAGCACCTGCACGGTCGTGCCCTGCTGCCCGCCCGCGGGGTAGACGTAGCCCACGTGCGGATCGCCGCCCTGGCGCTGGGCCCACGCGCCGATGACGCACAGGGCCAGGGTGGCCACGAGCATCGGGCACACCATTCCCGCCGTCACCCTTGCGCGGCTACATGATCTCATGCAGGCGCCCACCCGTCTTCACCCCGTCCTCGGCCGAGGGCAGCACCTTCACGTCCAGCCCGCGCGGGTTGGGCAGCGGGCCGTCGGGATCGATGCCCATCAGCTCGTAGATGCTCCCGATCAGGTCCACCGGGTAGACGGGGCGCTCGGCCACCTGCTCGCCGCGCGCGTCCGAGGCGCCGACCACACGCCCGCCCTGGAAGCCGCCGCCGGCGACCACGCAGGTGAAGCAGGCGCCGTGGTGCCCGCGCCCCCCGTTCCACGGCGGCTCCCACATCACGCGCGGCGTGCGCCCGAACTCCCCGCCCCACCAGATGATCGTGCTCTCCAGCAAACCGCGGTCGGCCAGGTCCTGCAGCAGCGTGGCCATGCCCTGATCCAGCTCCGGCAGCATGCGGTTCATCGACTGGAAGTGCTGCTTGTGGGTGTCCCAACCCTTGTAGTTGATGGTGACCCACGGTACTCCCTGCTCCACCAGCCGTCGCGCCATCAGGCACGACTGCCCGAAGGTGTTGCGGCCGTACACCTCGCGCACCTCGTCGGGCTCGGTGGCGAGGTCGAACAGCTCGCGCGCCTCGCCCAGCATCAGGGCGTAGGCGTCCTGCTCGCTCCGGTCGTGCAGGGCGAACTCGGGGCTGTCGGGGATGGCGGCGCCGATGGTGTCGAGCGCGGCCAGCAGCTCGCGTCGGGCGAGCTGGCGCTCATCGGTGATGCCCGGGGCGACGATGCCTTCGACCTCGAAACGCTCCCTGGCCGGATCGCCGCCGGTGGCGAAGGGCTTGTAGGCCTGGCCCAGGAAGCCGGCCTCAGAGAACCGCCCCTGCGGCTGTGTCAGGACGATGTAGGGGTCAACGATGCCGTCGTAGCCGTGGTCGTAGCCCCTGAAGAGGGAGACCACCGCGCCCGCGCACGGGAAGACCAGCCGGCCGGGCTCGCGGCCGGTCTGCACGATGTAGGACGCCGTCTCGTGGGCGTTGATCCCGTGGGTCATGCTGCGGATGATGGCGTACTTGTCGGCCTGCTGCGCCAGCAGCGGCAACGCCGCGTTGATGACGATGCCGTCCACGTTGGTGGCGACGGTATCGCCCAGGGGGCCGCAGTAGTCGTAGCCGGCGTCGGGCTTGGGGTCAAAGGTATCCAGATGCGACGGCCCGCCCCACATCCAGATCTGGATGACTGAGCGCGCCTTGGCCTGACGCGGCGGGGCCTGCGCCCAGGCCCCGCTCCGTCCGCCCAACACCAGCCCGGCCGCGCCCAGCGCCCCCAGCTTCAGCGCATCGCGCCGGCTGATGGCCCATCCGCGTTCTCGCGCATCCATGCCAGATCCCTCGCCTCACATCGAGCGGCGTCGGTCGCGCCGTCTCAGTGGCGGTAGAGGAACTCCTTGCTGTTGATCAGCGCCCACGACAGGTCTACCGCCGCGTCGTAGAGCCTGCGCCCGTCCGTGGCGCAGTACTCCAGCGCGACGGCCATCTCGTCCTCAGTCGGCTCGCGCGACAGCAGTGTCAGGTACAGCTCACTGACGGTCATGCGCGCGTTCCAGCCGGTGCTGGTCAGGATCTCGCGCAGCCGCGGGCTCTGCGCGATGCGGCGCTGTACGTCCGAGGAGTTGAGCAGGTAGAGCCGCTGCGACTGCGTGGGCTCGTTGTTGCGCTCGGACAGCAGGCCGGTGTCGCGCGACGGCCGGCCGAACATCTCCAGGAACTGGCTGCTGATGCTGCCGTCGGAGAGCGCGATGGTCGGATGGTACTCGGGCACCCACGTGAAGGGCTCCGGGATGGGGCTGGAGTAGCTCTCGCCATCGCCGGCAAACCAGCACAGCGCATCGATCAGCACCTCGGCGTCCAGCCGCCGCACCGGGTAGTACGCAAAGAGCGTGCCGGCCTGCGGGTCGTCGCTGCGCGGGATGGCGGACTGCTGCCAGGTGCGCGAGTTGAGGATCAGCCGGTAGATGTGCCGCAGGTCGAAGCCGCTGTCGATCAGCTCGCGCTCGAGGCAGGCCAGCAGCTCGGGGTTGGTCGGCGGATTGTCGGCGCGAATGTCGTCGGGCTCGTGGATGATCCCCCGGCCCATCAGCCAGTACCAGATCCGGTTGACGATGCTGCGCGCGAACCACTCGTTGTCGGGCGCGACCAGCCAGTCGGCGAAGACCACGCGCGGGTCCTCGCCCGCCTCGATGTGCACCGCCGTGCCGTCAGGGAGCACCGCGTCCAGCGGCTCGGTGGCGGCCGGGTCGAGGTGGACGATCTCCTCCTTCCACTCGGCGGTGCCCTTGAAGGCAATGCGCGAGAAGAAGGCGGCCATCTGCTCCCGCTGCTGTTCGGGCCAGGCGTCGAGGCGCGTGCCCATGAAGCTCAGGGCGACCGCGCCGGCGATGGCGCCGGGGTCGCGGCCCTGGATGGCACGGTAGAAGTTGACCGGCGGCACGCGGAAGTTGCTGCCGCTCGAGGTGAGCAGCTCGCGCACGAACTGGTCGCAGCGGCGGTTCTCGGCGATGGCGTCGCGGACCCAGCGGTGGTAGGCCTGCACGGCGTTGGGCCACAGGTTGATGGGGAACTCCGACTTGACGCGCAGCACGTCGCACCACTTGAGCGCCCAGTAGTCGGTGAAGGCCTCCGTCGCCATGAGGTGGTCGATCAAGCGCGCGCGCCTGTCGGGGCTATCGTCGGCAAGGAACCCACACACCGCCGCGGGCTCAGGCAGCGTGCCGGTCAGGTCGAGATAGACCCGCCGGACGAAGACCTCGTCGGAGCAGGGGAGCGCGGCCTCGATGCCGTGCGCCTCAAGCGCGGCGAGCACGTGCGTGTCGATGGGGCCGACCGGGATGGGCCAGTCGGCGCGCTCATAGGGCGCGATCGGCTGCGCTCCCACGCTGAGCGTGCACAGCCCCAGCAACAGCACCAGAGGCCCGACGATGGGTCGTCTCATGGCTCCACGGCACCACCCGCGTGTCGTGTCCGAACGCCGCCTGCGCACGCCATCTCCCCGCAGTCGCATAAACGTCACATCCGGCCATCAGGTTCACAACGGCGCGCACTGTGAGGATCGATGGAGGTCCTCGCGCCCCCGACAGCGCACCATCACCGCGTGCGTGGCGTGGCAGATCGAGCGTGGCGCGATGACTGGAGATGATCCCATGGATCGGGAACGCAGACAGGAGATCCTGCGCACCCAGCGCACCGACCGCTGGCGGCGCGGGGAGCCGCACATCGGCGGCTACTACGGCGAGGAGGAGATCGACACCGTCGTTCAGACCATCCGCGACTCGATGGACCCCAACGAGGGCTTCGGCTTCATCTGCGAGGAGATCGAGCAGTTCGAGCAGCAGTTCGCGGCCTACTGCAGCGCCGACGAGTGCGTCTCGATCAACGGCGCGGGCACCGGCCTGGACATGGCGATGATGTGCCTCGACCTGCAGCCCGGCGACGAGGTCATCGTGCCCGCCATCAACTTCCCGGGCGCCGCGCTATCGGTCATCGGTCAGGGCGGCCAAGTGGTGTGGTGCGAGGTCGATCCGCGCACTTTCCAGGCCGATCCCGAGGATGTCGAGCGGCGCATCACGCCGCGGACGAGGGCCATCTACCCGGTGCACATGAACGGCATGGCCGCGCCCATCGACGACTACCTCGAGATCGCCGAGCTCCATCCGCACCCCGAGCACGGCCCTCTCAAGGTCATCGGCGACGCCGCGCGCTCGTGCGGGGCCGGCTACAAGGGCCAGAAGATCGGCGGGCGCGCGTGGATGACCGTCTTCAGCTTCCACACCATGAAGCTGATGACCACGCTGGGCGAGGGCGGCGCGGTGACCACCAGCGACCCGGACGCGGCAGCGCGCCTCCGCGCCATCCGCCAGTTCGGCGGCGGCACGCAGTGGGGCACCAACTACAAGATGACCAAGGTTCAGGCCGCCGTGGGGCTGGTCCAGCTTGCGCGCCTTGACACCATGCTCGAAGAACGGCGCGCCGTGGTGGCCCACCGCAACGAACTGCTGGCCGGCCTCGAGGAGCTGACGCTGCCGTACGAGCCCGAGGACTGCCGGCACACCTACTACCTCTACACCTGCCTGGTGCCCGAAGACTGGGCGGGCGAGAAGCGCGACCGCATCATCCAGATCATGAGCGAGGACTACGGGGTGGGCGTGGTCGTCGCCAACCCGCCGTGCTACATCAGCAACAAGTTCCTGGGCCGCATGACCGAGGGCCAGCGGCTGCCGCTCTCCGAAGAGCTGGGCAGGCGGCTCATGTGCGTGTCGGTGCATCCGAAGATGACCACCGCCGACGATGAGTACATCTGCGCTGCGCTGTGGGAGACGGTCGAGCGCGTGCGCGAGGAAGGCTGACGGCCGACGCGTCCTGCATTGACGAGGAGGGCCTGACATGAAGCTCGGACTGCTCACGTTCAACATGGCGAAGGAGTGGGACCTCGACACCATCTTCGAGAAGGTGCCCGCGCTGGGCTTCGCGGGCGTGGAGCTGCGCACCCAGCGTGAGCACGCGCACGGCGTCGAGCCGGACGTGCCCGATGACGAGCTGGCCGCGATCCGGGACCGCTTCGAGCAGACCGGCGTGGCGATCGCGGGGCTGAGCAGCAGTTGCAGCTACGACTCGCCCGACCCGGAGGTGCTGCGCGCCAACATCGACGCGACGAAGCGGCACCTGGACATGTGCGCGCTGCTGGGCGCCGGCGGGGTCAAGGTCTATGGGAACGTCTTCCATGATGACGTGCCGCGCGAGCAGACCATCGCGCAGCTCACGACCTCGCTGGCCGAGTGTGCCGCGCATGGCGCGGATGTGGGCGCGAAGGTGCGCTTCGAGATGCACGGGCAGTTCAACACGCCCGAGCTGTGCCTGCAGGTGCTGAGCGAGGCCGACCCGGCGGGCATCGGCCTGATCTTCAACTGCAACCCGATCGACGTGGTCGAGGGCTCGGTCGAGCCGACCTGGAACGCGGTGCGCGAGCGCGTGATCCACGTGCACCTGCACGACCTGGCGGACCCGCAGTTCCCGTATGATGAGCTGGTGCGGCTGCTGGTGCGCGATGGCTTTGACGGCTGGGCCACCGGCGAGCTGCCCGAGAGCACCGATGCCGACCGCGTGCTGCGGTACTTCGTGGCGCTCTGGGACGCCTACGTCGCGCTGGCCGAGGCCGCCAACCTGGAGGGGTGATGGTTCATGTCGGCACTTACGACGTGCGGGCCGGTCGGGCGACAGGTGCTGTGCACGCTGGCGGTGATCCCGCTGCTCGGCCTGCTGCCGACGAACCTGGCGCGGAGCCTGGCCGCGCAGATCCCGTGGCTCGACCTGAGCCGGCCCCCGGCCATCGACGCTGAGCCCGACGACCGCTTCGGGTGCGAGGGGAACCCCACCGGCGACCCCATCGGCGGCGGGCCCGGCTACCGCGACATCCACCGCACCGGCGACGTCATCGTCAACACCGCGGATGAGCTGGTGGCAGCCCTGGCGAGCGCCCAGGCGGGGCAGGTGGTGTTCGTCCCCGGCGGACTTGAGCTGGACCTGACCGACCGGGGCACGCTGACCATCCCCGGCGGCGTGACGCTGGCGGGCGACCGCGGGGCGGACGGCTCGGAGGGCGCGCTGATCATCGCGCGCGGGGAGCGCCAGAGGCTGCTGGCCACCGGCGGAGAGGACGTGCGGGTCACAGGCCTGCGCTTCGAGGGCGCCTACGGCGGCGCCGAACGCGTGGCCACGCAGTCGCGCTTCATGAGCATCGGCCACACCGGCGGGCGCGTGGACAACTGCGAGATCTACAACTTCAACCTCGCCGGCATCGGCGTCGCCGGCCCCGCGCTGCGCGTGGTCATCGATCACAACTACATCCACCACATCCAGCTCGGCGGCCTGGGGTACCCGATCTCGACCTCTTCCAGCGACCTGCGCGTGATCGCCAACCGCTTCGACTACGGCCGGCATCACATCGCCTCCAGCGGCTCCCCCGGATCGGGCTACGAGGCCGCGTGGAACCACATCGGCCCGAACGCCACCAGCCACCACTTCGACATGCACGGCGGCCGCGACCGCGGCGACAACACCACCATCGCCGGCGACTGGATGCACGTGCACCACAACACCTTCGAGGGCTCACGTCCGCACGTGGTCATCCGCGGCATCCCCTCCCAGGGCGCGTGGATCCACAACAACTGGTTCTCCGGGCCCGCTGAGGAGAAGGTGCGCAGCGGCGGCAATACGTGGGTCTACCAGAACGTCTACGGCCCCGACCGCATCCTCGAGGAGGGAACGCGATGACGGCGTGGCCGTCCCTGCTGACCGCGGCCCTGCTGTTCCTGGCGGGCGGCGCCACCGCCCAGAACCTGGACCTGCACGGTGACCCGCTCCCGGATGGCGCCGTCCAGCGCCTGGGCTCCCTGCGCCTGCGCTCCATCAGCCCCGCCGACATCTGTTACCTCGCCGACGGCCGCGTCGCGCTGGCGCTGGGGCAGGAAATCGAGATCTGGGAGATGGACAGCCTGACCCGCCTGGGCGCCTGGCGGGTCTCCGACGCGTCGCTGTCGCGCCTGGCCCTGCGCCCCGACGGGGCTGCGCTGCTGGTCACCGACAGCGCCGGGTGGGTGCATGAGTGGGACGTGGCCGCCCACGAGGTAGTGCGCAGCTTCGACACCGGGCAGCGCGGCCTGACCACCGCCCACTACTCGCCCGACGCCACCCGCGTGCTTACCACCGGCTCGCGACCGTGTACCATCAAGGAGTGGGACCTGGCGACCGGCGAGGAGCTGATCGCCATCGAGGGTGAGATGCACTCCTTCCACGAGGCCATCTACGGGCCCGACGGCACCACCGCCATCGCCACCGGCCCCAACGGCTCGGGCGATCTGCTTGCCCACTATGATCTCAGCACCGGTGAGCTGCTCAACACCTGGCTGCAGAACTGGTACACGCACGCCAGGAGCATCGAGCTGTCCGCCGACCGCGAGCGCCTGCTGGTGGGCAGTCGCACCTACGGCAGCGAGTGGCGCCTCGAGGGCTACGAGGAACTCGCGCGCTTCACCGGGCATTCCGGCGGCGCGGTGACCTCGGTCGCCTACTGCGCCGACCCCGACCAACTGCTCACCGGCTCGCGCGACGGCTCGATCCGCCGCTGGGACCGGCACACCCCCGAGGTGCTGCTGCGCTGGTTCGTGCACGATGGCCACGTGACCCGCCTGCTGGTCTCGCCCGACGGCGAGCGCGTGCTCTCCTACGGCGCGGGCGCGGTGGTCGAGACCAGCATCGAGACCGGCGAGGAGATCGTGGCCCTGCCGCGCCACGGGGGGCCGGTGGAGGCGGTGGCCGCGTTCCCGGAGGGGACGCGCGTGGTCAGCGGCTCGCGCGACGAGACCCTGCGCATCTGGGACGCGGTCAGTGGCGAGACGCTGGCGGTGCTGCACGGCGCGCGCCTGGGCGCGTACGCGGTGGCGGTGTCGCCTGATGGGGCGCGCGTGGCCGCCGGGGGCAAGGACGGGATCGTGCGCGAGTGGGACCTTCAGTCCGGCGAGCTTCTGCGCGAACTCGCCGGGCACTTCGGCTACGTGCGCGCGCTCGCCTACACGCCGGCGGGCGACCACCTGCTCAGCAGCGCCGACGACGCCACGGTGCGCGTGTGGGGCGAGGGCGACGAGCCCGAGCGCATCCTCCGCGGCCACCGCGGAGGCGTGCTCGCGCTGGCGATCTCGCATGACGGCACGCGTGTGCTCACCGGGGGCCGGGACGGCACGGTGCGGCTCTTCGACCTCGCCGACGGCGAGCTGCTCGACACGCTGATGGGCCACAGCTCGTGGGTGCAGTCAGTGGCATTCCTCGGTGACGGCGCGACCGAGGCCCTGACCGGCGGCAGCGACGGGCGCATCCTGCGCTGGGACCTCGCCGGCGGCGCGGTGACCGCCGAGATGGAGCAGGGCGAGGCCGTGCGTGCGCTTGCGCTCAGCGCGGATGCCGACCTGGCCTGCACGGCCGGCTCCTCGGGCACGGTCGTCGTCTGGGACCTGGCCGACGGCAGTCGCCTGCAGGACCTGACGGGCCATCGTGCTTCGGTCACCGGCCTGACGGTAACCCGAGATGGGCGGTACGTGGTCTCGGCCAGCGCGGACACGAGTCTGCTCGTCTGGGCGCTCCCCGGCCGCTGATGCCGCCGCGGGGTGCGCAAGGGGCGTGAGGTTGGCGGCCATGGCCAGCGTGCTGGCGGTGCTCACAAGCGGACGTCGCAGCGGCTTCACGGCCCAGCTCCTCGACCGCGCCATTGCCGGCGCCGCCGCGGTTGACGGCGTGCACGTGGATCTGCTCCATGCGCACGACTTCAACTTCGGCCCGTGCGTAAGCTGCTTCGCGTGCGTGCGCCGGCCGCAAGGCGCGTGCGTGCTCGACGACGACATGGGTCGCGGGGGCGCGGGCGCGCTCTTCCGGGCCATCGCCGGGGCCAACGCGCTGCTCATCGCCGATCCGGTGCACAACTGGAGCCCGACGGCCACCGCGCGCCTGCTGATCGAGCGCTGTTACCCGTTTCTGTGGACCGGCGCGCTCAAGGGGATGCCCGCCGCCACGCTCTCGTGCGCGAGCAACCAGGGCATGCAGCGGCTGGCACGGCGCGAGCTGTGCAAGTGGCTGTTCGGGCTGCGCACGCGCTACGTCGGTGGGCTGGCGGCGCACGTCGCGACCTTCGAGCGCGCGCTGGCGGAGGCCGGGGAGATCGGCGCCGCCCTGGCGCGCGCGGCGCTCGAGGATGAGCGCGCACGGCGCGCCTGGGACGACCCCGAGTGCTTCGAGCACTACGTCCGCCACGCGCCCTGGGACCCGCTCGAGTGCTACCTCGAGAACCTGACCGACGGCACCCTCGACGCCCAGGCGTCCCCCATGGTCACCGCGCGCGGGGCCTTCGCCAACGCCCGCGCCCGCGAACTCCTCGAGGAGGCCCAGGCCGGGCTGGAGCGCACGCTCGACCTCTACCGGGCGGGCGACCGTGTTGCCGCGGCCCGTGCGCTGGCCGAGGCGAGCGCGTACTGGACGAATGCGACGTGGCTCGAGTTCCTGGCCGACGAAGTCATCGGCACCCGGCAGCCACAGGCCTACCGGCCGCTCCCGGGTCGGGGCCAGCACGCCGACGAGTCGCCGTAGCCGCCCGGCCCGGCCTCACTCCTCCCCCAGCCGCTCGAGCGCTTCGAGCAGCGCGCGGCGGCGGTCGTACATGGGCAGCGGGTCGCGAGTGAAGTCGCGCGTGTCGGTGATGATGCTGCCGGGGATCTCGAGCAGCGCGCGCGTGGCGGCATCCTCGCGCCCCTGCAGCAGCCGGTCGAGCGCGTGGAAGTACTCCCAGTCCTCCAGGCCCTCGCGCAGCATCTCCCAGCGGATCGAGTCCACCGGCCCGGTCAGGATCGGCTCGTGCTCGGTGTTCGGGTCCACGTTGGGCGGGTAGATGAAGCGCCCGTCACCGTTGCCCCACCAACCGCCGCCGCTGGAGCGCCAGCCCATCGGGTCCTCCCATGGGTTCTGGTAGGCCCCGGTCTGCCGCACGCGCGCGGGCGAGTACCAGTAGCTGACCCGCCACACCAGGGCGCCCTGCACATCGTACTTCCAGCTCATCCACTGCCAGATGCGCAGATCGACCGCGTTGTGGTCGATGAACAGGCCCGCCCAGGGCGCCTTGGGGCCGGTGCACACGTACCACCAGACGTCATCGCCCGCCTGCTGGCGGGCGTGGCACTTCTCCTCGTCGTAGTTGTGCAGCACCGGGCACCAGATGTCCACGAAGCCGACCAGCGCCTCCTCCGGCTGTTCGGTGAGCATACGCTGGATGTCCGGCGCCCACTCGTCGAGTAGCCTCATGCCGTAGCGCACGTTCTCATAGTGTTCCGGCGCGGGCTCGTCCACCCAGTAGGCGTAGGCCTCGTCCAGCCAGCCCTTCTCGCGCAGGTGCTCCTGCAGGGCGTGCAGGTACTCGCCGACGATGCGATCATACTCCGGGTTGCCCTGCCGGTAGGGCCCGACGCCGCCGGGGGCGTCGCGGCGGGGCATGTAGCCGATGGGCAGGCGGAACGACTGCATGCCCATGCCGTCGATGTACCGCTCCAGCCACGGGTCCCAGGCGCTGAAGTCCACGGTAATGTGCACGTCCCGCGTGCCGGCCTCGAAGCCGCCGTCGGCGAGCAGATTCTCGGCGCCCTCGGCGGCCTCGCCGATGAAGACGTCGTCGAACCACGCCTCGCCAGTGCTGGCGCCGGGGTCCACCCAGCGACTGCCGCGCAGGGTGAGCTGCACGCTGCGACAGCCCTCGGCGAAGCGCCCGGCGGGCAGATCGACCTCGTAGCGCTCCCAAGCGCCGGTGCCGACGTGCACGCTGTCCACGTTGCAGCCGGACATCCAGTCGCCGTCGGCGTCGTGGCAGCCGATGGTGGTCTGGAACTCGTGGCCCTGCGCCGCGCGCGCGGCGAAGCTCAGCCGATGGGCGCGCTCGCGGTTGACCGGCATGAGAGCGGTGGTGGCGGCCGCCGGGTTGGCGGTGTCGCTGTCATCGACCACGTGCAGCACCTTGGCGCCCTCGGGCGCGTCGGCGGCCGCCTGCACCTCGCCGCCGTTCCAGGCGATGCCGACCACCTCGGTGCGCGGGCGATCCAGCCAGCAGGAGTACGGGTCGATGCGGTGATCGCGGAAGCTCTGCATGTAGCGGTCGAAGACCGCGCGAAGCTGCTCGTCGGTCTGCAGGTGGTGGTAGCGCCGGATCTCGCCGGTGCCCAGGCCCATGGTGGCGACGATGCCGCGCTGAGCGGGCATCTCGAAGTCGTAGACGCGCAGGCTCACCGGCGCCTCCGCCGACCAGCCGTCGGCACTCAGCGACAGCGTGCCGCGGTACTCGCCGGGCGCGGCCTCGCGCGGAATGTGCACGCGCAGCCACAGCGGCTGGTTCTGGCCCGCGGCCACGTCCACGGGCTCGTCGAGCGGCGGCAGCGGGTCGGGCCACCAGCCGACCGCGCCCTGCGAATCGGTGGGCGTGTGCACGTAGACGTAGGCCACGCGCAGGATGTCGATGGCCGACGCCGGGATGCTCGCACCGCCGGGACCGCTCAGGTCGCCGATGGTGGCGGTCAGGCCGGTCAGATCGCGCCGCGGCCGCACCACCACCTGCACCGGCTCGAACTCACCGCGCGACGCCTCCAGCCGCACGGTCGGCTCGGACGCAGTTGGCGCGGGGCGGTCGCGGTTGACCTTGTACGTGCCTTCGCACCACCACAGATCGGCATCGGCATCGGCGGAGATGGCGTAGCCGAAGTCGCTGCGGTAGAGTTCGGGGACCTGGAACTGGAAGCGCGCGCGGTACAGCTCCTCGCCCCCCGCATCGGCGACCACGACCGCCGCGTCGTAACGCCCGACCGAGCCGGCCACGTAGGGCACGGTCACCTGCGCCTCGCCGCCTGCGGGGACGGAGACCTGCGCGTCGAAGCGCGTGGTCTCCCCCGCCTCGGAGGTGAACTCGATGGCCGGGCGCACGTCCAGCGCGGCTCCACCGGGATTGCGCAGCGCGATCGCGGCCTGGTTGTCGCGGCCGGGCAGCAGCGCGCCCAGAGTCAGCGGCTCCACCGCCAGCCGGTCGCTGTGCGTCTCCTCGACCAGGAAGGTGGTGGCCCCGGTCAGCGGCTCGAGCGGCTCGGCGAGGTCGGCGCGCAGTGTGTAGCCGTAGACCTGGAAGGAGCCCGGAGCGGACTCCTCGCGTCCCTCGCCCTCGCCGGGCGAGCGCAGGCGCACGAACACCGTGTCGGCGGGCAGCAGCTCCTCCGGCACCGCGAACTCGGCCTCGCCCAGGTCGCCGATCGCGCCGATCTCGGTCCAGGTCTCGCCGTCGGCGGAGGCCTCGACGCGGCAGGCGCCGCTCGCGTACCAGCCGATGCTCACGGTCACCGTCGCCGCGGTCAGGGCGATGCCGCCGACGTCGTGACGGTAGATGACCTCGGCGCCGGGGAAGAACACCCAGCGGTTGGTATTGAGGTGCGCGGTGTGGGAATAGAGCGCGCGCGAGTAGTTTCCCGTGTAGCCGCCAACAGGTGCGTGGCAGGTGTACTCGCGGCCCTCAACCGCCTCGCCCTCGCCCAGGAGCAGGTCGCCACGCCTGACCGGCAGCGCGGTGACCGGGACCACCGAGACGTCGTCGAAGGCGATCTCGCCATCCGCGCGCCAGTGGCCGACGCGCACGTAGCCGGGGTCGTCGCGCGCGGGCGGCACGAAGACGTGCGCGGTGCGCGTCCACTCCTCGGTTGGGCGCACGTCGCGGTTGGCCCAGTTGGGCCCGGAGATGACGCTGCCCGCGCCGCCGCTCTCGCGGCGCATCCACGCCGAGAACTCATAGACGCGCCCGGTCTCAAGACCCGGGTCGTCGGTGCGCCAGTAGCTGGTGTCGGTGCCGTCGCCGGTCACGGCCACGCCGCGAGCGCCGGTGTGGGCCGCATCGGTCCACGTGCAGGTGTCGGCCGATGGCGACCACGCCTCCGGAGCGTCGGCGCCTTCCTCGAAGGACGGGTTGGGCAGCAGGTTGCCCTGCGCGTGGCAGGCCGCCGCCAGGGCGGTGCAGATGAGCGCGACGCCGATGGTCCTCATGGTAATGCCTCCGTATGCGTCATGATCGGTCACAGATCGAGGGCATGGGCCTCCATGGCGCGGAACTCGGCGGCGCCGTCGAGCACCACGAGCCGGACGGCGCCCGGCCCGCGGCTCGGCGCGTACGCCGCGACCGCAAACTCGTCATCGATGAAGAGCTGCAGCACCTCGCCATCGCACAGCAGCCGCAGGCGCGCCGGCTGCACGGGCGTCACGTCCCACGGGATCGACGACAGCACCTCCGTGCCGGGCAGCCGCACGATGGCCACCTCCTGCGCGGCCGCGTCGATGATCCCGGCGATGATGCCGCCGTCATCGCTCACGCCAATGCCTGCGCTGCCTCCGGTGCCCACGACCACCTCGACGGCGAAGCTCAGGTCGATGGCCTCGCGCTCGCAGCCCGCGACGGCAGCCGTGCCGTCGGACACGCCCAGCATCATCGCGCGGGTCGCCTGCCACTCGCCGGCGGCGGGTGCGAACTCGGGCTCGCACAGCGACGCGCCGCGGTACGCGTCCAGGCTCTCCCAGTAGAACGCGCACAGGCTGCCGTCGTGCGCCGCGTCGAGCTTGAGCGGCGGCGCCAGTTCGCGGCGCGTCGGCCCCCAGGCGTAGAGCAGCAGGTCATCACCGATGCGCTGCGCACGCGCCGCGTAGAGCGGATCGGCCATCGCGCCGGCGACCACGTCCACGGGCGGCACCTCCCACGGCCCCAGCGGATCGGACGCCTCCAGATAGTGTGTGCCGTTGCGGCACCAGCGCTCGGGCTTGATCTCCAGCGCGCGCTCAGAGTAGCGCCACAGGCGCGTGGAGTGCAGCAGATACCAGCGGCCGCGCAGCTCGAACAGGTCGGGGACCTCGTGATCGTGGTAGAGGCCCGGCGCGGCCGCCGGTGGCAGCGGCTCCCAGTGGATCATGTCCTCCGAGCGCGCCAGGCCGATGCAGCCGCGCTCGTGGCGCGGCCGGTCGCCGCGCTCGGTGGCGGTGATGAAGGCGTAGCACGCGCCTTCGGGCTCGTGCCGGTAGAGGAACGGGTCGCGCCAGGCCACCGGGCTATCGGCGTCCACGTCGGCGAGGGTCTCATACCAGCGCGGGTCGGGCTCGAGGACGGGATTGCCCTCGTGGCGCTCCCAGTGGCGCAGGTCGTCGGAGGTGAGCAGGCCGACGCGCTGGCAGCGATCCGCACGGGTCAGGCCGGTGTAGAGCATGTAGTAGCGCCCACCGACCTCGATGGCCGAGCCGGTGAAGATCGCCGCGTCGTCCCACGCGCCCGGCTCGCCGCGGCCGATCACGCGCCCCTGCTCGGTCCAGTGGATGCCGTCGGTCGAGGTGGCGTGGCCGATGCCCTCCTCGGCGAACTCGTCGCGCGCGGGGATGGCGTATTCGAGGTAGTACATGTGCAACGCGTCCGGTCCCCGCAGGAACCAGAAGTCGCCCATGTGCGTATCGCGCGGACGGTACATCAGCGTCGCTCCTCATCCCTGTGAGCGGCACACCAAACTGAGGCAGCCCGGCACGGGCCCGCACACCTGCTCGGCTGCCGACCCTACTGTTCGCAGTCGGGGCCGTGTTACCCTCCGCCGTGCGCACGGTAGGGCCGAGCAGTCTCCTTGCTCGGTTGCCGAGGCTTCGAGAAACTGGTACCATTCGCCCCGAAGTGCGTTGGCTGATGGCGAGTGGCCCTTGGACGCGCGGCCCCTTCGGACTGGTCGCCAGCATGCGCCGATCGTGACCTATGCGGAGGCATGACGCATGACGACTGAACCCGGCGGGCGAGCGGCCGCGATCTTCGGCGTACTCTCCGCTGACGAGGATCTGGTGCGGGACCGGATCGAGGCATTCCGCGAGCAACATGCCGGGGGGGCGGCGCACGTCATGCGATCGGCCACACGCACGTGCGGCGTCGCCGCCGCGGCGGCCGGCTCCGGGCCCGCCGCCAGCACGGCGCTTGCGCCCGATGGGACGACGATGGCCGCAGTTGCGGGTGATGTCTGGGGCCGCAGCGACAGCAGCGCCGACCCGCACGCGCCGGCGTCCGCACAAGCCCTGCTCTCTCTGTGGGCCAGGTATGGTCCGGGCCTGATCCGCGAGGCGAGCGGCATGTTCGCAGCCTGCATCTGGGATGGCGCAGCCGACCGGCTTCATCTGCTGCTTGACTGGGTCGGGGGCACCCACGGCCTCTACTACGCGCAGGCCGGCGAGGCCTTTCTCTTTGCCGACAGCCCCCTGCCGCTGCTGGACGACGCGTGGGACGGCGAGCTTGACACGACCGCGCTGGCCCAGTACCTGGACTTCGGGCACATCCTCCCGCCCAATACGCTCTTCCGCGGTGTCATGAAGCTGACACCCGGGTGCGCGCTCACTCATGGGCCCGGAGACTCCGTCCGGACGGCGCGAGTCTTCAGGCATCGTTTCGATCCGGTCCGAAGCGACGACTGGGCAGAGCGCTTCCGGGTGGTGCATCGCCGTAGTCTGGAACGCGCCCTGTCCCACCAGACCGGAAGGCCGGGTGTGTTCGTCAGCGGTGGGATTGACTCCAGCTACAACGCCGCCGTCACGCGCGAGCTGACCGGAGGCGAGATGGACACATTCTCCCTGGTGTACGCCGACGCCTCAGTCGATGAGTCCTACTACTCGCGGCTGATGGCCCGACATCTGGGGGCAAATCACCACGAACTCAGCCTGGCCTCGGCTGACGCACTGGACGAGCTTCCCTCCATGGTGTTCGCCCTGCAGGAGCCGGCCATGGACAGCTCGTTTATCCCGACCTTCCACCTGGCCCGGTTCGCTCGTGAGAGCGTCGATGCGGTGATCGGTGGCGACGGCCCCGACCATCTCCTGGGCCGGCATTACCCGCTGGTAACCGCGCGGGCGGCACTGCGGCACCTGCCGGGCGCCGGCTGCCTCGCCGACAGTGTGCTCCGGCAGACCCATGCGGGCCTGCGGCACGCCATATGGCGACGCATGCGGCGGCGGGAGTTCGGTCGGTTCGCCTGGAAGGCGCTGGCGGCCGCGCACGCCGATCCCGTGCAGGCGTACCTCTCGATCTACAGGGAGATCGCGTACCGCAGCCTGATCCCTGCGCGCTTCCGCGCTCTACTGTCCGCGCAGGCGTGTTCCGAGCTGCCCGACATGGCCTCCGCCGATCCGCTGATCGCAAACGCACCGGCGCCGGAGTCGTCGGACTTCGACCGCCTGCTGGCGCTGGACACGACCATCGATGGCTCGTTTGGGGTCTTCGCCAAGGTCGGGCACATGGCCGCCTACCATGGCCTCACCGTGCGGGAGCCGTTCCTGGACCTGGAACTGTGCGAGCTGCTGCACCGCGTGCCCGAAGGCCTGAAGGCTCACGGAACACGCCTGCAGCGGCTGACCAACCGGGCGGCCAAGAAGCACCTGCTCTACATCGCGGCCGAAGGCATTGTTCCCGCCGAAGTCCTCCACAGACCTAAGGCCGGGTTCCGGGCCCCGATCGACGCGTGGCTGCGGGAGCGCATTGACGGACTCCGAGCTCATCAGTTGCTGCCGGCCCTGCTCAGCCAGGTGGAGCTGCTCGAACCGATGGCCGTGGACAAGCTGCTGCACGAACACTGCAACCGCATCTGCGATCACGGGACGTTGCTTCTCATGCTGGTCACTCTGGATCTCTGGTACGCCATATTCGTCCAGAACCGCGGCGCAAGTCCCCACTGGACGTGGACGGATTGGCTCGCGCAGTAGCAACATCCCGCGGTTGACACCGGGGTCATGCCGGAGCGTCGTGGCGGCGTATCGGTCGATCCCTGAGCGCTGTCAGTCGGCGGTGCGGAAGCATAGCCCGAAGGGCAGCAGCGGGCGCCCGTAGATGTCCTTGTAGCCGTTGTAGCGCAGGTCGTTGACGCCCAGCGCATAGACCGTGCCCGGGCTCAGGCGCACCTCCAGCCTCGCGCTCATCCGGTCCTCGCTCAACGTGGCCTCGCCGCCGCGGTACCCCGGATACAGCCCGCTGCCCCGGAAGATCACCCACGAGTGGTCGCCGGGCGCGATCGGCCGGTCGAAGGTGACCGTGATCTCGCGCAGGCGCGGGTCCACGTCGGTGGCGCCCTGCTCCGGCACCGAACTCACAACGTGCGGTGGGAGCTGCTCGGGCGTCCGCTCACCGGTAGCGAAGACCCACGCGAAGCCGCACGCCGGCACGCCGTTGGCGTCCACGAAGCCGCGGTTCTGGGTGTCATTCACCGAGATGGCGTAGGTGCAGTCCTCCACCAGCGAGGCCGGCAGCACGCACGTGGTGTTGCCGTCACGCCAGGCCGGTACTGCGTCCCGAATGCCCGGGAACACGCCGGTCCAGCGCACCCCGCCGAACCCGAAGCCATCCGGGTTCATGGGACGATCAAAGGTCACCGTCACCTCCTCCAGCCACGGATCGACGTTCGCAGCGAACGGCTCGGGGGTGACCGACACAACCTGCGGCGGCAGCGCCGTCAGCTCCTGCGCCCCCGCGCATGCGACCACTGTCAGCGCCAGGACACAACCGGCAACTGTGCGCTTCATGGCAACCGTCCCCATTCTGCACTCTGTGCGCTGCTTACGTTACCGGCGCCAGCTCAATCCCGCGCAGGTCCATGGCCTGCTGGCGGCGGATGGTTGGCACCATCACCTTGATGGTGTTCGCGCCCTTCTTGAGCCGGATGACCGCCGCCTGCTTGCGACGGAAGCGGCCCTGCGTCGAGGCGGTCCTCACCACCTGGCGCTGGCCGCCCTCGACCGCGCCCCCGCCCGTGCTGGCGATCATGCCGTTGGGCATGATGCGCGGCGCCTCCTTGCCGTTGATGATGAACTCGACCTCGCTGCCGCCCTGGCCCGGCTCCACGCGGTAGTCCAGCCAGACCTGATAGTCGCCGCGCTTCGGCACCGTCACCGTCCACTCGATGCTGTCGGCGGGGTTGATCCAGTTGCCCGCGTGGACCACGCCGTCCTCGGCCTCGTAGCGGATGCGCATGCCGTGCGGGCCGTCGAGGAAGCCGTAGAGCACCGGCAGATCGATGCGCCCGTCCTCGCCCGGCCCCAGCACCATCGGCTCGACCTCGGGCGCGCCGTCGAGGTCCACCGCAAAGACGCTGGCGACCGGGTCGGGGGCTTCGTCCGGGAGCGTGATGACCCAGTCATCGCCATCGCGCTCGCAGGCCAGCCTGGGCCGGCCCTTCTCGACCACGGACACGCGCTTGATCTCGTTCTTCAGCCCGGGCAGGCGGATGGCGCCGTCGGCGGGCCACTCGAAGACATGCACGTAGAGCCGCTCGCCCCTGGTGGTCACCCGCCCGTAGAAGGGCAGCAGGTTGAACGGGCTGGCGGTGGTGCCGTAGATGGCCTCGGAGTACCGGTCCATCCACGCGCCGATGGCCTCGAGCCGCTCCACAAACTCCTTCTGGATGGTGCCATCGGGCCTGGGGCCGACGTTGAGCAGCAGATTACCGCCCTTGGAGACGATGTCTACGAGCATGCGGATCAGGAACTCGGGGCTCTTGTAGACGGTCTCCTCCCTGTCGTAGCCCCACCAGTGCGAGGTCATGGTGATGCACGCTTCCCAGACGAGGGGCTTGCCGTCCTCGTCGAACAGGCCCGTGGGCGGGATGCGCTGCTCGGGGGTGACCAGGTCCTCGCGCGTGAAGGCGCGGTCGTTGATGATGATGTCGGGCTTGAGGCGCCGCGCCAGGGCGTTGGTCTCCGCCCCGCCCAGCGCCTCGGGCTTGTTCATCCACCCGCCGTCCCACCACAGCACGAACGGCGCCGGGCGGTACTCAGTCATAAGCTGCTCGATGTGCTCGCGCATGTACTCGATGTAGCGCATGACGTCGTGGCCCGCTTCAGGGCGCCGGTCGGCCTCCCAGGGCAGGCGCGGCAGGTAGTCCTCGTGCCACCAGTCCATGATCGAGTAGTAGAAGCCCACCGGGATGCCCTTGCGCTCGAAGGCCGTGGTGATCTCGGCGATGGCGTCCCGCCCGAACGGGGTGTTGGTGACCTTCCAATCGGTGTTGTGGGCGTCGAACATGCAGAAGCCGTCGTGGTGCTTGGTGGTCACCACCATGTACTTCATGCCCGCGCGCTTCGCCAGGTCCGCCCAGGCGGCGGGATCGAACCTCTTGGCGGTGAAGCGCGGCGGCAGCCTGTCGTACTCCTCCTGCGGGATCTTCCCCACGTTGCGGATCCACTCGCCCCTGCCCAGCAGCGCGTAGACGCCCCAGTGGATGAACATGCCGAAGCGTGCCTGCTGGAACCACTCGAGAGTCTGTTCGCGCGTGTGCCTGGTCTTCGCCTTGCGAGCCATGGCTGATGCCTCCTGATGCTGAGTGCAGCGGCCTGCTGCACGTCAGTCCTCCGGCGTCGCCGCCAGGATCCTGTCGAGCGCATCGCGGCGATACTCGCGCCAGGTCTCCAGCCCGAACTCCGCGATGATGTCCGCGATGGTCACGTCCTCCATCTCCGACGCCAGCGTGAACTTGCCCTCCGGGTGCGTGATGTTGAGCGTCACCCCCGGCCCGTACTTCTCCCGGATCGCGTCCCACTGCTCGCGGTTCCTGTCCTGGTGGAAGCACTCGCGGTCGAGGTTCACGTCGGCGCTGGCGATGGGGTACTGGTAACCGGTCTTCACCAGGGGCAGCCCGGTCATGTCGATGATCGCGTTGATGTGCCCGCCCCACGAGGACATCAGATAGAAGCCGAACTCCTGCGCCCAGAACTCGAGCTGCCGCCCGGCGTCATACATCGACGGCCAGCACACCACCTGCGCGCCGTTCTCATGCAGTCGCTGGCCGACCTCGGGGAAGTTCATGTCGAAGCAGATGGCGAAGCCCACGCGCCCGAAGTCGGCCTCGAAGGCCGGCGCGTCCGAGCCGGGCGTAATGCCGGCCTCAAGCTCCCCGCGCGTCGGGCGCATCTTGTGGTAGACGCCGACCACCTCGCCCGCGCGATCGACCAGCGCGGCCGCGTTGTAGAAACGCCCGTCGCGCGCCTCGACGGTGGTGGCGACGCCGTAGCAGTTGTTGCGGCGGCAGGCCTCGCCGACGGCGTCGGTGGTCGGCCCGGGGATGGGCTCGGCCCACTTCTCCCACTCGTCGAATGCGAAGTGCCGCTGGGCGAAGATCTCGGGCAGGCACACGAGGTCGGAGCCATCCTGCGCGGCACGGTCGATCATCTCGACGGCCTGGCGGCGGTTGGACTCGAGCTGCGCCTCGCCCTCGGCCTCCTTCCTGGGGCTCCAGGAGACGGTGGTCAGTCGCGCGTAGCGGGCCATGCGGACACCTCCGGCATCGCAGTCGTGATGGCCCAGGCACCTTCGCCCCGCGCGCCACTGAGGCCTTCAGCGAGGAAGAGTGCCAAGGGGGTTGACGTGCCGTGATGAGGGGCCGCCCGGGGTGAGATGAGGTGAGCCACGCGGGCCTCATCTCAGTCGCCTGACCGGCCCGTCGTTCCCGCGGCCCTGTCGAGCCACTGCCGCGTGTCGGCGCGCCGAGAAGGTGACGGTACCCCGACGGCAACGACAATCCCCCGCCGACAGGAGTGTCGGCGGCACAGCATAATGAGGGCTCGCGCGCCTACTCTCCCTCCACCACCCCCCACCAGCCATCCAGCGCCGGGACGGTGATGGCCTCATCCATCGGCACACGCGCGCCGGTCAGCAGTTCCGTCGCCTGCGCGGAGTATCCCGGCGCGCCGAGCTGCACCGGGATGGGCTCCTGCGAGAGGTTCGTGACCGCGATCAGCAGCCGGTCATCCAGGCGCCAGGCGAAGGCGCGCAGCTCGCGTGAGGGCCCCGGGGCGATCTGCACCAGCGCGTCGTCGCGCTCGCCCTGCCACAGGAACTCGGCCGCGCGCGCCAGCAGGTTGTGCCACTTGACCAGCTTGTGCTGGTAGCGGCCGTCGAGCGCGCCGTCGAAGTGCCCGCCCCAGAACGAGACGCCGCGCGCGCCCTGGGCGATGATCGTCTGGATCTGCGCGTCGAGGATCTGCGGGTCGCTCCAGCGCGTGGCGCTGCCCAGCGGGTAGATGATCGACGAGCAGAAGATGACCGGGATGTCCACGACCTCGAGCGTGTCCTGCACGGTGTCGATGCCCGACTGCACCGAACCGATGCCCGCGTCATCGAACCACATATCCGAGTAGTCGGCGGGCAGCGTGTAGTGCGGGGTCTCGACCTCGGTGAGGAACTGCGCGGCCCTGGACACGTCGATGGTCGCGGACTCGATGGTGTTGTTGTAGTCGTAGCCGGCCACCCACGCCTGCATCGGGCACTCCGGCAGCGCCGCCCACGCCGCGTCGCGGATCGCCCGCACATAGAGCGCGCCCTGCCAGCAGCGGAAGCCGATCCACTGCTCGCGGTAGCGCCCCTCGGGTTGCACGTCCGCGGGCCAATCCACGTCGGCGAGGCCGGTATACTCGATGAACGCCTTGCGGCAGCGCCCATTGAAGCACAGGGGCATGGCGCACTCGTAGTCGAGCATGAAGCCGTCGCAGCCGGTGGCGCGCATCTTCTCGGTGACGGTCTGCAGGAACTCCCCGTAGGTCCCGGCCCCCTCAGCGATGATGACCGGGCAGAAGCCCGAGCTGTGGGGGCTGCCCTCGGGCGCGCGCTCGTCTTCGGTGGGCTGGAAGCTGGGTGGGCACTGGGTCGAGTAGTGCCACCAGGAGTAGAGGAAGGGCGAGATGCCGTGCGCGCGGCAGGCAGCGACGATGTCGCCGGTCCCGCCGCCGTGCAGGCGCTTGACGCCGATGCGCGCGCATGAGGCCATCATCGCATCCAGCACCACCGCGCGGTCGGCGGAGTCGTGCGCGACCATGCCCTCCCACAGGCTCAGGCCCAGGTCCTCGGGCGGCCCCGCGGCCAGCTCGGGCAGCGCCGGCAGCACGCGCACCGCCATCTCGCGCCACGGGCCCTCTCCCGACTCGGCCACCAGGCGCGCGCGCACGGTCCCGCCGTCGGCCGCCGCCCCCGCGACGCAGTGCAGGTGCAGCGCGGGCGTCTGGCGGCTGCGCGGCCAGATGGCCCAGCCGGGCCGGTCGGGATCATCGAACGAGACGCCGCGGAAGTCGGCGGGCAGCGTGAAGTCCGGGATGGCGATAATCAGCCGCGTGCCGCCTTCGATCGCCTCACGCGTGACCTGCACCGCGTGCGGGCCGAAGGTGATCTCGCGCACGTCGATGCCCGCAGGGACCTCGACCTCGAAGCGCGGCGCGCGTGCGTTGTGCGTCGGGTCGAGGTTCGCGTACACCAGCGCGAGCCGCTGCCACGCGCCGTCGGCGAACCACAGCGTGTCCTCGGTGGCCGGGTTTGTGGCATTCGGCCAGAACGCGACCTGGAGGCCCGACGGGTCGGCCTCGCCGACGGCGGCGCGGGCCTCGGCGCTGGCGAGAAGCTGCTGCGCCAGCGGCGCGGGGTCGCCGACGATCACGTCATCGACCTCGACGCGCGTGATGCGCGTGCTGCGGCCGTAGTTGTTGTCGAAGTCCGGGTTCGCGTTGGCCGGGGGCATGTAGCCCTTGCCGATGATGAGCGTCGGCGCGCCCTGCCACGCCTCCGCGCGCGGAACGGTCGCGACCTGCGCCGGCTCCCCGCCGGGTTCCCCGAACAGCACGCCGATCTCGTCCGCGCGCATCTCCAGCGCCACGCGGTACCAGACGCCGGCGATGATGGGCCGCAGGTTGCCGGTGGCGCCGCCCCCGCCGCCATCGGCCCAGTTCACGCGCAGCGAGTAGGTCAGGCTCACCATCACCTGCACCCAGTTCGTCTCATTCCAGTAGAGGATCACGCCCGGCGACCACGAGGCGGCGGTGTCGTTGATATTGAGCAGGTCCACCTGCACGCGGCCGAAGCCCTCCGGCAGCGGCGTCTCCACGTGGTTGTAGCGGTTGTCGAGCGTTTGCAGGACCAGCACCTGGCGCTGGACATCAATGGTCACCGAGGCCTCGGCGGAGCTGTCCACGGTCC
>JALGVA010000114.1 GCA_029820295.1 Candidatus Zipacnadia bacterium
CGCCGGCCCACTCGCTGTCGGCCGGCGCGTACGCCTCGAAGACCACGATGTGCTGGGCGTGCAGTGGCGGCATGGCAAGTGCCATCCCTGCGAGTGAGATGGCTACCACCAGGTGGCATGTCCGGGTGGTCATTTTACCAGCTCTCCGCTCTATGCCGCCTGCCGCAGCCGCGGTCTGGTAACGTACCGACGGGGCGCGGCGTCATTCGCCGCGAGCGCCGGACCCGGTGTTGACAGGCCGGCCGCTTTATGCTATCGTCTGCATCCGGAAGCGTCCGCACCGTTCCCCCAGTTTTGGGCGGGGCTGTAGCTCAGCGGTTCAGAGTGCCAGCCTGTCAAGCTGGAAGTCGCGGGTTCAAATCCCGTCAGCCCCGCCACTGTCTGACGAAGCGCCCTCCCCCGGCGAGGGGGAGGGCGCTTCCGCATCTGCGGGCCAGCGGGCGCGGCCGATCGACCTCGCACGCCCCGACGCCCCCACGCTCCCGCGCCTACGGGTTCACCGGGTTCTTGCGCGGGGCCGGGCCGGGGCGGGGGCCGGCCGCGTCCTCGGCGTCGCGGGCCCCGATGCCACCCTCCGCCATGGTCACGTAGCGCTCGCCCCACATGCTGGAGGCGACGATGCTCGAGCTGTCACCGTCGTTCCACAGCAGCGTGCCGTCCGGCGCCACCCGTTGCGCAAGCGCCTCCCAGTCGCCGGCGTACTCGCCGGTGGTCGCCACCGCCTCGAAGGCGACCATCACGCCCCCGGCACCGTCGGCAACGATGCAGGGCCACCGCTCCAGATAGGTGCTCGTCGAGACGGCCAGCGACGCGCCCTCATCGGACCACATCGGCTGGCCGTCCGCGGACACGCGCTGGGCGTAGATGTCGATGTCGCCGGCGTACTCCATACCCTCGGGGAAGTAGGCCTCGAAGGCCACGAAGGCGCCGCCCACGCCATCGGCAAGTGCGCACGGGCTGCGTTCGTGGAGCTTGGTGGCCGAGACGATACTCGCCCGCTCCCCGCCGTTCCACATGAGCTCGCCGGTGGGCGAGACCCGCTGAGCCACGATCTCCCAGTCGCCGGCGTACTCGCCCTCCCGGGCTGCGGCCGAGCACACCACGACGGCCCCGCCGCTGCCGTCGGCCACCGCCACCGGTGCGACCTCCAGGTAGGCCGAGCTGTGCACGATGACCGACGACTCGCCGCCCTCCCACATGAGCTGCCCGTCGGACGAGACGCGCTGTCCGTGCACGTCGATGTCACCCGCCCACTCGGAGTCCGCGGGAGCGTCGGCCTGGAAGAAGATCAGCGCCCCGCCGCTGCCGTCGGGGACCGCCACCGGGCGGCTGGCCGCCCAACTGCTGGCCGCGACCGCCACCGACGACTCGCCCTCATTCCACAGCAGCCGACCGTCGGCGGCGACCCGCTGCGCTCCGATGCCTCGGACGTGGGCCATCTCCCCCTCGCGCACGATGAGCTGGTAGGCGACGATGGCGCCGCCGGCGCCGTCGGATACCGCGCAGGGCTGAACCTCCAACACGGCACTGCCGGTGGCTACCGCCACGCCTCCCTCGTCCCACAGCAGCTCACCGCTGCCGGAGAGGTGCTGACCACGGATGTCGATGTCGCCCGCCCACTGACTGTCGGCCGGGGCGTAGGCCTCGTAGAACACGAAGGCTCCGCCGCGCCCGTCAGGCACGGCGACCGGGTGGCGCTCGGACCAGGTAGTCGCGGCCACCACGACCGAGGTCTCCCCGTCCTCCCACAGCAACCGGCCGTCGGGGCTGACCCGCTGGGCGATGATCTCCCAGTCGCCGACGTATTCACCCTCGCGCGCGACCGCCTCCGCCAGGACGATGATGCCGTCCTCGCCGTCGGACACGACGGCGGGCGCCTGTTCGATGTAGGTGCCGGCCATGATGTCGATCAGGTTGCCGTCGTTCCAGACCTGATCGCCACCGGAAGACATGCACTGCGCGCTGACGTCGATGTCCCCCTCCCACTGCCCGCCCACCGGCGCGTGCGTCTCGAAGACCACGATCTGCTGTGCCCCGATTGGCAGGGCGACCAGCATCCCCGTCACGACCAGGCACAGATGGATCAGACCCCGCGTTCCGGCTTGGTGCACACGTGCTGCACGCATATTGCTGCCTCCTTGACCGCGTAGTGTAATGTGCCGTCCGACTGACGCGCCCGGGCGTTCCTTAGACGCCCGTGGCGGGAATAAGCGCTGCCACGCCAAGACGTTCGCACAGCCGTCCGATAACCTCAACGTGGTCGCCGTACGCCACGATGTAGTGATCGCCGGTCAGACAGCGATGCATAAAATCGGCCACGTCACCCAGCACGACCTCGAAGCCCTCCTGCGTCTCCACCGTCTCTCCCGCCGCCAGTGACAGCGCCCGCAGATGCTTGTCGAAGCGCGTGATGGTCACGGGCCGCCCGGCCTCGATCGGCAGGTAGGAGGCCACACCCCCGCGCCCGCCGTAGTCCCGCAGCCGGTAGCCCTCCAGTGGCGCGCCCACGCCCTCCATGTCCACGGTGCAGGCTGCGTGGCCACCGATGCGCACTGAGTTCCGTTCGGGAAAAACCTGGCCGATGTTACCGAGGAAGGCCGGCGCGCCGGACACGTAGCTGAGTACGCACATGCTCATCAACGCGCAGATGTCACCCTCGCAGGCCGCCGGGATCCCCCGCCAGCGCAGGTGGGTAAGGCCCATGCACGGCGAGTAGAACGCGCCGAACTCCTCGCACGAGAGCAGGTCCCAGGCGCGGCAGTTGACCGTCATGGCGTTGGCGCCCATCTCCTCGATGAGCGCATCCATGGCGAGGTAGAGCTTCGCGCACTCGACGATGTCGCGCCGCGCCGAGTCGTCCACAACCGCGGCGCCCTCCAGCCAACCGAGCGCAACGTGCTCGGCCTCCTCAACGTCCGCGCTCTGCCAGCGGGCCCGCAGGTCGCCGATGGAGCGCTCGACCACCTCGACGCCCAGCGCCTGCTCGACCACGCGCGGCGAATCGGGATTCGCCACCTGCGAGAACGAGGGCCAGCTCTCGCCGATCAGTAGCGCGCGCGTGCTCCGCAGCATCTTCTCGGCGCGCAGCACGGTCACGTGACGCTGCAGGTCGGCGGCGTTGATGGCCAGGTAGACATCGACTCCGTCGGACTTGAGGCTGCCGTAGACATCGGCCCAGAACGGCCCCGGACGGTTCTCCTCCCCCGTGATGACCACCGGGCCGGAGAGCGCGCTCAGCGCCCGGGCCGCGGTGATCACCACCAGCAACTCCGAGGCGAGCGCCACCACCAGGTCGGCCCGGCGCGCCGCCTCGAGCATCCGCGGGATCTCGTCGGGTGCGTTCACCTCCAGCAGATCGCGCCACTGCACGCCGGTGATGGCCTGTTTCAGTTCGCCCAGGCGCTTGCGACTGATCTCCAGCGGCGTCGGGCGCAGCTCCATGCCCAGCTTCTCACGGCTCTGCCAGTCGATGCCGCCGACGCACACGGGCTGAATGACCAGGTCCATCGCACCGGCTCCTTCCTGCGTGTCCCTCACGAGTCGAGCCCGTAGAAGTCCACGCCGTTGTCCCGCACCATCATGCGCGCCAGGTCGAGGGCGGCGTCGCGGCTGAGAAAGTCGCGCCGCACCTTCTCTTCCAGAACATCGGCAATGCACGAGCGCGCCATGAGCAGGTGCGCCCAGATCAGCTCCGGCCAACCCACGTCGGAGCCGAAGCCGAGTATGCGAAAGCCCGGGACGAGGTCGATCCACTCGCTGAGCGACTGCCGACTGCCCTCCATGGTGATGACGTACATCCATGCCATGTTGAGCCACACGTTCGGACAGTGTTTGCCCAGTATGCCCATCTCCCGGCTGTAGGGGTAACCGGCGTGATAGAGATTGAAGCGCGTGCTGCGGTGCGCGTGGATGAGCGGCAGCAGCAGCACCGGATCGGACTCGGGCACGCGCCCCCAGTTGCCCTGCACGCCGGTGTGGATGTCGAAGACCAGGCCGGTCTGCGCGCACAGATCGGCGAGGAAGAAGATCACGTAGTCCTCGAACTGCTTGATCTGCGCCGGCGAGAGCCGTTCGCCGCGCAGCGCGCGCTCGAAGATGACCGAGGCGGCCACGGCGCTGACGCGCTCGGAGTGCAGCGTGCGGCGGTAGGCGTGCGCGAGCTTGATCCCCACCGCGCCCCGCTCGCGGTACTGCTCGACCAGCGCGCCGATGGCCTGCGCGCATGAACTCAGATCGCTGATCTCCTGGTCGAGGTGCTCCTCCAGGCGCCCGCGCGGTTCGGGCTGCCACAGCTCCAGGGCCGGCTCCATGCGCAGGATGGCGGTGAAGTAGCGCGGCTCCCAGTCCTCGAACCACGGGATGTTGCGCACCTGGGTGCGCAGGTTGCACACGCCTTCGGTGACGTAGTCGTACCAGCCCGGATCGACGCTGCGCTCTGCTATGGCGTCGTTCACCGCGTGCCAGTTGTCGTCGGTGAGGTCTTCGCCGTCCAGGCCGAAGAGCGCCTGGAAGGCCACGATGTTGTGCCGCCAGTACGAGACATTGCGCGCCTTCGCCAGCACGCCCTTGAGGCGCTGCCAGCGTTGCTCGTCGGTATTGCAGCCCTCATAGAGCTTCGCCGGCGCCATGCCGGTGACGCTCTCGATGTCGCGGAAGAAGTACGACGACAGGTTGAAGATGCTCAGCGGGGCGGCTTCGTAGTACTGCTCGCGGGAGGCCGTGTGGGAGTGGCAATCGACCGTCTGGATGCTCTCCATCGTGGCCAGCAGCTCATCGCGCAGCGCGCTTGCCATGACGACGCCTCCTGGTGGTGGGGCCACGATCGTGCCGCTAGGTTCCGGCGCGCCGCTCAATTACCTCCCTGCGGCGTCCGTTCGCCCGATCTGTCACACCGGGCGCACCTGCACCACACTCTCGCCGTACGGGGCCGCGACGAAGAGCCAGCGCGCGCCGTGCTGCTGGCGGATCAGTGCTTCAGCGGCATCGCCGTTGACCGAGGCCTCGATCTCGCCCTCGGGCACGAGCATCTGCAGCACGCAGCCATGCTCCCACTCGCAGCGCACGCGCGCCGCGACCTCGTCGCCGGAACGCTCGACGCGCTCTACGGCCGAGGCGTCGCGCGCATGCCACCACAGGCAGGCCTCGTCGGTGCCCATGTGCAGGGCGTTGAGCCCGAGGCGCTCGATGTGCGCCAGGCACTCACGCACCGCTCCGCGCGCCTCGTCGGCGAGCAGGTAGACCGGGTGGTGGAAGAGGCTCATGGTCAGATTCCAGTATGCCCCCATCTCGATGGTGCGGTGAAGCTGGCTGGGCTCGACGGCGCGGCCGGCGATGTAGCCGACCTCATAGCCGGTGATGGGCAGGCTGACGAACTCGATGCGCGCGTTGGCGTGGTCGGCGTCGTCCCAGTAGTGGCTCGGGTACGCCGTTCCGAAGCCGAAGCTGACCTTGTTGACGGGGTTGAGTGGGGGGTAGCGCCAGTGCACGCGGTTGTTGTCGCCCTTGAGGCCCAGCTCGGCGAGCCAGCGCGCCGGCTCCGCCCAGCCGGTCCAGCTCACCCAGTGGAAGACTGTGCATACCGGCATCTCACCGTACGCCTGAAGGTAGGTGTTGAGCTGGTCGGCCAGTTCCTGTTTCGTGAAGCGGTGCGGGTGCTCGACCTCGGTGATGAAGTTGAAGTGGATGCTGCACTCGCAGCCCAGCTCACGCAGGCGCGCGAAGCCAGCACGGGGGAGCCGGTGGGTGCCGACCGGGCTTTGCATGATGTTGATATGATACGGCAGGCCCAGGCCGGCCATGAACTCCGCCGCCGGGACCTGCACATCGGTCGCGCCCTCGTCGTCGCCTCCCCAGTGCACGAGCAGGTCGGGGATCGAGCCGTCGGAGGCGGGCGGGAGCTGGTGCAGGAAGACCGCGCCCGCCTCGGCCAGCACGCGGCGCAGCACGAAGCTCATGAGGTCGGCGTAGGGCACGTCACCCGGCCACGGCCGCGTGGCAATCATGTCCATGGTGCGCAGCTTGCCATCGCCGTCGAAGTCCTCGTACACCGGTCGCCCCTGGTGCATCTTCCACAGACACTCGGCGAGGTCGAAGGCCCACCAGCAGGCCGCGCCCTCTCCCACCTCGCGCCAGGTGACCGCCGGGCGCTTGAGGTCCTGCTCGAAGAACGAGCGCAGGCGCGCCAGCTCGCGGCAGCCGGGCGCCGAGATGACCTTCACCGGCGCGATCACCGGCAGCGCTGTCGAGCGCTCGTAGTCGGACAGCAGTTGCGCCGTCCACTGCGGGTCCTCGAGCGAGATGCAGGCCGCGGGCGTGAACTCGTCGCCGACGTGCTCGATGACGCCCTCGACGGTGACGCCGAACAGATCGTCGAGGCCCTCGGTGGCGAAGCCGATCAGCAGGCCGCCCGTCTCGATCCAGGCCGTCAGCGCCTCGATCTGTGCGCGCGAGATGCGCTGCTCCGGCAGTGCCGACAGGATCACAATGCGCAGGTCGGCGAGGTGCTCGGGCGTGAGGTCGCCGGGCTCGATCACCTCGAAGGGCAGGCCGATGCGGCGCAGGATCTCCTGCGCATAGAGCGGCCAGTAGTTCTCGCCACGGGCATTGGCCTCGGCATGCAGCTCGCCATCAAGCACCAGCGCGGCACGCAGTGCGGCCATGGTGGGGCCTCCCTCGCTCAGAAGCTCGCCAGGGCCGCGGCCAGCTTCTCGGCGTTGCGCTCGTGGCCGACCGGGTCGCCGCCGGTGCCGATGAGCATCAGGCGTGGCATCAGGTGCTCAGCGACCTCGCAGTACGGCTCGTCGGGCAGGTACTGCGCGATGCAGTGATGCGCATAGGCCGGGCGCTCGATGTAGCCCAGCCGCACCGGGAAGTCGTGCTCGCCCATTCGCGTCATGAACTGCTCGCGGGTAATGCCGAACTCCTCGCCCTCGAAGATCGCCGCCCAGATGTGATAGGCGTTCTCGCGGCCCTCGCGATTGGCCTGTGGCACCAGCCACTCGCAGTCGGCGACCGCCGCATTGTAGGCCGCGGCCGAACGCTGGCACATGCGCACGTACTCGCGCGCGCGGGTGAGCTGCACCCGCCCGATGGCGGCCACGATCTCGTTGATGCGGTAGTTCCAGCCGAGACGCTTGGGGACAGTGCCGAAGGTGATCATCTCCTCCATGATCTCCCGGTGCTCCGCGCTCTTCATGCAGGTCATGCCACCATCGCCGAGCGCCATCTGCTTGGACTGCTGGAAGGAGTAGACACCGACGTCGCCGAGCGTGCCGGCGTAGCCGCCGTTGTAGGTGGCGTAGATCGCGTGCGCGCAGTCCTCGATCACCAGCAGATCGTGCTCGGCGGCGAAGGCGTTGATCGCGTCCATGTCCGCGCACTGGCCCCAGAGCTGAGTGACGATGATTGCGCGGGTCCTCTCCGTCAGCAGCTCGGGCAGCTTCGTCGCGTCCATCAGGTGGGTGTCGCGCTCGACATCGCAGAACACCGGCGTGCAGTGGTGGTAAAGCGCGCCCAGCGCGGCGAACACCACCATCGGGTCCACGATCACCTCGTCGCCGTAGTCGGCGCCCGAGGCCACCACGGCGCAGTGCAGCCCGGCCATGGCGTTGACGATGGCCAGCGCGTGCGGCGAGTTCATCTCCCGGCGGAACTCCTCCTCGAAGGCCGGGGTCTCCGCGCCGCCGATCCCGCACAACACGCCGCTGTCGAGCACGCGCTTGCACGCCTGTAGGTCCTCGTCATCGAACTGGTGGTACCGCATAGTTGTCCCTCCAGCAGCTCAGGTAGTCGCATGGAGATCGAATGAACAGGGGCGCTTGCATCCGTTACCGGTCGCGCTGCGCGCTCTCGCTGTCTTCGGCCCGGGGAGGCGTGGGACCTGCAACGGTCAGCACGGTCAGAGCTGCGGAACGCCGCAGGAGAGGAGATACTCCCATGTCTCGTCGAGGAACGAGTCGTCGATGGTCGGATCATCCGGCCGGGTGGGCGGTACCCAGATGACCAGCGATTCACGCGCGCGGGTGAGGAGAACGCGGTACTTGTTGACCAGGTACTCCTGATCGCGGAGCCGGCGTACGTTCTGCCACCGTGTTCCGACGAAGCGCCTGGGCCGCCAACGACGTGCCCGTGCATCGTACGTCAGATCGCCGCCCCAGCACAGACCGATGTGATCGAGCTCCAGCCCCTGGATCTCAAACTCGCTTGCAGCGACCTCCAGGTAATAGGACGAACGGACGTCTTCAGGGGGCCCGAGGAACCAGTGCACGACGTCGGGGCGGGCCTGCATGTCCAAGCCCCAGGCTCTGAGCCGTCTTGCGCCCGAGCTCGCCACCAGACCACAGCGGCGCTGACCCCGCGTGCGGCGTCGAAGCCATTCCCGGGCCTGATCGAGGTCGCGCGTGACGGCGATCGGGTAGTTGCCCAGCCGTGCCATCTCTGCGGTTGCGCGCTCGGGTTGGATAGCGAGAACGTGATCCACCCATGAGGCCACCGCGTCCGCGCGGAAGGTCCGCAGCGGAACCGGCAGATGCAGGGAAGAAACCGTCTGAATGGACAGCAGGCGGGGGACGCCCTCAGGGAAGAGGGCGCTCCCCGCGCCCTCCGCCGATTCAATCACCATCTCTGGTGACACTTCGACCTCCCACGCCCCGTCCGAGCCGGCGATTGCTCTCCCCCACTCGGCAAGGCCGGCTTCGCCGTCGTGGATCTCCTGTCCGCCACCGACGAGGCCGATCACGACCGCCCAGTCGCGATGGCGCCCCATGATCTCGGCGATCAGTTGCGGCTCCGAGAGCTCGACCCGTCGCTTGCGGTTGACCTGATGCGCATCCCATGCGCGCTGCGCTTCGTCGAAGATGACCGCGTGTTCCCACGGAGCAGCCTCTCTCCCGTAGCTGTCCCAGATGAAGTCATGCACGTTCTGGATCGCGCGAGCGGCGTGGCGGCGCGCGTCGAGCAGGCGCAGGCCCTCGCGAGCCGCCTCATCCCGTGCGAGCGCCTCCTGCAGCACCTGGACGAGCGGCCCGTTGCCCGAGAGGTAGGTAGCCCCTTCTCCATCCTCGGCACCGATGCCGCCGAGGCGCGGATCGTGCACGACGTGCAGCCCGGTCAGCGTTTTCCCTGCGCCGGGCACGCCCGTCACGAAGCACATGACATGGCGGCCGTCTGCACGTGCTCGCAGCACCGTCTGAACAAGGTGCTCGGAAGTCGCGGTCAGATTCTCGGCGGCGGCGTGAGCATGCCCGATCTCCCGCACGCCATGGCCCGAGAACATCATCTCGGCCGCCTCAATGATCGTCGGGACCGGGCGGTAAGGCGCGTTGTCCCATGCCTCACCGCCGATGACCTTGTCCCGGCCGGGCTGACGATCAAGACCGACGATCGTCTCCGCAAGTTGAGCGCCGTGTATGCAGTTTGGCTCCGCGGCGTCGTACGGAAGACGAGGCTGGCCGCCCGCCTTAGCCTCGCCGGTCACGAGGATGGGCCTGATCTCCACTCCAGCACTGGCCTCATGAAAATCGCGGAGGTCAAGGCAGTACTCCTCGAGCTGCCGCCGGTCAGCCGCCGTCGCGTCGCTGTGGCGCTTGAACTCGATGACAAAGATCGTCCCGGCGCCCAGAAGCACGCAGTCGATGCGCTGGCGCATGCGCGGGATAGGGAACTCGAGCAGGATCGACCATCGGCCAGCGTTCGGGATATCGCGAACAAGGCGCTGGATTGCGTCCTTGAGGATGGGAAGTTGCTCGTCCCAGACCTGCACCTGTTCCTGGAATTGCGGACCGAGGTTCGCCTCCGCGGCGCGGCGGTTCAGTGCCGCGAAGATGCTGTCCCGGTCCGCAGCAAGGAATTCATCGAAGCCGGCGCGGTAGTAGGCAGGCACGGCGAGTGCCCCGGAGGGTAGCAGGCTGGTGTGGCACCAGGCAATTCCAGGCCATGCCCATCAGACCTCCCGGCAAGGCAGGTCTCCCCCGCCCATCGGCGAAGGGCACCGGCGCTGTGACCACGCGTAAGCAAAGGCGGGTGCCCGACGATGGCCGACGACCGGCCCAATGTCCTCATCTTCATGACCGACCAGCAGCGCGCCGACGTCATCCACCCCGATCATCCGTGCAGGACGCCCAACGTGCAGCGCATCATCGACGACGGCGTGCTGTTCACCGGGCACCACACCCAGACCGCGCACTGCTGCCCGTCACGCGCCAGCTTCATGACCGGACACTACCCCTCGCAGCACGGCGTGTGGAACAACATCCTCACCAATACGCGCCTGAGCGAAGGCCTCAAGCCCGGCGTGCGCTGCTTCTCCGAGGACCTGGTTGAGAGCGGCTACGACCTCGCCTACACCGGCAAGTGGCATGTCTCGGGCGTCGAGAACCCCGCCGACCGCGGCTGGCGCGAGCTGCCCACCATCACCGCCCGTGCGGTGGACCAGCACGAGATGCGCCTGCAACGCATGATCGAGGGCGTCGCGCAGGAGGACCCGGAGCGGCCGCGCGGCCCCGGCGAGATCCTGCGCCCGGGCTGGATGAACCGGCGCATCTACGGCAGCCGGCCCGACGGCGGCCCGAAGGGCTACGAGAACCACCACGACTACAGGGTCGTCAGAGAGGCCATCGACGAGCTGCCGCGGCTCGCGCAGGGGGGCGCACCGTGGATGCTCTACTGCGGACCGGTGGGGCCGCACGATCCGTTCGTGGTCCCCGAGCGCTTCGCGACCATGTACGACCCCGACGAGATCGAGCTGCCCGAGAGCTTCCGGGATACGCTCGAAGACAAGCCGCGCATCTACCAGCGCATGAGGCACCAGTATTGGGGGCAGATGTCCGAGCGCGAGGTGCGCGAGTCGATCGCCCACTACTGGGGCTACTGCACCATGCTCGACGCGATGTTCGGGGAGCTGCTGGACGCGCTGGAGGCGACCGGCGAGATCGACAACACCATCGTCATCTTCACGTCGGACCACGGCGACTACTGCGGCGACCACGGCCTGTACTGTAAGGGCGTGCCCGCCTTCCGCGGCGCCTACAACGTGCCGCTGGCGATCCGCTGGCCGGAGGGCATCGGCGACCCGGGGCGCGAGTGCGAAGCCTTCACCACGCACGCCGACATGGCGCTGAGCTTCTGGGAGCTGGCGGGCTGCGCGCCCCCGGACAGCGACATGCCCGGGCGGAGCATCGTGCCGCTGCTGGAGGGCTCGACGCCAGCCGACTGGCGCGACGAGATGCACCTGCAGTTCAACGGCGTCGAGGTCTACTACACGCAACGCACGGTGTTCACGAAGGACTGGAAGTATGTCTACAACGCCTTCGACTTCGACGAGCTGTACGATCTGCGCCGCGATCCGCACGAGATGCACAACCTTGCCGCCCCGTGCCGCAACCCGATCGGCCACGACAATGTGCCCGAGCGCCGCTCGCCGGGGGAGTTTCAGCCGTGGCCGGAGCTGTCGCCGGAGCTGAACGCGGTGCGGCGCGAGATGCTGGGCCGCATGTGGCGTTTCGCGGCGGAGCGCGATGACACGACCTTCAACCCGTACTTCACCGTGGCGCTGACGCCTTACGGGCCGGTTGAGGGGTTCGCCGACCAGGGAGTGAGCCCATGACGCTACGCATGGCAGCAATATGCGCTTCGATCATGCTGGCCGCAGCATCCCTCGCACAGCCGCTCTCGGACTGCGTCATCGTGACCGACTTCGCCGAGCAGGTGCTCGACCGCGGCGGCGACGCGGAGGACTGGCAGCCGGCCTTCCAGGCCGCGGCCGCGCGCGCCCGGGAGACCGGCCAGCCGATCTACGTGCCGGCCGGGACCTACCCGATCCGCCAGGCGATTGACCTCACACCGCCGACTGAGGAGCGCCGACCGTTCCTCTACCCGGAGATCCAGCTCATCGGCGCCGGGCCGTACGCGTCGGTCATCGACCAACAGGTCGAGACCGAGAACTGCGTCAACTGGAGCGGGCCGACCTACGAGGACGGTGCCGTGCATGGACGCCTGGAGAACCTCTGCCTGCGTGGCGGCGACATCATCCTCAACATCAAGTGGCACAACTACTTCGTGATGGACTCGTGCTACCTCGAAGGCGCGCAGAGCTACGGCGTCTACGCCGAGGGCTGGTCGAGCCGCTTCCTGAACTCGATCATCCGCTGGTGCCGCCGGGCGGGCTTCTTCGGCGGCGGGCACTTCAACAACTGCGTCATCCGCGACTGCTATTTCTCCCGCGACGGCGTCGGCATTCTGCTCAGTGGCGTGCACGGCTCCCGCATCGAGGGCTGCGGGCTCGAGAGCTGCGCGCGGGCGGCGATACTCGTGACCAACACGCGCGGGCTGACCATCAGCAACTCGTACTTCGAGGGCAACGGCTACCGCCTCGAGGAGCACTTCCCCTACGAGGGCGCGCCCAACACGGTCAGCCTGGACGTGAACAACCTGGCGATTACCGTCCACGACAACATCTTCCGCGCGAATCTCGATGATGAGGGCGCGCTGCTGTCGATCGCCGACGTGCGAACAGGCCACGTCTACGACAACCTGTTCTACAACTACAACCCGTTCCGGCACGGGATCCTGCTGCGTGCCGCGTCCGAGATCAAGCCCGAGTGGGAGACGACCATCGCCGACCTGGTGGTCGAGCACAACCGCGCCTACCAGGTGGCGGTGCCGCTGGGCGAGGATACGCCGGGCGTCTACGACGCGGCGGTGGCTGCCGGCAGCACCTTTGACTGGGAGTTGACCGTACCCGAGCAGTAACCGCTACTGCCCCTCGCCGCCGCAGTTCCGTGCGTCACTGCGCGCCCACATGTTCGCCCCAGTCGAGTTCGTACCAGTCATCGCCGGGGTATGCGGCCCTCTGCAGGTTCCCGGCGCCGCGGTAGACCGGCTCGATCTCGCCCAGGGCGATGCGCGCCTGCTCGAGGTAACGCAGGATCAGCAGCACGCGCGGGCAGGTGGCGCCGAAGCCCGCCCCGATCGAGCCCATGAAGTTGGCCACGTTGTCCACCACCCACACGCCGGCTTCGTTCTGACTGTCGAGCGCGCTCTGAGCACCATTGCGCAGTCCCGGCAGCGCCTCCAGCGCGCTCTCAGGCGTCACGGTTG
Source organism: Candidatus Zipacnadia bacterium (assembly GCA_029820295.1). Taxonomy (GTDB): domain Bacteria; phylum Armatimonadota; class Zipacnadia; order Zipacnadales; family UBA5352; genus JALGVA01. The sequence continues at coordinate 13,096 of JALGVA010000114.1, forward strand.
GCGGCGCGGGCTTGCCCCCCAGCGCCTGCTCGAGCAGCCGCTCGATGGTCGCGCGCACCTGACGCTTCTGCATGTAGCTCGTGCCGATGGGCACGGTCTGCAGGTAGGCGACGTGCTCGGGGTTGTCGAGGTAGTAGACCTGCCGGTCCCAGGCGGCGATGGGCTTGCCGGTGCCGGGCTCGATGAAGGTCGACATCTCGCCGTCGGGGAGGTTGGCCTGCATCCACTCGACGGTGCGGCGGATGGGCTCGACGTAGCGCTCATCGTCCGAGAAGCGATAGACCTCGCGCAGCGCCTGGCAGGCGAGCGTGGTCGCGGTCACGCCCCACGCGGGCGGCTCGAAGGCGCGCGCCCACTGCGGGTTGTTGTCCGGGTCGTACTGATCGGCCCACAGCGGCACGGTGTCGCCCTGCGCCTCGATCAGCCAGTCGCCGGCACGCTTGATGGCCTGCACATAGCGCCCGTCGCCGGTCAGATGGTAGCAGTAGGCCATGATGTCGATGGCCGAGTTCATGGCCGAGTCGTTGAGTTCGCCCGCGCCAGGTTCGCCGATGGCGTTCTTGCCCACCCCCTCCTCGGCGTCGTAGTGGTGCGACCAGCTCCCGTTGGGGTTTTGGGCCCCCAGGTACCACTCGCCGGCGCGCTTGATGGCATCGAGGTAGCGCTCGTCGCCGGTCAGGCGGTAGACGTAGCCGAGGTAGAACATCGGGTGCGCCTGCACCAGGTCCTGGAGCTTTATGTGCCGGTCGCCCGCGGCCGGGACGATGCCATCGACGGTCATGGTGTAGCCGTGCACCCAGAACCCGCGCTCGTCCTGGGCGGCGAGCAGGAACTCGGCGGTGCGCATGCCGACGTCGAGGAAGCGCGTGTCGCCGAGGATCTCGTAGCCGTAGAGGAAGTTGATGGCCGTGCGCGGGCTGCCGTTGCCCTTGTCGTTGTCGATGTAGTCATCATAGGTCACATACTCGCGCCCCTGAGCCGACGACCCCAGCAGCGTTGGCCACGAGTAGATGCACTGCCAGCCGCCCCAGCGCTGCAGATCCGCGAGGAAGTGGAGCGTGCGGCGTGCGCCTTCCTCGGCGACGGGCAGGAACTCAGCCTCCTCTGCAGGCAACGTCGCCTCGCTCTGCAGCACGGGCAGCGCGGCATCGTAGAGCACGAAGTCATCGATGGTGAGGCCGGGCAGGTTCAGGCCGCCCAGCCGCCCGCCGAAGCCACCCGCGAGGTAGATGGCCATGGGCGAGCGCTGGTCGGCGGAGAAGTCCATGGGGCCGGTCGCGCCACGCCCGTCGAAGGCGATCCAGCCCGTCCCTGACGCGCGATCCCACGAGGCGACGATTGTGTGCCACTCGTCGGTGCTCACCTCGCCGATGGGCAGGTCGAGGCGCGCGATGAACTCGTCGGTGCGCCGACCCGTGCAGAACGCCAGCGAGAGCACGCCGGGCTCGCGCAGGATGCCGATGCGGTCGTTGGCCCGCGCGTCGAACAGCCAGCGGGGCGTCTCGTCGGCCCACACATCTCCCCTGACGGCCATGCGCAGCGTGCCGTGGGAGGGCTGGAAGTTGCTGCCGCCGACGAAGTTCAGGTGCCCGCCCACCTCGGCGACCTGCGTCGCCAGGCCATGCGCGCCGGGCACGTTGGCGGCCATGCCGAAGCCGCCGCTGAGCGCATTCTCGCGGGCGAAGTCGGCGTCACTGTCCTCGGCACTGTCGAAGCTGCACACGAGCGTGGTGTGCCGGCCCGGCTCGGCCTGCTGCTGCCACCAGTCACCGGACAGCTCGAAGGGCTCGGCCCAGGCAGCGACGCACAGGAAGCAGAGGATGGCGACCATCGGTGTACGCATGATGACGTCAGCTCCCATCGAGTTGAGATGGCGCTGCCGGACGCCGCCGGATGCCTCGGAACGACGATCACGGCAGTCCGGCGCACACGCGCTCGATTACGTCGAACGCAAGCCCGGCGCGCGCGCGCATCCGTGCCGCGCACTCGCGGCGCGCCTCGCGCCCGGACTCGCGCTGCGCCCACGCGTACTCGACCAGCTCCACCAGTCGGTCGGCGTCATCGACGGGCATCCACGACTGCCCCACCTCCGCGCACAGCGCCTCCACCTTCGGATCGTAGGAGATGCCCACCGCCGGCACCGCCTGCGCGGCCGCGAAGATCAGCGCATGCAGGCGCATCGCCACCAGCACCGAGGTCTGCCCGATGATCGCCATCAGCGCGCGCGGGTGAGGGCTCCCCTCAAGCAGGACGGCATCGGACAGCAGGGCGATCAGCTCGTGGCTCACCTCCGCATCCGCGGATGGCTGGAAGGGCAGCACGACCACCTGCGCGCCCCACTGCTCCCTCGCCAGCCGCCCGACGCGGGCGAGGCCCGGAAGCAGATCGCGCGCCCCGCGCCACTCGCGTACCACGATGCCCAGCAACGGCGTACCCGCATCGGCCCCCGCCTCCGCCAGGATCGCAACCGCCTCCGCCCGCGCCGCGGGCTCGAGCAGGAACGCGGGGTCGGCGGCGACGGTCACGAGATCGTCAGGCACGCCCAGCTCCCGCGCAAGCTGCGCCGACGCCTCGTCGCGCAGCGTGACCGCGGCCGCGCGCGCCAGCGCGTGCGCCGCCGCCCGGCGCGCCCACCCGCCGCCAAGCGGCCCCAGGCCCTGCGCGTGGATCA
>JALGVA010000274.1 GCA_029820295.1 Candidatus Zipacnadia bacterium
GAGCTTGACGAGGTGCGAGCCGTCGAGGTTACACACCCAGATGTCCGGGGACAGGTTGCCGCGGGCGAACACGATGCGGTCAAGCATGCCCTGGCAGGCCAGGTACTCGATCTCCGCCCCCCACAGGGCGACGAAGGCGCACTCGCCGCCCACCGAGTCGAGGGGGCGTGCCGTAAAGCCGGCGGTGCTGGCGGGGCGGATGAGCATGGGGCCGACCTCCAGCACCCCGGCGTCGCCGGCGGCGGGAGGTGTCGGTCCGGGCGTGCCGGGCGCGCCGCCGCCCGCGCACCCGACGAGTGCGACCGCGAGTGCGAGCAGCGCCATCGCGCAGCAGCAGCGTATCATCTCGGTCACCTTCCCCACGGTGCGTGTCTCAGTCGAGCACCGTCACGGCAGAAGTGTTATCGATCGCGACCCGGGCGGCGCCCGCGGGGGCCAGGTTGTGGCCCCGGGCGTCGAAGACGCCGCTGAAGGCGCCCCTCACCACGCTGGCGGCGCCGTCGCTGGTGACGGTAAGCGCCCGGGTCGAGGCGGCCGCGGACGGGTAGGTCGAATCATTGACTGCCAGCGCGGAGACGAGCCTGCCCTCTTCGGTATCGAAGTAGAGCACGACCGCGCCGGGGTTGAGCGGGTCCAGGTCCCAGACGGTGGGCTCGTAGCCGCGGCCCACGTCCTCGCGCAGGTTCACAATCTCGTTGGCCTCGATCAGCACGCCGGCGAGTCTGGGCGTGTTGGGCGCGCTTGCCGGCTCCAGCAGCGGCGTGATGCGCAGGCTGTCCAGGTCGTCGGTGCGGACGCCGATGCGCACGAAGTTGCGGTAGCCGTCGCGGTCGAAGACCACGATGCCAGCGTAGGCGGTGGACCAGATCGGGTCGAGGCCGCCCCAGTCGGAGCCGGCCGGGCCGATGAGCACGCGCTCCGTCTGGATGCTCGGACTGCCCAGGTGCGGGTGCCAGTCGTCGCCCGGGCCGTGGCTGACCTGATAGGCGCGGTAGGGCTCATCGACCTCCTGCACCCACACGCGATAGTCACCGGAGCGGTGACTGGTATAGGCGAACCAGTTGCCGTCGGTGGACCAGGCGCCGCAGTAGTCCGCGTCCGGGTCGTTGGACACCTGATCTTCGGTGCCGCTGCCGGTGTTCACGGCGAACAGCTCCCAGTCGCCGCCGGAGGCGGTGGGCAGCTCGCGGTCCGCCACGAGGGACCAACCGTAGGGGTGCCAGGCCGAGCGCATATCGTCCTCACTGTTGGTGGTGAGCTGCGACAGCCCCAGGCCATCGGGCCCCATGCTGAACAGCTCGAAGTCGCCGTAGCGGTCGCTGGCGAAGGCGATTTCGGGTTTGCGGCTGTCTGGCGAGTACGAGGGGGCGCGGTCGGCGCAGCCCGCGTTGGTGAGGTTGGTCTGACTGCTGCCGTTGGCGAACATCAAGTAGATCTCCCAGTTGCCGTCGCGCTCGCTCTGGAAGGCGATGCGGCGGCTGTCGTGCGACCAGGTGGGATCCACGTCGTCGGTGGCGTCGTTGGTGAGGGCGGTGACGGACGATCCCGCGGCGCTCATGGTCATGATCTCGGCGTCCTGCCCGGGCCAGCGGCGGTCGAAGACGATGCGCGTGCCGTCGTGCGACCACTGCGGGCGCCACTCGGCCGCATTGTTGTTGGTGAGCTGGACGACGCCGGAGCCGTCCAGGTTGCTCACCCAGATGTCGTAATGGCCGTCGCGGTTGCTGCCGAAGACAACGCGGTCGAGCAGCGCCTGGGAGGCCATGTAGTCAATGCGCGCGCCCGACAGAGCGACGAAGGCGCAGCGGCCGCGCGAATCGAGGTGCTGCGCGGTGAACCGCGCGGTGCTGGCGGGGCGGATGAGCATGGGCCCGACCTGCACCACGCCGGCATCCCCGGCGGTGGGCGGGGCGGGCGCAGGGCCCGGGGGCGAGCCGCCGCCGCAGCCGGCGAGCACCAGGCCGGTGGCGAGCAGGGCCAGCACACAGCAGTCTCTGAGCATGGTCATCATCCTCCGCACGACACCAGGTCTGGCGGTCAGGCGAGCACCGAGATGTGGCCATCGGCGGCGAGCGCCACCGCGCGGGCGCCCGCGGGGGCGACGCGTCGCCCCCGTGCGTCGAAGATCGCGGCCAGGTCGCCCTCGACGACCAGGCCGTCGTCCTGCGCGCGATGGCGCAGGGCCCGCGCGGCTCCGGCCCGCGACGGGTAGACGCTGTCACGGATGACCGGCACGGCGACCAGCCTGCCGGTCTCGTTGCTGAAGTACAGTGACAGCGCCCCGGCGACGTTGTTGGTCAGGTTGATCGGGTCACTGCCGTCCTCGAACAGGCGGAAGACCTCGAAGTTGGTGCCGCCCGAGTGGTAGAAGATCGAGCGCCCGTTGGGAGACCAGGTCGGGCTCTCGTCGGGGATGCCGTTACCGGTGAGCGCGGTGACACCCGAGCCGCCGGCGTTCATGACGATGATCTCGGTGTCCAGGCCGGGCCACGCGCGCTGGAAGACGATGCGCGTGCCGTCGGGCGACCACTCAGGCAGCGTATCGTCGTCGGTGTTGTTGGTGAGCTGGACCAGGTTCGAGCCGTCGAGGTCACACACCCAGATGTCGAGGTAGCCGTCGCGGTCGCTGCCGAAGACGACGCGGTCGAGCATGGCGCGGGAGGCCATGTAGTTGATCTGCGAGCCGTGCAGTGCGACCGGCGAGGCCGAGCCGGTCGGTGTCGGGAGGGCCTGGGTGACAAGCCCGGCGGCGCCGGCCGTGCGCATGAGCATGGGCCCGACCTCGGCGGCCCGGTCAGCGCCGGAGGGCGGGCCGGGGGCCACGTCCGAGCCGCCGCAGCCGGCGAGTGCCAGCGCGCCGGCGGGGAGGACCAGCCATCTGAGTGCGCGGATCATCGTCGATTCGCCCCTCCGTTTGCGGGTCGGGCGTCGCCGGTTCAGTCGTTGACGAGCGTGACCGCATCCGGGCCCAGGCACACAGTGGTGGCGCCGCCCGGGGCGATGTTGTGTCCGTCGGCATCGAAGACCGCCGAGAAGCGCCCTGACACCGTCAGGCGCCCCGCCTCGATCGAGTGCGCAAGCCCCCCAGCCGGGCCCGCCGCCGGGTAGGTCGCGTCATCCACGGCCAGGGCCGACACGAGCCTGCCGGTGTAGGAGTCGAAGTAGAGCAGAGCCGCGCCGGCGTCGAGGCCGGTGAACTGCCAGACCCTGGGCTCATTGCCGCGCCCGGCGTCTTCACGCAGGTTGGCGATCTCAGTCGCCTCCACAAGCACGCCCGCAAGTCCCGGCCCGGACTGTGCGGGGGAGACCAGTGTGCTGATCCTGATGCTGGATGCATAGGCGGGGCTGA
>JALGVA010000115.1 GCA_029820295.1 Candidatus Zipacnadia bacterium
CCGCCCAAGCTCTTCTGCCTGGCCACGAACTTCATGTCGCACATGCAGGAGAGCATCTCCCGGCATCTCCAGGGCGGACAGCAGCAGCGTGAGCTGGACACCCCGCGCGTGTTCATGAAGCCCTCGGCCAACACGGTCATCGGCCCGGATGCGCCGCTGCGCCTGAGCAGTGTCAGCCGCTTCGTGGACTGGGAGGCCGAGATGGCGATCATCATCGGCCGCCCCGCGAAGGAGGTGTCGGTCGAGGACGCCGGCGCGCACGTCTCGGGGGTCACCGGCTTCAACGACATCTCCGAGCGCGAGCTGCACATCTGGGACCGCACCGAGGAGCGCGACTGGGACCGCTTCTTCGACTGGCTCAACGGCAAGTGGGGCGACGGCTTCGCGCCCATGGGCCCGTGCGCGGTGCCCATCGCGGACATCGGGAGTCCCGACGACCTGGAGCTGTCGCTGCGCTACAACGGCGAGACCAAGCAGCAGGCGAGCACCGCCGAGATGATCTTCAACGTCGCCGAAATCGTGTCGTACATCTCGCATATCTGCACGCTGCAGACGGGCGACGTCATCGCCTGCGGCACGCCCGCAGGCGTGGGCAAGCATCAGGGCATCCGGCTGGCTGATGGGGATGTGCTGGAGGTCGAGCTGGAGCACGTGGGGGTGCTGCGCACGCCGGTAATCGGGCCGTAGCCCACCGTCACCCATGGGCGGAAGCCCGGTGATCACAGATACCCGCGAGAGCCAGCAGGTGCGCGGGGAAGGCGGGAGCGTCGTCGGACGCGCCGGTTGTGGCGGGTGTGCGGGCGGCGGTACATGAGAAACGGGCCGGCGCGGACACCGGCCCGGAGTCAGTTCGCCCTGCTACCCGGCAGCGGCCGCGGGGGCCTACTGGCCGAGCATGCCGCGCACACGCGCCACCAGGCGCGATTTGCGGCGCGCCGCGGTGTGCTGATGCAGAACGCCGCGCTGCGCGGCCTTGTCGATGGCTTTCTGCGCCACCGGCAGGGCCTCCTTGACCGCGTCGGCGTCGCCGGCGCGCGCGGCGTCAAGAACGCTGCGGATGGCCTGCTTCATCGCCTGCTTGCGCATGCGGTTACGCTGGGTGCGAGTGCGCGTCTGACGGATATGCTTCTCCATTGCTGCCCGCTGCGGCATGCTGGTGCTGCTCCCTCGGTCTGAATCGCCAGCGCGCGCCCGTTGACGGCGCGCGCGGCCTGGATGGTCTCCTCGGCCCGCACACTATAGCACAAAGCCCCGGCAGGCGCAAGCGCGCCCGGGCGCCGGCCCGATGGGAGGGCATGCGTGACGTCGCGCGGAACCGCGCGCACGCAGGCAGCTATGCGCACATCCGGAGGGACCCCGTGACGAGGACTCAGATGAGGCGCTTTGAGCCCGGCATGGCCGATGATGTCGCCGCGCTGATCCACGACGCGTTCGCCGAGCATCAGGCGCGGCCACCCCTCAGTCTGCTGTGGCCCCCGGCGCCGTGGACGACCGTTGACGAGCTGGCGGAGATGCTCGCCGGCGAGACGATCTGCGGCGAGGCGAGTCACGTCGCACTGGCGGAGGGCCGGTTCGTTGCGGCAGCCATCGCCGTGCGGCGCGGTGACAACGCCGGGTGGTGGCGCATCGCGACGACCGGGGACCACCGCGGGCGGGGCCTGGCGACGCGGTGCGTCGAGGCGGGGGAGAGCGCTCTGCGCGCGTCGGGGCAGGCGCTGGCCGCCACCGAGGAGGTCGTGGACAGCCGCTGGGAGGCGTCGAACGCGCTCTTCGCGGCGCTGGGCTACCGGCTCGACGATCCCGAGCGGCGGAACATCACGATGATGGTCGAGGACTACGTGGAGCGGCCGATCGCCGTCCCGGACGACTACGAGCTCACCACCTTCACCGACGAGGACATCGAGGGCTGGAGCGAGTGCCGCAACGCGGTCTTCGGCAGCGATGTCGGTCCGGAGTGGTTCCGCGGTCACTTCCAGGCGCGCCCGGACTTCGACCCCGCCGGGTGGTTCCTGGTGAAGCACGAGGGCCGCATCGTGGGCATGTCCGGGGCGCTCCATGCGCGGCACATGCGCGACCCCGAGCACCTGAGCGGCGGGCAGATTGAGTACGTAGCCGTGCGCGACGAGCACCGCGGGCGGCGCCTGGGCGAGCTGGTGGTGACTGCCTGCCTGAACTGGCTGGCGGAGCGCGGCGTGCGGCGCAGCGTGCTCATCACGCAGCCGTTCCGCGTGCCGGCGATCCGCCTCTATGAGAAGCTGGGCTTCCGCACCATCGCCGCGTGGCACCGGTGGGTGAAGGACCTGGGCTGAGCAGGTGAACCACACGCGCGCGTGCCCGGTGTTTGACCTGGAGGGGCCGCCTGAGGAGCGGATGCGAAGCATCCGCAACGAAGCCCACGGACCGATCAGGTGAACCACACACGCGCGCGCTCGGCGGCGGTGCCGTAGCGCCCGCCGATGGCCGCCCACGCGATGCCCATGGTGAAGAAGTGCCCCAGCGCCAGCCCGATGAACGCCGGCGTGAGGCGCTTGTAGGTACGGACGCCCCCGAAGCGCAGGATCGCGCCCTTGAGCAGCCAGATGGCGAAGAAGCCGCCCCAGATCTGCCCCGAGTAGGCCGCCGCCATCGCGTAGCCCAGCGGATGGAGCGGGAAGCGCAGATAGCGCAGGCGCAGCATGACCAGCACGGCGGTGATCAGCGCCCCCATGCCCATGGCGATGCTGCGCGGGCGGTCGGGCCCCGACGGCCGGGCGATGCTCGCGGCGGTGGACTGGTACTCATTCACCGTCAGCCGGGTGCGCGGCCCTCCGGCGACGCCCCCACTCTCCACCACGTTGCCCCCATACTCATAGTATGTGTCGAGGTGCATCCACCACGCCATGAGCAGGCCCAGCACCACCGCGATCAGTCCGCCGATCGCCCAGTCACGGGCTCTCGCGCGCAGCTCCTCGGCCACGCGGTAGCCCTCCAGCGCCCACGCGCTCGAGCTGAAGAAGAAGCCGCGCGAGAGGAAGAACAGCATCGCCCACACGGTCATCGTGGACGCGCCGCCGATCTGCAGCCAGCGCTCGGAGCCGAGCAGCGCCTCAGGCATCTTGCGCGCCTGGTAGTAAGGGAACAGCCAGGTGCTGGGCGTACCGGTCTCGCAGCGCACGCGCATGTACGTGATCGCGAAGCCCAGCAGGAAAAGGAAGTAGGCGCCGGCGGCGAGCAGGCTCATGCCCGCGAAGTGGCACCACGCAAGTACCGCCGCGATCCCGACAACGGCGCCCAGCAGGGCCCAGCGTGGCGCGAACGGATCCCACGTGTCGGCCACCGGCTGGCCACGGCCCACCAGCGCGCGGAACGCTCCGGCGATGTGCCCACGCACTCGCCAGATGAGCAGCGCGGCCATGAGCAGATAGGCCCCCGCGCCCTGCTCCTGCGCGAACGGGAAGCCCGAGATGTCCGCGCCGAAGGCCACCGCGACCACGTTGGCGACGCGTTCGCCGACCGCGAACACCCAGACCGAGAACGCGACCTCCATCGACACCAGGTAGCCCAGGCCGAGGATCTCGGGACGGTAGTCCAGGCGCAGCGGTTGGATGGCGCTCCAGGGGCGCTCGGTCAGCAGCGCGCCGATGTCGTAGGAGCGACCCGGAGCGGGGACGGCGGGGTTGAGGCTGTTGACGATGTTGATGACATTGAAGGCGACCGCGAGGGCGAAGCCGGTCCACATGAGCGGATCGCGGAAGAACGGGATTCCGCGCGTCTCGCCGGCCACGCCCTCGGTCATGTCAAGGGGGAGGTAGAGCAGCGGGAAGGCCAGGCGCTCGTTCTCCACCCAGGGCCTGCGCAGGAGCACCGTCAGACACAGCACTGTCGCCCACAGCAGCGTCAGGAAGGCCGTCCACTGCACGATCGGCCCCAGCCAGCCCGCCCAGGGCACCGGGCCCTCAGTGGCCTCCCACAGCGTGCGGATGACCTCCGAGTCGTCAGGATGGAGCCACCGCGGGACGTGCGGCTGCAGCAGCGCCATGTTGTTCTCGGTGGTATCGAAGTAGAAGGGAACGGTCGCGCACGGGACGACCATGCGCATGACGCCGAGGCTGGCCATCATCGAGCCGATGGCCACGAAGAAGTAGACCAGCACCATCTCGCGCCGCGTGAGACTCAGACGCCTGCTGGTCCGTGACAGCAGCGGGTGCAGCAGCGCGAGCAGGAGCAGCGCCGCGATGGCCGGCACGGGCGGCGTGGATTCCGTGAGGTTGATGGTGTGCACCAGCAGCTCCGAGTGTCGGACCCACAGCACCGCGCCGAACAGCAGCACGCTGCCGATGACCAACACGCGCGGCGTGAGCGCCGCGCGCGGCGCCATCTCGTCCTCGTGGGCCGGCCCCGGACCGTAGACGGTCGCCATGGTGGGAGCCGCCGCCTACTGCCGCAGCTTTGCGTACTCCTCGGCGAAGGCGAAGCCGTCGAAGCGCTCGTCGTTGCCGAGGTCCTGGAGGTAGCAGATGGCGCCTTCGCGCCGCGAGACCTTCGCCGCCAGCGCCACCTTGATGGCCTCGAGGTTCTCGTCCAGCGGGATCGGCGGCTCGCCCGACTTGATCGCCGCTACGAAGCGCTCGATCAGCCGCTGGTAGGCGGTGCCGCTGCCGACGATGCGCGAGTAAACGCCGTTGGCGCCGGTGATGGCGATGAACCACGGGTTGGCGACTGCGCCCAGGGCATAGAACACGGGTGTGCCGTCGGCGTAGTCGGCGCGGAAGACGTCGGTTGGCCCGTGCCGGCCGACATGCTCGACGGCGAGGACGCCCGCGCCGAAGAAGCCCTGGAACATCTCCACAGTGTGAATGCCGTAGTTGAAGAAGTCGCCGCGGCCCTGGCACCAGGCCATGCCGATCTCGCCCATCTCCTCGCGCTGCGCCGTCAGCTCCTGCACGTCGTCGGCCCAGCGGATGCTCGATCCGCCCATGATGAGTGTCTGGTACTTAGCCGCCAGCCGCTGCACCTCATTGAGGTCGCGCAGGTTGCCCACCATCGGCTTGTCCAGCAGCACGGGCACCTGCGCCTGGATGAAGGGCAGGGCGTGGGGAAGATGCAGGTCCCAGTTGGCGGAGTGGATGATGGCGCCATCCACCATGTCCACCATCTCCTCGATGGTGTCCGTGACCTGCTCGACGCCGTTCTCCTCGGCGAACTGCTGCGCGTATCCCTCCGGGCGCACCCCGCCGCTGTCGTGCACGGCGGCCACGGTCACGTCATCCATCTCGTGGATGAGCTTGATCCACGACCCCGGGTGCGAGGTGCACAGGTCAACCATGCCCAGCCTGATCACGGCGAACACTCCGTTCACGTGCCGACGCGCGCGTCGGCGGTCTCTCTCCCGGTCGCGGGGCAATTCGCCATCGGCGGGGCCGCGCCTTCCTCACGGCTCTCCGATCAGCAGCCGCCCCGCCTCCGAGTCGTACATGCGCGCAAGTGCCTGATCGGCGGCGTACTGCGCCACGGTGGCGAGGGGCTCGACGACCGCGTAGACGCCCGTCGCGTCCTTCAGCGGGTAGCGGCCGAGCGTCTCCCAGCGCTTGGCGTCGATCATCTCCGGTGTGAGCGGTTGCAGCCAGTGCAGCACCGGCGCGCGCATCAAGCAGCGCACGATGGCCTCGGCGTCGAAGCACACCGCGGGCGTGTCGGTGGTGCAGGAGGGGACCTCGGCGAAGCCCGACGGAGCGTGCGGGGGCAGATGGCAGGCACGGCCGCGCAGCAGCTCATCTGCGACCAGATGCCCTACGCACGAGGCCGCGAACGCCCGTCCGCCCGCGTCGCCGAGGCTGCCCGCCGGGGTGATGGCCTGCACCACGAACTCCGCGTGGTCCTCGCCGGGCTCGGGGTGCAGCGCCGCGCGGCCGATGCCGGGGCGCAGAGAATGTGCATCCGGGGCCAGGGCGCCCAGCAGCACCTGCCCGTGCAGCTCGGCCCCCCAGCCGAGCCGCTCGCGCATCCTCTCGGCCACGAGCAGGTGGTGCACCAGGTTCATCGCGCGCCTCGCAGGGGGCTCACTGTCGCTCCACCGCGTAGAGGGCGATTTCGCCCACGGGCACGCTGAGGGTCACGCTCGGGCGCGCCGCGGCGACGACCTCGCCGGTGCGCAGGTCGGTGACCGTCGCAGGACCGGGCAGCGTGATGGCGCGGGGCGCATCGGCGCCCTCGACGGCCAGCACGCCGGGGCCGAACCACGCGCCGGCTGCAGCGTCGGCCATGGGCACGATCTCGGCCCTACCCGCCAGCCCACGGATCAGCCCGGCGGGCAGCAGCGGCGCCGCCGAGAATACCGAGGTGCAGTCGGGGAAGCGCTTGAGCGCGAGGCCGCAGAACTGCAGGTCGGCGTCGGGGTCGATGCCCGTGATGGTGCCGAGCCACTCGACGCTCTCGTCGGCGCTGAAGAAGCGCGGCGCGCCCGCCGGGAGACCGTAGACCGTGCCGGCCTGCAGGTCCGAGCCGGGCAGCGAGGCGGCGGCGTCGATGCGCGTCCGCAGCGGCCCGCGCGAGGGCCACAGGCTCAGCTTGATGCCGGTCAGGTACTGCATCGTGCGCCCGGTGATCATGCGCTCACCGACCGAACCCGCGCCGTAGACCCACACAAGCATCGCCCCGTCGCGCGCCGCGGCCGCGCCCAGGCGGTTGCCGTCCTCAGGCGCGATGGTCATGAGGTCGGCGAAGAAGTACATGGTCGCGCGTGGCGACCGCCCGTCGAGCACGTCTCGCAGCGCGTGCACCTGGCAGGCGATCCCCGAGCGCGACCACAGCCGCATCTGCCGCGCCAGCAGCGCCGACGCCAGGCCGCCCTCGGGCGAGAGGTAGCGGGCGCTGAGGTCGTCGATGACGAATACCGCAGGCGTGTGCGCGTCGGGCGGGCGGGCGGCGACAAGCGCGCCGGCGTCATGGACCTGTGCCAGCGTCGCGGCATCGCCCATCAACCCCGCGCCTGAGACGAGCGCCGAGGCCGCGTTATGCTGCAGATGCGCGGGCGTCAGGCGCTCGAGCGCGAGCTTGCCCACGTTGCGGATCGCGTCGGCGGGCAGCGAGGGGATCGGCGGCGCGGTCGCGGTCCACGGCGCGCCGGTCAGGAAGTCGATGCGCTCGTCGGCCAGCACGCGCGCCAGGTCCAGGTGCGGCCACCGCCACGCGCCCTCGGCCGACTGCACCAGCATGTGCCCGTAGCACGCGCCCACCAGCGTGCCCTCGCCCGCCACCTCACGCACCACCTGGGCAGCCGCCAGCAGCAGATCGACCGGGGCCTCGGCGCGGAAGTGCAGCAGATCGATCATAGGCTGGTCGATGGCCGGGTCGTAGAGCGAGGGCTCAGGCGGGTCGGTGGAGGGCTGCGGGATGCGCACTGCCTCGAAACCCACCGGGGTCATCTGCGGGACGCCGCTCAGGCCGCGCCGCTGGTTGAGCCACGCGTCGCGGAACTCGGCCACGTCGGCGTAGTGGCGCATCAGCCACGCGCGGAAGGCGCTCTCGCGCAGGGGCGTGGCCTCGTCGCCCAGGCCCACCGACGCCCCCACCGGTCGCCACGTCCCGAGATCGCCAGCCTGCAGCTCCCAGCCGACGACGCGCTGTCGCCATGGCGCGCGTTGCACATGCTCGGCCAGCGCGCGCAGGCGGGCCAGGGCATCGGCCTGCCACGCCGGCGAGACCAGGTCCGCGACGACGCGCGAGCGCCCGAAGATCCGCGGTGACGCGACCGTGCTTCCGCCGAAACGCTGCAGGTCATCGGGATGGGCCGCTTCCCACGCCGGTGTCGAGCTGAGTACCGCCTGCAGGACGATCGCCGCGTCGGGCGCGGCATCAAGGACCGCCGCGACGCGGCGGTCGAGGGCCGAGAAGTCAGGCCCATCGCCGGCGGCGTCCGCGGCCCAGCAGAACGGGTGGCAGCCGGTGGTTGCCGCGATCGCGACCAGACGCGCGTCCGGCGGCAGCGTCGAGGGCGCGTCGGCGCGCAGCTCGCGCACCAGCGGAGGCAGACTCGCGCCACGGAAGGTGATGCGCGCTGGGCGCGTTGCCGGGTCGATCCGCGCGCCATCGCTCGCGGGGGGCGCTCCCGCGACCGCCACGGCGAGCGGCTGCGCGCCGGTCAGTGTGATGCCGGTGGCGCTCAGGCGGAGCCGGTAGCCGCCGGGCGGCAGCCAGTGCGGCACGCGCAACCCCGGCGCGGTGACCTCGCGCAGGCCGTCGGCGTCGGGCGCGCCGAGGATCATGCGAGCCCCCGCGAGCCGGCCCCCGTCGCCGCTCTCCAGCCACGCCATGATGCGCGCGGTCCGCGGCGGCTCGCCGGGCAGACGTAGGCGCGCGCGCACCGGGATCTGCTCGGCGGGGCCCAGGCTCGTCGGCGCCTGCAGGCTCACCACCTCGGCCTCCGGCGATGGTGCACACATCGCGGTGATCTCGTCGATGTACACCGTGTGCGGCTTGCTCGCGGCCAGCGGCTCAATGACCAGCGACAGGCCGATGACCGGGAAGTCCACGCCGGGGAAGGGGTCGCGTCCGCCGTCCAGCGGCGTCAGGCCCGCGACCGGGAACACGATCTGCCGCCAGCCCAGTTCGCCGGCGAGATCGACCCGCCCGCCGGCGTAGCGTACGCAGTCGGCGTCGGTCAGCTCCAGGCGCAGTGTGAGCTGATGGCCGTTGGGGTTCTTGATCCACAGCGCGATGCGGTCGCACGGCTCGGACAGTGTGCCCGACCACATGAGCGTGGACGAGGCCTGCTCCTGCGATGACGGCGTGACGTGCCAGCGCAGGCTCTGCCCGCTCACGCGCGCCCCCGCCGTGGGTTCCGCCTCCCAGGCGTCGAAGTCGAAGTGCGCGCGGTCGGGCGCCCGTCCGGCGCCGAACTGCGCGGCGTCCTCGCACGTGCTGATGGTAACGCTACGCCAGCCTTCGGGCAGGTCGCCCGTCGGCTGAGCCAGACAGGCGGCGCCGGCCAGCAGGCCGGCGAGCGTGAGCGGAAGAGAGCGCGCGATACGGGTGGCGGGCATCAGGGGATGAGGGTGGTCCGGTTCCATGATTGCACGTCGGCGTCGGCGCCGCTCCCGCCCTCGCGACGGTCCGCGCCATGCGACCACAGATCATACGGCCGGCCGTCATTGCCGGGCGAAACATACTGCAGCGGCAACCCCCAGCCATCCATCAGGACGCGCTCGTCCTCGAGATAGGGCCCCCGCCAGTTGACCGGTCTGGGCTCCCTGTCGGGGGCGGCGAGCAAGGCGCGCAGGCCCTGATCGGTGGTCGGGAAGACCGCGCCGTTGTCGATGGCGTACTTCTCCAGCGCGCCCATGATGGTGTTCACGCGGGCAACGGTCACCCGGCGCCTCTCCACGCCCGGCTCGCCGGTGAAGCGCCAGAATACCGCGAGGGCGATGGCGACCATGACCGCGGCGACGAGGAGCGTCTCGGATGGCGTCAGTCCCCGGCGATGGCTGCGAAACATGCTGCGGTTCCCTCCGACACAGCCGGTTGACCATCCGGCGGTCACGTCCGAAGATCGCCGGCATTGTACGCCAAGGGGGCGACGAGGTCAAATCCGCCGCGCGCGCTACCCTGGGGCGGTCAGGCGATCCCAGATGGCGGTGCGCGCAGCGTTGAATGCGTCTGATCCGCCGTCCAGTGAGTCGGCGGGATAGAGCGTCACCATCCCGGCCCCCTCGTCAATGCCCATGCGCACCGCCGCCTCGAAGCTCTCGTCAGTGCCCTCGTAACGCACACGCCCGGGCCGGTCCGGGTCGTAGTAGCCCACATTGACGAAGCTGCTGAGCTGCTTGCCGTGCCGTGCCGCGTAGTAGCGGAACATGCGCCAGGCCGGCGCGTCGGCGCGCGTAACGTACTCGGCGCACAGCCAGGTGACCTCGGGGATCGCGGCAATGCGGTCCAGGTCCACCGCCCACTGCGGCCCGGTCCAGCTTACGTTCTGGAAGTAGATCGCGCCACCGTAGTCCGGGTTGCCGGCGTTGGCGGCGGCAAAGGCCTCGGCCTCCACGCGGACCATGCGCGCCAGACAGGCGCTCAGCCACCCACGCCAGCGATCCCAGTCCTCGGGCCCGGCTGTGTTGTCGGTGCGCGCGCTCTGCGCCGCCCACGGCTTGGCGGGGAAGCGCGCCTGCGCATCGCCGGTGAAGGCACGAAAGTCCTCCAACGCCGCCTGCGAGAACATTGGCACCCGGTACCACGTGGTCAGGCGCCAGCACGGCTCATTGAAGAACAGGTAGCCCACCGGCCCGATGAGCCGCGCGGCGTCCTCCCATGCCTGCCGGGCGCGCGCCACGGCCTCCTGGTTGCCCCAGTCGTAGAACTCGGGAGCCCTGACGAACTCCCCCGTCTCCGGGTCGAAGGTCTCGCCCTGGTACTGGGGTTGGCGTCGCGTCTCGATCTTCCCGGTGCCCGGCCCGGAGCCGCCGAAGTTGAGGCTCACCGCCAGCCGGATGCCGTGCCGGTGCGCGATCTCGATCTGCTTGCGCGCCTCGGCGGCGATCGCCTCAGCATGTGCGCGCGCCGCCGCGTCCCTGTCCCAGCCCAGGTCCCACTTCCAGTCGGTCCACGCGATGGGCAGCTCCATGACGTCGAAGTGCGGCGCCATCTCCGCGAAAAAGCGCTCCAGCTCCTCCACACGCCGCACGCGCACCTCGTCCCAGGCGATGATCGATGGCGCGCTCTGTGCGAAGCGCAGCGGCGGACCGACGTGCTGCAGTGGGGGCAGCTCGGCCTCCAGCCACGGCTGCGCGGCCTCAGACAGGGCGACGACCATCAGACGCGGGTCATCGACCTGCGGCATCTGGGTGAGGTCGATCTCCAACTCCGCTGCGACCTCATCGCGTACCGGCAGCTCGAAGTTGATGCACTGCTGCCACCAGCCGTTCCACAGCTCAACGCTGGACGCCGAGTCATCGGGCCGCAGCACGACCTCGTAGCCGGAGTGGGGCAGATGCACCTCGCGCGGCGCCCGCACGATGTTGCCCTCGCCGCCGAAGAGCGGCGTGACCTCATTCCCGTCGCGCGTCATGATCGGGATCGGCTTCCCGGGTGTGTGCTGGTCCTTGTTGGGCCAGGTGACGAACAACTCCGCCCGGTTGCCGATCAGCGAGATGCGATGCAGCCACCAGCGCTGCGCCGGCTGCGCAAGCTGCGCCAGCTCGTAGTGCAGGCGCAGCCGGCCCGCGCGCTCAACCGTCCAGAGCTGCCGCCAGCGCCAGCGGCCCGGGCCGTCGCCGATCTCGTGCATCACGCCCGACATCTCGATCGTGAAGCAGTCGTCGGTGATCTGCACGACGGGTTCGTCGGCTCCGGCGGCATCGGGCTCGGCCAGCCGCCGCCACCCGTCGGTGAGCAGCATGAGCCGGGCGGCCGGCCGCGGGTCCGAGTGCGGGTCACCGATGACGAAGCGGTCGCGCCACTTGAGCACGTCGAGGTGAGTGCGGGTGAACTCGCACTCGACGGCGCCGAGGGTGAGCTGCAGCGGTGGCTGGGCGCCCTGCGCAGCGGCGGCCCAGCAGGTCGCGATGACAGACGCGACCGACACCCACGTTCGTAAGGTCATCACGGCTCCTCCTCGGGCCCTGCCGGCGGCAGCGCGATCTCCGCCAGCACGGGGCGGTGATCGGAGGGCGCCGCCTCCTCGGTCCAGCAGCGCAGCGGCGTCGCGCCCCCGCCCGCCCACACGTAGTCGATGCGCAGGATCGGCCACTTGCGCCGCCACACGAACGAGTAGCCCAACCCGCAGCCGACCGCGTCGAAGGCATCGATCATCTGTGCGCGCAGGCTGCGCCAGTAGCGGGAGGTGGGCGGGGTGTTCATGTCGCCCATCACCAGCATCGGCCCGTCCGGCGGCAGCAGCCGCTCGAGCTGCTCGAACTTGTCGTCGCGCACGCGCACGCTCAGCTCGACGTAGCGCGCCAGCGGCTCGATCTCCCGCGGCATTGAGCGCGCGCGCGTCGTGCGCGGGAAGTGCACGCTCACCACCGTGACCGGCCCGGCGTCGGTCTCTGCCTGCACCTCCAGCATCAGGTGCGCCCGGCTGCGCTCGGTGCGGATCTCCCGGTGGTCGAGGATATACCCGCGCACGTAGGTGCGCAGGTCTCCCGCCAGCACGCTCTCGTAGCCGGGGAGCAGATCGTCGAAGGTCGTCGCGCGCGCCTCTTCGAGGCAGACGATGTCGGCGTCCCAGGACATGATGCGCTCGCGCACCACGTCGCGCTCGCGGGTGTAGCCGTAGACGTTCCAGGTCGCCACGCGCACCGTGTCCCAGCCCGGCGGGGCGGTCTCGGGTCGGTTCAGCTCCAACCCAACCGGCCCGAGCAGCACCCCGACCAGCACCGCCGCGTTCACCAGGCTCAGCAGCGCGCGCCGCGTCGCCAGTGTGACGACGAGCGCCACCGCCGCCGGCGCCAGCCACAGCAACTGCGGGGCGTAGGTGAGCAGCGCGCCCAACCATGAACGCTCGCCGGGCGTGCGCTGCGCCACGAGCACCCCGCCCACCACCACGATCGAGCCGACGGTGAGCACCCCGGGCAGGCAGCGGCGCAGGCATCCCCGCTTCTTCCGCCCATCGGCGCCGCGCTCCGCCATCGCCGGCTAGACCCGCAGCTCGCAGATGTCGTCGGCGGTCTTACGCACCGTACGGCTGTCCACGAACTCCCAGCCCTGCTCGAGCGAGGGCTGGATGCTCACGCCCTCCAGGTAGCGGATCTCCTGCGTGTACGGCCCCTCGAAGAAGTAGGGCTCGATCTCGCCGACGGCCGCGCAGGCCTCCGTCGCACGCTCGCGGATCAGTTCGCAGGCCGCCTCGTGTGACAGGTGGACGGCCAGCTCCCGCCCGAGCGCCTGCTTGACCACCGCGCCGACGATGTTCGGGACCAGCTCCCGCGCCTCCGCGACCGTGACGTCATCGCCGGTGACGAAGACCGTCGGCACCCCCATGGTACCGGCCATCAGCGCGCGGCATCCGAACTCGCCCAGCTCGATGCCGTTGATCTTGTAGTATTCGATCGATTTCGACGAGTAGGTGTGGCACAGCACTCCGCCCGTGCCGGCACGGGCGTGCTGGCCCACGAACATGAGCGCATCGAAGCTCTCGTCGAGGTGGTAGGGCGCGCTGATGGGGCCGCGGGCGATCAGCTTCGCGTCGCGATGGAACTCCTCCTCGATGATGCCGCCCGAGCCGTGGCCATCCCAGACGATCACCTCGGCGTCGGGATCGAAGTCCAGGATGCCGTCGATGCAGGCGTTCACCTCGCCGGTGAGCAGCCGCATCCAACGCGGCTTCTCTTCGGGCGTCACATCGCGCGTCTGGCTGAAGCGGCTGATCAGCGCCGGCCCCTCAAGGTCGGTGATGATGTGTATCTTCATCGCGCACCTCCGTGAAATTCGGTTGCGTCGTCAGTCGACCAGCGGGCAGGTCGCCAAATCGATCACCCGGCACTGCCCGTCCATGCGCGGGATGGTGACCAGGCGGTCGCCCACGCGGCGTGTGACCGGCGCGGTGTTGTCGCCGAAGTCGGTGCGCCGCACCAGCAGACGATCGCCCAGGCGCAGCGCCGAGACCACGATGCCCGGCTCGCCCGGCACATGGAAGATGACCGGTTCGCCGGCCCCCAGGAACTCCCGGTAGGCGAGCATCCCGTCCATGACCTCGACCATCAGCGAGACCTCTTTCGTGGTCTCGGGCGCGGTACACCACATCATCAGGCCGTCATTGCCGCGCAGGTACAGGTGCCAGAGCAGCTCCTGGTAGGCCCACTCGGACATCTGCGGGACCGGCGGGGCATCGGCGGGCGGTGCGGTGGTGTGCCAGTGCACCCAGGTGACCAGCGGCACCTCCTGCGGCGTGTGCCGCCCGGCGTTGCTGCCCACGAGCAGCAGGTTGTAGAACCACCGGTAGTCGTCATTGGCCCACTCTGGATACCAGCTCCAGGTCGCATACCACGTGTAGACCACCGGGTTCGCGAAGGTGTAGCCGCATGGCTCGAACTCATGGTACCACGGGCGGTACCTGGCGAATTGGTCCTCGATGTAGGGCGCGCCCTCGGGCAGCACCTCGTAGTAGTCATACCAGTAGCGCACGCCGCTGTGGGGGTAGACCGAGTAGTTGCAGATGAGCGCGTCGGGGAAGTACTCCTGCACGACCTGCACACAGCACTCGCGCTGGAGCGCCGAGCGAATCTCGCGCAGGGCATCCTGGAAGGCCGAGAAGTCATCGATCTCCGGGACGTGCTCGCGGCAGACGGTGCAGCGTCGCGAGTGCTCCCACGCTCCGTTCCACTCGATGGGCCCGTCGATCTCCCAGTCGAGGTAGAGGAAGTCGATGGTCACGCCCGCGTCGCGGTAGGCGCCGAGGAAGCTGCGAAACTGCGCCTTGATGTCGTCCTTGCGGCCATCGAGGCGGAAGGGGCAGCCCATCTTGCGCGAGCCGAAGCTGTCGTCGAAGAACGGTGTGCCGTCGTCGGCCAGGTGGGCGGTGCTCTCGTCGCCGTTGAAGAACGAGTACATGGCCCGGCTGGCGTTCACGCCCACCTCCAGCCCGAGTTCCTGCTGCAGGCGCCCCATGCGCAGAGCCGCCGCCATGGCATCTTCATTGCCCGGATTGATGCGCGCGGACAGTGCCAGACCGCGCGCATCCAGGGCCAGCAGAACCTGCTTCGCCTCCTCGTCATCCTCAGGCAGCCAGCCCTCCAGCCGCGAGCCACGGATGGGCAGCGCGCCATCGCGCGGGTGCGTGAGCGGCGGCACCCGATCGATCAGTTCGCGGATGATCTCTTCCGGTGTGGGATTGGCGGCATGCGCCGCGGCGCCCAGCAGCGCCAGCACGGGCAGCATGACCGCCATGGTCAGCAGTGTCGGCTTCACGTCGGCTCCTCCTCGTCGGCGATGCCGTGGCACGAACGGCCCGCGACCTGTCGCGGCTGCGATGGTACTTCCGCGCGGAGGCGTCCAGACCTGCGGCGCAGGTGCCGCGGCTGCGTCGGCGAACACATCAGAGCCCGCCTGACGGCCTGCCCAGGAGATGAGGCGCGATGCAGATCGAGGCATATCGCCCGGAGATGGCGCCGGCCCTCGCCGCCGGCTATAACGATCTGGTGGCCGGCCTGCCCTACTGCCATCCGGTGCGCGCAGAGCAGATTGCCGTCGCGGCCGGCGGCGACGCGATGGACGCGCGCCTGCACTCGGATGCGGTCTTCGCGGTCATGCAGGGGGGGGAGGCGCTCGGCATGGCCCATGTCGCCATGGAATCGCCCGAGGAGCCCGGTCCGCCACCGCGTGGCGCCATCCGCTTCCTATGGTACGCACGCGGCCACCGCGCCGCCGGCCAGGCCCTGCTCGAGGCCGCCGAGAAGCACCTGTGTGCGCAGGACGCCGGCTCGGACATCGCCTTCCATCAGGACTACCGCTACCCGTTCTACCACATCGGTCATGCGTACCTGTCGGACCGGCTCGAGCACATCCACGCGCTCTTCGGGATCAACGGCTATCAGCGCTGCGCCGGCGAAGTCTACCTGCTGTGGCCCGATTGCCGGCCGCCGGCGCCCGGCGAGCCGCCTCTCCCGCTGGAGCTGCGGTTGGAGTGGCGCGAGGGCCGCGGCGAGCTGCCCGGGCTGACCGTGCGCGCGCTGCTGGAGGGCCAGGAGG
>JALGVA010000116.1 GCA_029820295.1 Candidatus Zipacnadia bacterium
CCATGCGCTACTGCGAAGGGCGACCTCCACCTCAGTAACACTTCCGCGACCACCCGTCGTATACGACCGAATGGAATAGCTCTCGCTCGCTCACCTAAAACCGATGCTCCTGCCGCCGCTGCGCCGTCGGTTGACACACGCTTGGCGCCGGTGGTATCATCGTGAGGTCGAGGATGCAGCTTGCGTGCCCATCTGCAGCACGTCAGGCAGAACCGACAGGTGGCAACCGTGGCGGCTGAAGAGGCGAAGCCTCGACATCTTGAACTGCCGGATTACATCCGGATCCTCTCCAAGCAGAGATGGTTCATCCTCATCGTCACGGCCGTTGCCGCCCTGGTCGGTGGCCTGTACGCCCTCTCCAGCGAGAAGAAGTTCGAGGCGACCTCACTTGTGCTCGTCCAGCAGCGTCCGCAGGGCTTCTTCTGGGTCACCGGTGATGAGGCCGCGATCGCGCCCACGGTCGCTATGGAGACCTACGCGCGCATCGCCCGGGGCAGTGACGTCGCCGACCTGGCCGCCAGGCGCCTGAGAGAACTCCCCGCGGAGGCGCGTATTATCGCGGATGCCGGCGAGATCCAGAGCACACTGAACGTCACTGTGATCAAGCCCGACCTGTTGCGCATCGACTCCACCTCCACCGACGAGCGTAAGGCCCGCTACTTCGCCAACTACGTGGCGCAGGCGTTCGTCGAGGTGAACAAGCAGGAGCGCCAGAAGGAGAGCGGCCTGGCCAGCGAGTTCCTTGAGCATGCGGTGGAGGAGCAGCGAGGCGAGCTGGCCAGCATTCTGGATGAGATGAGTCGCCTCGGCCGCGAGTCGGGCTTCGTGGATATGGACCAGGAGGTCACCCGGATCGTCGGCTCGCTCTACAACTACGAGGACGGCCTGCGCGCCGCGGAGGCCGATCTGGAGGCCGCCCAGGCGCGCCTGGCCGAACTCGAGCGCACGCGCGCCACTCAGAGCCCGACGCTGGTGTCCACCCAGCCCGTGCCCAACCCTGAGTATCAGGCCATGCTCGACCGACTGACACAGGCGCAGGTCGAGCTGGAGACGCTGTCTTCGCAGTACACCGACGGCCATCCGCGCGTGCTCAACGCACGCGCGCTGGTGCAGCAGCTCCGCAGCCAGCTTGCAGCCGTGCCCGAGATCATCGAGGCGGAAGTTGTGCAGCCCAACCCCGCGGTTGCCGGCATCGAGGCAGAGTTGAAGGCGGCGCGCGTGGACGTGGACCAGGCGCAGGCGCGTTACAATGCCACGGCGGCGGCGCTGTCGCGGCTGCGCGAGCAGATGCAGGGCCTGCCCGAGCAGCGGCAGCAGTGGCAGGCGCTGGCGGACCGCGCGGAAGCGACGCGCGCCGCCTACCTGAGCCTGCAGGAGCAGCTCCGGCAGGCGCGGCTGGCGCAGGCCATCAAGGAGGGCAACGCGCGCGTCGTGGACGTGGCCAACAGCGCGCGCTCCATCGAGGCGTCGTTCCCCAAGTCGCTCGTGTTCGCCGGCGCCCTCGGACTGTTCGTCGGTCTGGCGCTGGCCATCCTGCTCGAGGCGCTGGACGATACCATCTACTCGGTCGAGGACCTGCAGCGCGTCACTGACCTGTATTTGCTGGGCATCGTCCCGTTGCGCACCGACGAGGCCGGCAGCCTGGTGGCATTGACCGCCCCCAAGAGCCCCCCGGCGGAGGCCTACCGCACGCTGCGCAGCAACATACGATTCTCGCTGTTCGACAAGCCGGCGACCACCTTCATGGTTACCAGCGCCGGCACCGGTGAGGGCAAGTCGGTCACGGCGGCCAACCTCGCGATCGTGTACGCCCAGAGCGGCGATTCGGTGATCCTAGTGGATACCGACCTGCGCCGCCCCGTGGTGCACCGGCTCTTCGGCATCGATGCCGACCTGGGCCTCACCAACGTGCTGGTGGGCGACACCAGGCTGGAGGACGCCATCGTCCAGACCGAGGTGCCCGGATTGAGGGTGCTGGCCAGCGGGCCACTGCCCCCCAACCCCGCGGAGCTGCTCGAGTCCGAGCGCATGATGGACCTGGTGCGCGAACTGTCGGAGCAGGCCGACATGGTGATCTTCGACTCGCCGCCGGCGGTCATGCTCACCGACGCCGGCATCCTGTCGTCCAAGGTAGATCGCACCATCATCGTGGCCGAGTCGGGCCAGGTGACGGAACGGGCCATGCGCGACCTCGAGCGGCTGTTCCGCCACGCGCGCGCCGACGTGCTGGGTGTCGTGCTCAACAAGCTGCGCGTGACCGGAGGCGACTACTACTATTACTACTACTATTACTACTACGACTACGCGGCCCGCTCGAGCCAGGCGGAGGCGGAGCACGGGCGCCTCTCGGATGAGGCGGCCAACGGCGTCACCGCCGCCCGGCCGGCGGCCGCGGGCTCTGCCTTGCCCGAAGAGGCCCGGCCTGAGCCGCCGCCGCAGGACCTGCGCGACCTGAGCGCCCCTGCGCCCGAGCCGGAGGACGACCCGCTGGCGCCGCGCCGACTCGCGGACCTGGCCGATCTGAGCGCGCCCGAGACCGAAGACGGCGACCAGGCCGGGGATGACGCCGGCCCGTCCGAACTCGACGACCTGAACTTCTCCGGTGACGACGACCGACCGGACGCGCCACCAGGCGCCTAACCCCGGGCCCGCCGCGCTCCGCCCCCACGCAGGACTGCCCGGCGCTGCGAGGAAATGTTCCTGCGACCCGGACGGGTCCGCCGCCCGACCGTCCCTGACCCGGCCATCGAGGAGGAGGCACGATGAAGCGCTCCACCCGCATCGCCCTGTTGGCGCCGGCGCTGGTCACGAGCGTCGCCGTGCTGATCGGCTGTGGCTCCCCGCGCGACGACGAGCCCGCGGAGCCCGCCGCGCCACCTCCCACGGCCGCCGACCAGGTCCCCGACCGCTTCACGGTGAGCATCATGCCGCAGGCGGCCACCTACGAGATCCCGCGCGACCTGGGCACCGTGCGCAACCTCGACTATTACTCCGAGCTGACCAACGCCCAGAAGCGGCGGCTGTCCGAGGTCGGCTTCGTGGTCGTCCCCGATGAAGCCGAGCAGATGTTCATGCTCTACGAGGACTACGCCGAAAGCGACGCGGCCGCGAACTTCATCACCGTCGACTCGCTGCTGCAGGCCTACCACGTCTTCTTCGACTTCAGCCTGCGCACCGTCGAGCAGGAGCATCTCATCGGCCTGGCGCAGCAGATGACCGGGCTGCTCATGGATGCGGCCCAGGCGCAGCTCCCCGAGGCCCCCGAGGGGCCGGTGCGTGAGGCGGCGCTGCGCAACGTCGCTTTCTTCGCGGTCGCGGACAAGCTGCTCGACCCCACGGCCGAGGTGCCCGGCGATGTCTCCGAGACGGTCGATCAGGAGCTGGCCCTGATCGAGGCGCACGCGATGCGCGCCGAGTCGCCGGTGATGGGCACCACCATCCACTACACGCAGTTCAATCCGCGCGGGCACTACACGCGCTCTGACGAGCTGGGACGCTACTTCCGCGCCATGATGTGGTACGGGCTGGTCGGCTTCAACCTCGAGAGCGATGACCAGGAGATCAACCGCCGCCAGACGCGTCAGGCGCTGCTGATCACGAAGACCCTGGACGAGGACGAGCAGGTGCGCTCCGCCTGGGAGCGGCTGTACGAGCCGGTCGAGTTTTTCGTGGGCGGCGCCGATGACCTGAGCTACGCCGACTACCTGCCGGTTGCGCAGGAGGTCCTCGGCAGCACGCTTCCGCTGGAGGAGCTGGGGTCGGACGCAAAGATCGATGGTTTCATCGCTCGCGCGCGCGAGACGCTGCCCGCGCCCGAGATCGCGCCCTATCTCTTCGAGGCCGACGCGCAGGGCAACTTCGTTGGGGAGCCGAAGTCGCAGGGCCGGCAGATGCGCCTGATGGGCCAGCGCTTCATCCCCGACTCGTGGGCCCTGCAGCAGCTCGTCTCTCCGCTGGTGGGCACACCGGGACCGGAGACGGCGCGCGACGTGCCCATGGGGCTGGACGTAGCGGCGGCGCTCGGCTCGGCGCGCGCGCGCCAGATCCTGACCGAGCAGTACGACCAGGACCGCTACGCCAATTACGAGGCGCAGCTCGACAAGGTCACGCAGCGCTTCGAGCAGACCGACGAGGCGACGTGGCGCTCGAACCTCTACTGGGGCTGGCTGTTCAGCCTGCGGCCGCTGCTCGAGCCGAAGGGCGAGGGTTACCCGACCTTCATGCAGAATGACTCGTGGCTGGACAAGGAGCTGGGGACGACACTGTCGAGCTGGGCGGAGCTGCGCCATGACACCATCCTCTACGCCAAGCAGTCGGGCGCGGAGATGGGCGCGGGCGAGCCCGCTACGCCCAAGGGCTACGTCGAGCCCTACCCGGAGGTGTTCGCGCGGCTGGCCTGGCTGGCATGGCGCAGCCGGCGGGGCCTCGAGGAGCGCGGCATTCTGCCCGAGCGCCTGGGCGCGGCCTACGACCGCCTTGAGGACATCCTGCTGTTCCTGAAGAGCTGCGCCGAGAAGGAGTTGACCAACGAGCCGCTGAGCGCGCAGGAGTACGAGCGCATCCAGTACTTCGGCGGTGAGCTGGAGCGGCTGACGCTGAGCGTGGTCGAGGGGGGCGAGGGCGTGGGCAACTGGTTCAGCATCGAGAACGAGACCGACCGGAACATGGCGGCCATCGCCGACGTGCACAGCTTCTGGGACCAGGTGCTGGAGGTGGGCGTGGGGCCCGCGTATCGAATCTACGTGGTCGTGCCGCACCCCGATGGCGATCTGCAGATCGCGCGCGGCGGGTGCTTCAGCTACTACGAGTTCCACTGGCCGGCATCCGACCGGCTGACTGACGAGAAGTGGCAGGCGCTGCTGGCGTCCGGGGAGGTCCCGGCGCAGCCGGAGTGGACCGGCAGCTACATCGTGCCCGGCGGGGAGCCGCACACGCCCTGACCCGCGGGCGACCTTCTCAGGAGGCGGACCATGAGCGAACAGCCCGACCTGAACGCGATCTGGGAGCAGGCCAAGGAGATCCTTCTGGCCGAGATGGGCGACTTCAAGAAGGGCCTGTGGGACGGCGCCAACGCCGCCCGGCCGCTGGCACTGGACGGGGATGTCTTCGTCCTGGGGCTGCCGCCGGGGCAGATGTCGGTGGGCACGCAGCTTACCAGCACCGCCAATGGGCCACTCGTGCGCGAGTCGGTCTCGCGTGCGCTCGGGCGCGACGTGAGCGTCGAGCTGGTCGAGGGCACCGATCCGGGCGCGTGGGAGCGCGAGAAGGAGCGTCGCGAGCTGCGCGTGAAGCTCGCCGAGCGGCAGGCGACGGCGACACGCGCGCGTGCCACGGCCCAGGGCATCTGGACGGAGCTGTACGAGAAGATCGGCGAGATCTTCGGCGCCACGCGCGACCGCCGCTACGCCACCCAGCGCGCGGCCATGATGGCTAAGGCGCTGCTGGCGACCTATGAGGCCGAGCGCAGGGCCATGGACGAGGAGCCCGACGCCGAGGAGTTGCACGAGCAGCAGCTCAACCGCGCGCTCGAGCGCGTGGCCACGCTGGCGGAGACGACCGGCACCATGGTGGCGGTTGAGTACCTGCGCGTCAAGTCGATGCGCAGGGACTGAGAGCCGGGCCACGAGTGTTGGCGGCCGCGCCCGGGATGGTCGGGCGCGGCCGCTTCGCGTTGAAGGGCCTCAGCGCATGGAGGCGACGCGCCCCGAGCCGTCCACGGCGAAGTGGTTGCGCACGCAGTTGCAGCAGACTGCCTTATTGTTGCGTGGCTCTCAGGGGCACACGGGGAACTCGCGGTTGCGCGCCGAGTTGAGGTCGCACTCCTTCAGCGCGCGTGCGGCCAGACTCATGGTGCCCGGGTCGCGTTCGGCGCCGCGCATGCATGCGGACTTGCCGCCCTTCGCGCAGTGCGCCTGGATGCACTCACAGCAGATGCCCCGGCGTTCGCAGCTCTCCGAAGTGCACGGGCACATCTCGATGCTGATCGAGTAGTTGGCGCATTGCTCGCGGGTCGTGGGCAGGGGCTCGGCCTCCGCATGACGGAATTGACACCCGCCTGGTGTGGATGGGCATCAGGTTCGCCGCGCGGTGGCCCGACACCTGGTCATGCGGCCATCTGGTCGGCATGCCGCTCGATCCGGCAAGGATAGCGCCGGCGCGCTGTGGCTGGGGGCGATGCTCGCCCCTGCGCCATGCCGTTTGCGCACTGGCCGGGGCGGGTACAATGTCACTGCTGCAAGCGTTACGGGACCCGGTGGTTGATGCCTATGATTGTCCCGGCGCTCCGAGAGACCTGATCGCAGCCCACTTCAATACTCGGAGGTGGCAGAGAAGCGCACATAGTCACGCTGAACCAGAGGCCCGCCCGGCGCCCGCGCCGGGCGGGCCTCGCCGATTCGCCACGATCGCGCGCCGATGGAGGGATAGGCCGCCCCGACGGCAAAACACCCGACAGCCCGGACCACCATGAAGCCGGCGCCGACGGGAGGGGCTAGGATGCGACTCGTGCGATATGCCGCGGTACTCTGGCTCGCGGGCGCGCTGTGTCTGTGCCCGTCCGCGGCGCAGGACGGCGCGCCACTCCCGCCGCTGAACCTGCAGCCCGATACCGGCCCCAACCTGCTCAGCAACGCCAGTTTCGAGGACGCCGATGCCGGCGGCTGGCGCTTCAGCGACTGGCCGCCACGCCCCGACACCAGCGACCGCCTGATCGCCGACTCGATCCGCTACACCGACGAGCAGGCCCAGGACGGCCGGCAGTGCCTGGTCTACGACCTCACCACCGTCGGCGAGGAGCGCATTCTCATTGCGCAGCAGCGGCTCACCGGCGAGCAGCTTGCGCCCTGGGACGGCCGGCGCATGCGCCTGAGCGCCTGGATCCTGCTCGCCAGTGGCCCGACCGCGCAGGGTGCCACGATGACCATGCGCCAGTGGGGCGAGAGCGGCCCGCCGCTGGATGCGCACTCCCTGCGCATGACCGCCGATGTGAACGAGTGGTCGCACTGGAGCACGGAGTTCGTGTTCCGCATGGGCGAGACGCGCCGGGGGGACGTGAACATCAGCGTGCGCCAGCCGCCCGACCTGGCCGACAGCCCGGTCGTGTACCTCGACAACGTGGCGCTCGAGGTGCTGCTGGCGCCGCCGCTGGACGCGCGCGTGCTCTCGGGGGAGACGCTGATGAGCCCCGACGCGTCGCTGCCGGTCGAGGTGACGGTGTCGGAGGAGGCGTGGGCGGATGGCCTGCGCGCGCTGCGCTGGGATATCACCCCGCCCGACGGCCTGACCGGCCTCGCCGGCGATGACGTGACCCTCGAGGCCCGCACCGGGGTCGTGGTCGTGCCCGTTCCCAGCCTGAGCGAAGGGCGGTACGCGCTGCGCCTCGCCCTTGGCCGCGCGCCGGGCGAGCGCGCGCACGAGGTGCTGCTGCCCTTCCGCAGAGCGGAGGGTCCCTTTGCGCGCTGACACTGTGGTGTGGAGCCGACCGATCGCGCGTGTCGTGCTCGTGGCTGCGGCGCTGGTGGCTGCGGCGGCCGCGCACGCCGAACTGCTGGAGGAGATCCGCTTCGTGCGCGCGGAGGCGCCGGAGGCGCCCGTGCCCGAGGCAGACCGGCTGCGCTTTGCGCCGCCCCGCGCCACGGCGCCGCCATCGCTCGACGGCCGCCTCGACGAGGCCGTCTGGCAGGAGCCGAGCGCCTACCTGGGCGCCTTCCGGCTCGGGCTGTCGGCCACGCCCGCGCGGCACGCGCGCGAGGCGTGGGCCGCCTACGACGACGACTACCTCTACTTCGCCGTGCGGCTCGAGCGCGAGCCGGGCACCGAGCTGCGTGTGCTCACGCTCGAAGATGACGACAGTGCCGTCTGGGAGGACGACGAGGTCGAGGTCTTCGTCGATCCCTTCAGCACCGGTAGCGAGTACTTCCAGATGATCGTGAACTCCGCGGGTGTGCTCTACGACGCGGGCCACGTGATCGTTGAGGTGCCCGATCCGGGCGGAGCAGGGCCGGGCGACATGAAGCTGGAGCGCCGCTCCGACGACGCGTGGTCGTCGGGCGTGCGCCGCGCGGTGCTGGTCGAGGAGGAGCAGTGGACGGTCGAGATGGCGCTGCCGCTGGCGAGCGTGGGCCTGGCGGGGGCGCCGGCCGGCCATGAGCTGGGTATCAACCTGACCAGCGCCGACTGGGACACTGAGGAGTACACGTGCCTGTCGCCCACGAGCAACTGGCACGACCCGCGGCAGTTCGGCGTGATGACGCTGGGGGAGCCCCGGCTGGCCGTCGATGAGATCGACCTGTCGGGCGTGGGGCCGGGGCGCAATCTCATGCGCCTTGACGTGCGGCACCTCTCGGGGCCGGGCGGAGAGTACCGCCTGAGCCTGACCCTCGAGGCGCCGGGACAGTGGCTGCAGCGCTCCACCGACTTCACGCTGCCGGAGGGCGGGCGGCGCGAGGTCGGCCTGGTCTTCGACGTGCAGGCCCGGCAGGGCGCGTGGAGCGCGCGCATCGACATCACCGACGCCGCCGGCGCCGCGGTCTTCGCGACGCGCCGCACCGGCGCTCTGCCCGGCCCGATGACGGTGCGGCTGGGCAGTCGCGCCACGCTCGCGGATGGGCCGCCGGTACCGGTGACGGCGCGCCTGGGCGTGGGGCGGTTGACGGCACGCGGGCTGACCCTGGTCGCGCGGCTGGTCGATCAGGCCGGCACCTTGGCCGCCGAACAGGAGATCGGTCGCGTGGAGGGTCCGGTGCTGTCTGCGGTCATGCCGGTGAAGGGGCTGCGCCCGGGGCTCTATCGCCTGGAGATCGCGGCGATGGGGGAGGAGGGCGTGGTCGCGGCCGGCGACGACCTGCTGCGTGTGGCGGCGTCGCCCTTCGCGGAGGCGGGCCCGTGAGCGCGCGCGCCGCCGCCGCGTTGCCGGCCGCCCTGGCGGCGCTGCTGCTGGCGGGATGCCCCCCGCGGATCGAGTGGATGCGTCCTGAGCCCAGGCCCGGTCAGAGCGCCGAGGATCTGGCGGCGGCTGCGCGCGTACTCGAGCAGGTGCGCGATGGCGTCGCGCTCGTCGAGGTGACCGCGCTCACCGACGCCGGCTCGCAGACGCACACAACCATCGGCTTCGTGCTCACCGCCGACGGCGGCATCGTGTGCGCCGCCGGTCCGCTGGCGCAGGCCGATGGCGCCGCCGGTGATGAGATCGTCTACCTCCGCACGGTGCGCGCGATCTTCCGCGCAGGGACCGACGAGGAGCGCGGCTACGACTGCACGGTCGTGCGCGAGAGTCAGGACGTGGGTCTGGCGCTGCTGCAGGCTGGCGAAGCGGACGTGACGCCGCTTGAGCTCGGCGGCGAGGTGCAGGCGGGTGAGCCCGTGTTCGCGCTGGCGGAGCCTGTGGGCCTGGGCAGGCTGAGCGCACAGGCGGGGCAGGCCGTCCGCTACGAGGGCGAGGGCGCTGCGCGCATGCTGCGCTGCAGCGCACGCGGCCTCGGGGGAGCCGGGGGCCTGCTCGTGGATGGGCAGGGGCGGGTGATCGGGCTGAACGTGGGCGCCACGGAGTCCGACGAGGGCCTCGCCATCCCCGTGGCGCGCATCGCAACGTGGCTGGAGTCGCCGCCCGAGGACGAGGCGCCGCCGGCCGATCCGGGCACATCGCTGGGGGCCATGCTGGAGAGCGCCGACCTGATATTCAGAGAGAGCGACGGGCGTTTCGAGCTGCCCTACGACAACGACACGACGGTGCTGGCCGCGCAGCTCGGCGACCTGATCGTGATCTCGATGGCGCTGCCGCCGCTCCCGGGCGGATCGGGGCTGAACGCGCTGCGCTGGAACTACGCCGATCCCTACGGCGGCCTGGCACTTACGCCCGACGACGACCTGGTGTGGCTGGCGAAGGTGCCGGTGCAGTTCGCGACCGCGGAGTACCTCAAGGAGGTCTGCCGGGTCGCGTCCGCGCGCGGGAAGGCGTGGATCGATGACCCCACCGACACGAGCCTGGAGTCGTCGGAGGAGTACTACCCCGGTGGGGACACCGAGGCGCTCACGCCACGCCTGGCGGCGATCGTCGAGGCCACGGGGCTGCCGCACGAGCCCGGCGGCGAGCGCAGTTACCGGATGACCACCGAGAGCGGGCCGCCGGTGTACACCAACGTCTACCGTGGAGAGGCGTACGTCTACGCCTTCTCGGGCGGAATGCCGGGCGAGGACGCCGCCGAGCAGGAGCGCATCGCCCGCGAGCTGCTGGCGCGCAACTGGCACGATCCGCTCGGGCGGCTGGCGCTGGATGAGTATGACGACCTGGCGTGGGAGGCGCTGGTGCCCATGGACTACCTGCAACCCGCCCACCTGGCGATGCTCGCGCGCACCTGCGCGGCCCAGGTGGCGGAGCTTCAGAACACATACGGTGACGTGCCCTTCAATGAGCAGGAGTGACGCGGCGCCGATCGGAGGGTGCTGCAATGACACGAGCAGACCGGCTGTCCGTCATCGCGCTCATCGCCACGGTTGTGGCCGCAACATGCGCCTGCGCGCAGGATGCGCCGGAGGAGCCGCCGGCGCCGCCGGCCGACGGCGTGTGGCGCTTCGACTTCTGCGCGCCGGACGCCCCGACAGGCGAGGGCTTCTACCGCGTGGTCGCCGACACCGCATATGACGGCGAGCGCGGCTACGGCTACACGGAGGGCCGCGCCCGCTTCGAGGCCTTCGATCAGAACCGGCGCGTGCTGCGCGACACGCTGGTGCTCGATGACGTGACGCGCGACGGCATCTACGGCGGCACGCCCTTCCGCGTGGACCTGCCCGATGGCGCCTACCGCGTGGTGGTGCTCACCGGCCAGTACTCGCGCCCCGGCGCGAACCGTCCGGACTCGCACTTCCGCGCCTACGAGATCACCGCAGGTGGCGAGGTGCTCTACGTGCAGGGCGACTCGCCCGAGGAGTTCTTCGACCCGCAGGGACGCTACTTCGCCAACTACTACCGCGACTGGCACCCGGATGTGAACCTCTACCAGGCGAACATCGCGCGCTGGATCCCGTTCGGCGAGGCCCAGGTGCAGGTGGCGGGCGGTGCGCTGGCGGTCTCGGCCTCGCGCTATGCGCCGATCAACGCGCTGTGGATCTTCCCCGTCGGCAGCGAGGCGGGGGAGAGCGCGCTGACGCAGTTCCGTGCGGCTCAGGAGGAGTTCTTCAACCGTCAGTACCCGTGGCTGGCCGCCGAACCCGAGCGCGAGGTGCCCGAGCTGCCCGCCGCGATGGCCGATGCCGGCGTGGTCATGTGGGTGCGCCCGAGCGCCGGTGGCCTGCGCCCGAACACGCGACCGACCGCGTGGGACCTCGGCCGCCCGCTGCGCCTGTTCGCCAGCCCGGGCGAGCGCGAGTCGGGCGTGGTCGCGGTCACGCCCCTGCGCGAGCTTGAGGGCACCGTGGACCTGGTCGCGAGTGACCTGCAGGGCGAGGGCGGAGCCGTCATCCCGGCGTCGGCGCTGGACATCCGCTACGTGCGCTTCGGCGAGTACCCGGTGACCGGCGGCTACGAGGTGCGCCCGCACTTCCTGGTGCCGTGGCGCCCGGACCGCATGGAGGCCGGCCTCACGCGCGGATACTGGGTGGACCTGTTCACTCCCGCGGACGCGCAGCCCGGCTTCTACGCCGGCACGCTGACACTGACCGCCGCCGGCGCGGAGGTGGGGCTGCCCGTCGAGGTGCGCGTGCTGCCGCTGGAGCTGCCAATGTCGCGCTGCTACTCGGGCGTCTACGCGGGTGACCTGTCGGGCACCACCTTTCGGCACTACCGCACGATGAACGCGTTGCCCGACGAAATGGTGTGGCGCGTGCTGCGCGCGCGCATGGAGTTCCTCGCCGACCAGGGCTTCACCGGCCTCTTCGACAGCCTGCCCTGGTATCCCCTGGAGTTCGGCGCCGACGGGCAGCTCGTGACCACCGACACCTGGGAGTACTATCTGCAGGTGTGGCGCATGGCCGCGTCGATCCCCAACTTCAGCGAGCGCGTGCTCAACTACTACCTGGGCGGGCCGCAGATCTTCCCCAAGTGCGAGGGCTTTCTCCATCGTGGCCAACTGGGCACCACCGCGATGGAGGACATCCGCTTCAGCGACGAGACAGTGGCGCAGATGTCGCAGATGGTGAGCTTCATCTACGAGCAGACGCGCGCCGAGGGCCTGCCCGACATCGTGTTCTACGTGCAGGACGAGCTGGGCAACGACGGCGCCAAGGGCGCGCGCTACGGCCGCGAGCTGCTCAAAGCCATCAACCGCTGCCGGGAGGCGGTGCCCGGCGGCTTCCGCACCTGCATCTCGACGCTGCGCGCCTCCATCGCGCGCGAGTACCTCGAGGAGGCCGACATCGTCATCCCCAACGCCGCCTTCCCGGTCAACGCCGACACCATCGCCGAGATCCGCGATCACGGCTGCACGCTCGGGCTCTACAACATGGGCGCCACCCGCTTCAGCTTCGGCTTCTATCCGTGGCGTGTGGATGCCTACTGCCGGGCGCAGTGGTCGTTCAGCTACGATGGCGACTCGCGCGATCCGTTCGAGGCGCTGCCGTCGGGCTCGCGTGTCTCGTGCGACTGCCACTACACGCCCGACTGGGAGGTCCTGCCCTCGATCGGTATGCTGGAGCAGCGCGAGGGCGTGGACGACTACCGTTACGTACAGCTTCTCGAGGAGCTGCTGGCGCGGGCGGGCGAGCAGGGCCGGGTGGATGGCGAGGCGGCGCGCGCCGCGCGGCAGACGCTGCAGGAGTTGACCGACGCGGTGAACCTGGATTACCGCGACCCGTCGAACGCGTGGGACCGCAGCACCATGGACTACTGGCGCTGGCGGGTGGCGCGGGCGGCAATGGACCTGCAGGAGGAGGTGAGGTAAGCTCGCGTGATGGCAGGGCCGGTCGGGGGCCACACCGAATACTCGACTGGCATCATCATGCGACGAATTCCGTACACGGCTCTGGAGAGGTGAGTGTGATGAGGAGACAGCCGTTCGTTCTCGTGCTGCTGGCGGCATTCGTGCTCATGGCGAGCGCCGGCGCGATTGCGCAATTTCGACTGCCCCAACCCAGGGTACCGGACGTGGGGGACATCGTCCGCGACCAGCTCGACCTGAGGATCCCGGACCTGCGGCGCATCCTCGATGAGCCGCCGGCGCTGTCGAGCAGCTTCGACGATGCGGTCACCGGCGTGCCCTTCCTGGATGATCTCGACCCCGTCGTCACCGCGCCGATGTGCCAGCTCCCGTTCAGCGGCGACGGCGCCTTCATCGTGGCGCTGCCGGGCATGTACGAGCTGCGCGCCCGTTCCTACTGCCTGCACGCGGGCACGCACGGCCCCGGCTCGGGTGAGGGCTACCTCTACGCGCCCCTGCAGGGCAAGCTGGCCGACGTCATCCAGTCGGTGCTCGATCAGTCGATGGTGCACCCGGAGGTGGCGCAGGATCGCGTGCAGTCGCTCATCTGGGCCATCGAGGCGCACGCCAGGGTCTCCGACATGTCGCCTGAGCTGCGCGAGGCGGCCGACGTGCTGCTTACGCGCGAACAGATCCACCGGCTCAACGGCGGCGCGCTGGGGATGATCCCCGATGAGCTGTTCGACCAGGCCTTCGTCGATGTGCCGGACGAGGTGCGCATGGTGCTCGAGGCCCAGGCGCGGCTGCGCGAGCGCCTGCAGCAGGAGGTCTACGACTTCGAGGCGCTCGAGAACATCGCGGTGCTCGCCGGCGAGCCCGAGGATGAGGGCGGGGCGGTCGTGCCGCGCGGGCGCTGGTCGTGGACGCCCGACGGCTTCTTCGTGCGCTACTTCCCGCACAGCTACCCGGATACCACCATCCAGCTCTACGCGCCCGAGGCGTTCTCCGTGGTGACCGACGCGGCCGGGCGCATCAGCGAGATCGTCAACCGCTACGGCGGAACCATCCAGGCGTTCTACGCCGACGCCGAGCCCGCCGCGGCCGGTGGTGGCGTGACCGCGCACAGGCTCGCGTCGCTGCGCTTGGTGACGCCCACGGGGGAGGCCATTGAGCTGACGTGTTCGCCCGACGACCTGGTGCTGACCGGGCTGCCCGCGGGCGGCTCCGGGCCAGGCGGCGCGGTGGGCGCGCTCTACCAGGTGGCGGCCGAGACCATGCAGCAGGTGCGCGAGATCGCCGAGCACGTGCCGGACGCATCCGCGGACCCCGAGCGCATGACCGCCCTCGCGGACCTCGCGCAGTTCACCGACGCCTTCGAGCGCGTGACCGCCGAGGCCATCGATGAGGCGCCGGGGCTGCGCACCTGGCTGAACATGGCACGCAGGGCGTGCGCGTCGGAGTTGACGGTGCTGCTGGGCAGCGAGCCGGTGGCCGGCACGGTCGCCACGGTGCGCACCACGCCGATGGACGGAGTACGTCTGGCGCTGTTGCCGCCGACCACGACCTGGCAGGCGCCGATGGGCAATCCCGGCGGGCTGCGACCCTTCCGGCCATCGCGCGGTGGGGCGATGCCCGCCAGCCGCGGGCGGCAGCGGCTGGGCATCTCGGGCGGCTCGCGCGAGCTGCCTGACTTCCGGCCTGACCCGCGCCCGCGCGACGATGACGAGGACGACGACGCGGGTCCGTCCGGGGGCGATGGCAAGAACGCCTACAACAACGCCAAGAAGACCATCGACTGGTTCCAGAAGGGCAAGCAGGCGGTCGATCTGGCGACCGATCCCGCCGGTGCGGTCTCAGGCATCGCCGGCTTCGGCATCCCCGACTACCTCTTCGGCAAGATCCTCGACTTCAACTTCGATGCCTGGGGCCGTGCCTCCCAGGCGCTGGGCTCCGATCCGCCGCGCGACGACTTCACCGAGATGGCCGTGCCCGAGCCGATTGACCTGCCGGCGGTGCAGACCGATGGGGCCCTGTCGGCCGAGCACGCGGCGGCGCTCAACGCGCTGGCCGCGGCGGTCGCCGACAACCTCGCGATAGTGCGCGCCGCGCAGATCTGCGAGGACCGCATGGCCGGTGCGCTGGCCGCGGGTGAGGACGACTGGGCCATGACCCAGGCCGCTGTGCTGATCGACTACAAGCACCAGGCGGGCGCGGGCATGATGACCATCTCGCGCCGCCTCGACGACGTGATCGACGCGGTGCGCGCCGCGGGTGTGCCCGACCTGTTCGTCACCGAGGCCGCGGCTCAGGCCTATCAGGCGCGCCTGCGCGATCAGGGATGGAACGCCGAGGAGCTGCAGGCCGCGCAGTTGCTGGGCATCAGCGACGACGAGCTGGCGCAGATGCGCGCCGACCGCCTGGCCGCCGACCCGGCGGAGCTGGCGGGCAGCATGATGCAGTACTGGGACGAGCTGGCCGACTCGCTGTGGTGGCTGGGCAAGAGCTGGAGGAATCTGCCGGCGCTGCAGCCGTGACGGGACGCGCGGGAGCGGCGGGCGAGGGCACCCGGCGTCCGGTCATGTGAGCGGCCGCTGCTACGCCTCGTAGCGCGCCGCGATGGGCATGCGGCGGCCGGTGCCGAACGCCCTGGTGGTGACCTTCAGCGCCGGGGCGGCCTGGCGGCGCTTGTACTCGTTGCGGTTCACCGCGCGCACCACCCAGCGCACCGTGTC